>JAUYSD010000141.1 GCA_030696505.1 Sulfuritalea sp. | reverse complement strand
TTGCCCGGCCAGGGCAATGGCATAGATGCGATCGCCGCGCTGCGCGCCCGTTACGGCAGCCAGCTGCCGGCGCTGCTGATCACCGGGGATACGAGCCAGGCCGCCTTGCAGGCGGCCCGCGAAGCCCGGCTCATCATGCTGCACAAACCCATCAAGCCGGCGCGCCTGCGCGCCGCCCTGAGCAAGGTGATTACTGCGAACGGGCAGGAAGACAGCCGCGACGAAGCGACCGCTTCGTGAGCCGCGGGCGCGTCACTGCGCCAGCCAGGGCAGCAGATTGAGTTCGGCGACGATGCCGGCGAAGATCGCCGCACCGAACCAATTGTTGTGACGGAAAGCTGCAAAGCAGCCGTCGCGGCGGCGTTCGCGGATCAGCGTGTAGTGATAGCCGGCCAGCGCCGCGGCGAGCGCCAAACCGCCGAAATAGCCGGCGCCGAAGCCCAGCCCCCAGCCAACCGCGGCCAGGATGGCGAGCGTCGCGGCGTAGCAGAGCATCACCGCCGCCACGTCGAAGCGGCCGAAGGTGATCGCGGCGGTGTGGATGCCGATCTTGAGATCGTCCTCGCGGTCGACCATCGCGTACTCGGTGTCGTAGGCAAGGGCCCAGAAGATATTGGCGACCAGCAGCGTCCAGCCCAGGGCGCCGACCTCGCCGGTCGCCGCGGCGAAGGCCATCGGTATGCCGAAGCCGAAGGCGATGCCGAGATAGGCCTGCGGCAGGGCGAAGAAGCGCTTGGTGAAGGGATAGCTGGCGGCGAGAAACACGGCGATCAGCGCCAGCCACCAGACCTCGCGGAAGATCGGCAGGATCAGCAGGAAGGCGCAAAAAATCAGTATGCCGGCCAGCACCAGCGCCTCGCGCACCGACACCACGCGCGCCGCCAGCGGCCTTTCCCTGGTGCGCTCGACGTGGGGATCGAAATCGCGGTCGGCATAGTCGTTGATGACGCAGCCGGCCGAGCGCATCAGCAGCGTGCCGAGGGCGAAGATCCAGACCAGCATCCAGTGCGGCTGACCGCGGGTCGCCAGCCACAGCGCCCACAGCGTAGGCCACAGCAGCAGCAACGTGCCGATCGGCTTGTCCAGCCGCATGAGTTTTTCGTAGAGGCCGAGGCGGTGTTTGAGTTCGGTGAATTTCATGCGGCGATTTTACCGCCGGCCGGACTGCCCCGAGCCAGGTCTGCAATTGTCCATGGTCGCGCAGCGCCGGCTGCCTGCATTCACTTTTCCCCGCCGAGGCCGACGCGAAACTCCTCGAGCCGCCTCTCGTAGTCGGCAGCGTCGCCGAAGTCCAGGAAGCGCGCATAGCGCGCATGGGTGCCGAGCATCCTGCGCGCATGCTTGATCGGACAGAAATACTCTTCGGTGCGCGCTACGATTTCGGCGACGTAGGCAATCAGGCCGGTGCCATAGGCGCAATAGGTGCAATGGAATTTCTCGACGAAATTCAGATATTCGAGCTGCTGCCGGTCGAACACGATGTAGTCGCCGCGGTGCGCCTTGGCCACGCCGTAGATCGGGAAACACACGGCCTGGTAGAAACTGACGCAAAGATCGAGCAGCGCCAGCGGCACGATCATGGAGTAGATGACCGGTCCGGTGATCAGGTTCTGCGGACGGTAGGTGACCAGCCAGTGGAAAAAACCCGTCTTGAGCCGCAGATGCGCCTGCCTGATCGACTGCTCGAACTCGACGCGCTTGCCCTTGATCTGGAACAGCACGCCGTCTTCCTGTTCGTGGAGCGCCAGGCGCAAATCCTCTTCGAGCGCGGATATCTGGGCCAGCAGGTGGCGAACGCGGTCATTCATGAGTGGCTCCAGTCCCGACAATGCCGCAGTCTAACTTTCATGATGCGGAAAACATCTCCCGCATCATGAAAGTCAGATCTTCTCAAACGCCCGCCCCCCTTCGCCCCCCTCCCGGGGGGTTCCTGGTTGGCTCGCTGCGCTCGAATATCACAGGGCGCGCTGTGTATTTGACGTCAACAACTCAGGCTTTCAGCAGTTCCTCGCGCCCGCCCAACCAGCGCTGCAGATGGGCCTCGGCCCGCTCCGGTGCGGCCTGCAGCATGTCCTCGGCGACGGCGCGCGCCTGCTCGACCAGCGCCGCGTCTTCCAGGTCGGCGTAGCGCAAGAGCGGCAGGCCGCTTTGCCTGCTGCCTACGAACTCGCCGGGGCCGCGCAGGCGCAGGTCTTCGCGCGCGATGGCGAAGCCGTCGGTGCTTTCGTAGATCACCTTCAGCCGCGCCCGCGCCAGCTCGCCCAGCGGCTGGGCGTAGAGCAGGATGCAGGCCGATTGCGCCGCGCCGCGGCCGACGCGGCCGCGCAGCTGGTGCAGTTGCGCGAGGCCGAAGCGCTCGGCATGTTCGATCACCATCAGGCTGGCATTGGGCACATCGACGCCGACCTCGATCACCGTGGTGGCCACCAGCACCTGGATCTCGTTGGCGACGAAGGCGGCCATCACCGCGGCCTTGTCGGCGGCCTTGAGCCGGCCATGCACCAGGCCGATGCGCAGATCGGGCAGCTCGGCGACGAGCCGCGCATAGGTTTCCTCCGCCGTCTTCAACTGCAGGGTTTCACTCTCTTCAATCAAAGGGCAGACCCAGTAGGCCTGGCGCCCGCCGCGGCAGGCTTCGTGCACGCGCGTCAGGACCTGGTCGCGGCGCGCTTCGGCGACCAGCTTGGTGGTGACCGGGCTGCGCCCCGGCGGCAGTTCGTCGAGCACCGAGACGTCGAGGTCGGCGTAATAGCTCATGGCCAGGGTGCGCGGAATCGGCGTCGCCGACATCGCCAGCTGGTGCGCGAAGCTGCCTTTCTCCTTGAGCGCCAGACGCTGGCGCACACCGAAACGGTGCTGCTCGTCGACGATGGCCAGCCCCAGCCGGGCGAACTCCACCTTGTCTTCGATCAGGGCATGGGTGCCGATCGCGATCGGCGTGTCGCCAGCGCCAACTCTTGCGATCGCGGCTTCCTTCTCGCGCTTCCTGAGGCTGCCGGTGAGCCAGGCGACCTCGATGCCGAGTGGCTGCAGCCAAGCCGCGAGCTTGCGGTAATGCTGCTCGGCGAGGATTTCGGTGGGCGCCATCAGCGCCGCCTGGTACCCGGCTTCCACTGCATGCAGCATGGCCAGCGCGGCGACCACGGTCTTGCCGCTGCCGACGTCGCCCTGCAGCAGGCGCTGCATCGGATGCGGCTGGCCGAGATCAGCGGCGATCTCGCGCCAGGCGCGCTGCTGCGCACGGGTCAAAGCGAAAGGCAGCGCCGCGAGCAGCGCGCCGGTCAGCGTCGCATTCGCCACCAAAGGCGGCGCGCCGCGCGCGCGCCTGGCGCTGTAGGCGCGGCGCAGGCTGAGCTGCTGCGCCAGCAGTTCGTCGAACTGCACGCGGCGCCAGGCCGGATGCTCGCGGGCTTCCAGCGCGGCCTGGGTCATCTCGGGCGGCGGCGTGTGCAGCAGGCGGATCGCATCGGCAAATTCGGGCAGGTCCAGGCGCTGACGCAGTTCGGGCGCCAGCGTGTCGGCCAGGTCGGCGCGTGCCAGGGCGCGTTCGATCAGGCGCCGCAGCGTCGCCTGGCCGAGTCCGGCGGTGGTCGGATAGACCGGCGTCAGGCGCTCCGGCAGCGGCTCGCCGGCGCCGACCATATGGAAGCGCGGATGGATGATCTCGGGGCCGAGATAGCCCTCATGCACCTCGCCGAAGATCCGCAGGCGCGCGCCGGACTGCAGCACTTTCTGCTGACTCGGATAGAAATTCAGGAACCTCAGCGACAGCGCCGCACTGCCGTCCCTGACCCGCGCCAGCAACTGGCGGCGTGGCCGGTAGGCGATCTCGCTGGCGACCACCGCGACCTCGAACTGCGCCGCGATGCCGGGCCGCGCGTCGGCGAGCGGCGTGATGCGGGTTTCGTCTTCGTAGCGCAGCGGCAGGTGCAGGACGAAATCGGCGTCGCTGCGCAGGCCGAGCCGCGCCAGCCGGGCCGCGAGGGTGTTGGCGGCCGGCTGGTCAGCCAAGGACGAGCACGGCGTCCGCCTCGACCAGGGCGCCGCGCGGCAGTTCCTTGACGCCCACCGCAGCGCGGGCCGGGAAGGGCTCGCGCAGATACTTCGCCATGGTTTCGTTCACCTTGGCGAAGTTGGCCAGGTCGGTCAGGTAGATGTTGAGCTTGACCGCATCGTTCAGCGTGGCGCCGGCCGCCTCGGCGACGGCCTTGAGGTTCTCGAAGACGCGCACGATCTGCGCGTCGATGCCCTCGACCATCTGCATGGTCGCCGGATCGAGGCCGATCTGGCCCGACATATAGACCGTGTTGCCGACCTGCACCGCCTGAGAGTAGGTGCCGATCGCCGCCGGCGCGGCAGTGGTGGCAATGATTTTTCGACTCATGATTTTGTCCTATTTGAGGGTGACCAGTTCGCCGCCGTAGATGCCCAGTTCCTTCAGTTTGGCCCGGGCGGCTTCGGCTTCTTCCCTGGATTTGAACGGGCCGACCTGAACCTTCGCCTCGACGCTGAGGGTCGAGGGAATCTGCAATGCGTCCAGCTTCCCGCGCAGATCCTCGGCCGTCGCGACATCGCTGAAGGCATGCAGCCGCAGGGCGAAACGGCCCTTGCCGGCCGCCGCGGCAGGTGCCACGACCGGTGCTGCGGACTCGACCGCGGCGCCGGCCGGCTTGGGCGACGAAGTGGCCTTGGCCTGATCGCCCGTGCCGTAAAGCTGATACAGCATCGCGACGCTGCCCAGCACGCCCACCACCAGCAGGGCGACGACAATAACGCTGTTCACCAGGCGCTTGCGGCGGGAATCCGCGGGCGTTGCCTCGGCGTCGTCAAGCGGCGTCTGGTTCATTGCCGCCCGGCCGTCATGCGCAGCGCTCCAGCGCCTGGTCGATGTCCCAAAGGATGTCGTCGAGGGTCTCCAACCCGACCGACAGGCGCACCATGTCCGGCGTGACGCCGGAGGCGCGCTGGTCGGGCTCGGAAAGTTGCCGATGGGTGGTCGAGGCAGGATGGATCACCAGCGTCTTTGCATCGCCGATATTGGCCAGGTGGGAGCAGAACTGCAGGGCGTCGATGAAGCGCTCGCCGGCGGCCTGGCCACCCTTGACGCCAAAGCTGAGGATCGCCCCCGCGCCCGCATGTCGCGGCGTGCCGAGGTAGCGCTGCGCCAGCGCGTAGCTGGGGCTGGCGGGCAGGCCCGGGTAATTGACCCAGGCCACGCGCGGATGGTATTCGAGATGGCGCGCCACGGCCAAGGCATTTTCGCAATGCCGGTCCATGCGCAGCGGCAGGGTCTCGATGCCCTGCATCAACTGCCAGGCCGAAAACGGCGACAGCGCGGGACCGAAGGTGCGCAGGGTTTCCATGCGCGCCTTCATGGTGAAGCCGAAATCGCCGAAGGTTTCAAAGAACTTGACGCCGTGATAGCCGGCCGAGGGCTCGGTCATGCCGGGGAACTTGCCATTGCCCCAGTCGAATTTGCCGGATTCGATCACCACTCCGCCCAGGGTCGTGCCGTGGCCGCCGAGGAACTTGGTCGCCGAGTGCACGATGATGTCGGCGCCGTGCTCGAAGGGCCGACACAGGTAGGGCGAGGGCACCGTGTTGTCGATGATCAGCGGCACGCCATGGGCGTGGGCGACGGCCGCCACCGCGGCGATGTCGAGCACGTTGAGCCGCGGATTGGCGACGGTCTCGGCGAACACGCAGCGGGTCCTGGCGGTCAGCGCGGCGCGGAAATTCTCGGGATCGTCGGCATCGACGAAACTGGTCTCTATGCCCAGCTTGCGCAAGCTGACGTCGAGCTGCGAAAAACTGCCGCCGTAGAGCGAGCGTGCCGCGACGATGTGGTCGCCGGCCTCGCACAGGGTCAGCAGCGCGACGATCTGCGCCGCCAGACCGGTGGCCGCGGCGACCGCGGCACGGCCGCCTTCGAGCGCCGCCATGCGCTCCTCGAAGGCGGCGACGGTCGGATTGCCGATGCGCGAATAGACGTTGCCGAAGGTTTGCAGGTTGAACAGGCTGGCCGCATGCTCGGCCGAATCGAAGACGAAGGACGTGGTCTGGTGGATCGGCAGCGCCCGTGCGCCAGTCGCCGCGTCCGGCTGGGCGCCGGCATGCAGGCAGAGTGTTTCGATACCGAATTGGCGATCCGTCATGATTCGTGATCAGGGTAATTTGCGTCGATAATAGCGGCCCTGCCGTCTCGCATAATACGCGATCAAGCCCCGCTCCCAGCCATGTTTCTGCTGAAGAAACTCCTCGCCGCCCTGATCCTGCCGCCCGCCGGGCCGCTGCTGCTCGCGCTGTGCGGCCTGTGGCTGACGCGCGCCAAGAGTTGGCGCTGGCAGCACGGCGGCCGCTGGCTGGCGACGCTCTCGCTGTTGGGCCTGCTGCTACTGTCGCTGCCCTTCGTCGGCAACGCGCTGATGGCGCCGCTGGAACCCCATCCGCCGATCGCGCCGGAGCAGTTGCGACGCGTCCAGGCCATCGTGATACTCGGCGGCGGCTCGTATCACGCGGCGCCCGAATACGGCGGCGACACCGTCGGCTACACCACGCTGGAGCGCCTGCGCTACGGCGCGCGGCTGGCGCGGCAATCCGGCCTGCCGCTGCTGGTCAGCGGCGGCGCGCCCTACGGCAGCCGACCCGAGGCCGAATCCATGCGCGAAGCGCTGCAACAGGACTTCGGCGTCAAGGTGCGCTGGGCCGAAACCGCCTCGCGCGACACCGCGGAGAACGCCAGCCTCTCCGCGCCGCTGCTGAAAGCCGCGGGCGTCACGCGCATCGCCCTGGTCAGCCACGGCTGGCATCTGCCGCGTGCGATCGCGCTGTTCGAAAAGCAGGGGCTGCAGGTCATACCGGCGCCGACGGCCTTCAGCACCGGATCGCCCTCGCTGGTCGAGAACCTGCTGCCCAGCGCACTGGTGCGCAGCCGCTGGGCGCTCAACGAATACCTCGGCCGGCTTTATAACTTTCTCAAGGAATAAGATGACCTTCCCCCCATCCCCCTTCCCAAGGAAGTGGGCGACTATTGTTCGCGGGCTTTGCCCGCTCCATGTTTTGGCTGCTTCTCCTTGGGGCGGCCCTGCGGAGAAGCCATGACTGATGAACTGCTGATCGGCCTCGTATCGATTTCCGACCGCGCCTCGAGCGGCGTCTATGAAGACAAGGGCATACCCGCGCTGCAGGAATGGTTCGGCCAGGCATTGAGCTCGCCGTGGCGCATGGAGACGCGACTGATCCCCGACGAGCAGGCGGTGATCGAGCAAACCCTGATCGAACTTTGCGACAGCGCCGGCTGCCACCTGGTGCTGACCACCGGCGGCACCGGCCCCGCGCTGCGCGACGTGACGCCGGAGGCCACGCTGGCCGTGGCGCACAAGCTCATGCCCGGCTTCGGCGAACAGATGCGGCAGATCTCGCTGGCCTTCGTGCCGACTGCGATCCTGTCGCGCCAGGTCGGCGTAATCCGGGGGAAATCGCTGATCCTCAATCTCCCCGGCCAGCCGAAGTCGATCAGGGAAACGCTCGAAGGCGTCAAGGATGCGCAGGGCCAGCAGCGGGTGCCGGGCATCTTCGCCGCGGTGCCCTACTGCCTAGACCTGATCGGCGGCCCTTACGTCGAGACCGACGAGTCCGTGGTCAAGGCCTTCCGCCCGAAGTCGGCGATCCGCCCGGCCAAATGATGTCCATTCCGCAGCAACAGCAGCCCGCTCAGTCGACCCGGTTGAACTTCCACTACCCTTTCCACGGAGAAATCTCATGAACGCCATCAACTTCAAACGCGAAATTACGGACACGCTCGACCATGCCATCGAGCGGGCGACCAAGGCACTCGGCGCGGAGGGCTTCGGCATCCTGACGCGCATCGACATGCACAGCAAGATCAAGGAAAAGACCGGCAAGGACATCGTGCCCACGGTGATCCTCGGCGCCTGCAATCCGACCCTCGCCTACGAGGCCTACGTGGCCAACTCCGACGTCGCCAGCCTGCTGCCCTGCAACGCGGTGGTGCGCGAAGTCGCGCCGGGCAAGATTTCGCTGGAGTTCGCCGCGCCCTCCGGCATGATGCGCATCCTCGGCGACGAGAAGCTCACCGCACTGGCGCGCGAAGCCGATACGCGGATCGAGCGCGCGCTGGGCGCCGCCTAAGCCCGAGCGCCGGCCTGCGGGCCGGAAAGTTCAGCTGAAGGACTGCACGAAGAAGTTGGCGATGACATAGTCGGTGCCCTTGGCCAGCGTCTCGCGCGGATGCAGGCGCGCGGTCTTGTCGTCGAGCGAAAACACCAGCGCCACCTTGTCTTCGAGCGCATCGGGCGGCAGGGCCATGCGGGCGTATTCGCCGACTTGGGGCACATCCAGCAGCAGCGCCTCGGTCCATAGTCCACCGGCATCGGCGAGTACGGCGCGCGGCGATTTCGAGATGGTTTCGACGCCGACCGAACCCTGGTTCGGTGCCGAGCGCACATAGCGGCGCACGATGCCGACCAGCCAGTTCTCGCCGCCGTCGGGTTGCAGGCCGACAAGGCAGCCGACACGGATCCAGTCGTTGCGCGAAATGCTCACGCTCGCGCCGAGACCGCCCAGGCTGACATCGTCGACCGCCCAGGATTCGATTCCATCGCTGCCATTGGCCCGTCCCGAAAGCCGCTTGTGCACGGCGGCCAGGCCATTCACGGCTCTCAGCGGCGAACTGATGCGGCGCCGCGCCGTGCTGCGCATCGGTGGTTTGGGCGCCCAGCACAGCGCCAGGTGTTGCAGCACCGGCAGCACGGTTTCGGCGGCGTATTGCGCCCCCAAGTTGATGTCCGGCGGCACGCGCCCCTCGGCGCGAATCTGCGCCATGGTCTTTTCCACGGCTTCCATGGCGCGTACGCCGTTGAAGAAACGCAGGGTCGGCGTCACTTCCGGCAATTTTGCGAGCCGCGTCGGCGGCAGCGGTTTGGCGGCATCCACCCAATACACGTTATCCGGCCGCAGCTCGCGAATCAGCGCAAAGTGGGGCAGGAAGTAGGCGATGAGGCGCTCGCCTAGCTCTATCTCCAGGGGCTGCAGCTTGTCCATCGATGTCGCCTGGAATACCAGCACCTTGAGGTATACCGCCTCAATCGTGGTATCCGGGGTACCGGCATACAACTGCAGCGACTTCTGTTCGACTTTTGCCTCGACCGCCGCGAGATAGATGCCGCCCAGCGTCGCCCAGAACTGGGCATCGACGGGCCCGTAGCGAAACTGTTTCCACTTGAACTGGGCCGCCAGTGCATCCATCAAGCGGGCGTAGAGCAAGGGCAGTTGGGGCCGGATGGCATCGCCGTCCTTTCCCCCCGCGCGATAGCGGGCAAGGCAATCGCCATAGGCGTCGACCAGCAATTGCCAATAGCCGTGGCCGGCTTCCCACTGCCGTGTTTCCTGGGAGCGGCTGGCGGCACTCAGGGACGGATAGTCGCGGCCGAGACGACGCGCCTGCGCCGCCGCAGCTTCGTCGAGCTTGAAGATGATGTCCAGGCGTTGCGCCAGCTTGAAACTCTCGTCGGCGGCGATCGACTCCAGCCAGGCACTGGCGTCTTCCATGGCATCGAGCGGCTCGCGGCCGGCGATCCCGGCCAGGACGTCCTTGGCTTCGCGCGGGTCGGCCAGCGGATGGGCGGGCTGCTTGTTGGAGAAGAATCCGAGCATGGAGTTTGGTCTTCAGTACTTAGTCTTAGTTAATGTGAAATACGTCGCCAAGCGCGTTGTGTCAGGATCGAGCACAGCGAGCCAACTGATAGCCTCCCCGTGAGGGGAGGACGGGAGGGGCGGGCCCATTTGCCAGCTTGAGGCACCACGACGTCGCGGTGTTTCATGATGTGAGGTAATTTATCGAAGCCATGAGCGTGTGTAGGGCTACAGGATAGCCGGTCGCATTGGCCGTGTCATTCCCGCGTCGGCCCGCGTGCCTGCTGCAATGCGCTGCGAGAAAGCGTCATGGATGTTTCCCGGCGGAATAGCCTCTAAAATGTGCGGTCGATTATAAGTCCTGCCGCCCAAAGCCATGCGTCCCTACCTCGACCTGATGCGCCACGTGCTCGACCACGGGCATGAGAAATCCGACCGGACCGGCACCGGCACCCGCTCGGTGTTCGGCTGGCAGATGCGCTTCGATCTGGCCGAGGGCTTTCCGCTACTGACCACCAAAAAGCTCCATCTGCGCTCGATCATCCACGAACTGCTGTGGTTCCTCCAGGGCGACACCAACATCCGTTACCTCAAGGAAAACGGCATCTCAATCTGGGACGACTGGGCCGACGCCAAGGGCGACCTCGGTCCGGTCTACGGCCACCAGTGGCGTCACTGGCCAGCCGCCTCAGTGGCCAACCCCGGCGGGGAAATCGACCAGATCACGCAATTGATCGAAGGCCTGCAGAAGAATCCGGATTCGCGCCGACACATCGTTTCGGCCTGGAACCCGGCCGACATCCCGCAGATGAAGCTGCCGCCCTGCCACGCCCTGTTTCAGTTCTACGTCGCCGACGGAAAGCTGTCGTGCCAGCTCTACCAGCGCAGCGCCGACATCTTCCTCGGCGTGCCCTTCAACATCGCCTCCTATGCGCTGTTCACCCTGATGGTGGCCCAGGTCTGCGACCTGACGCCGGGCGATTTCGTGTGGACCGGCGGCGACTGCCACCTCTACTCGAATCATCTCGAACAGGCCCGGCTGCAGCTTGCGCGCGAGCCGCGCCAACGGCCGACCATGAAACTGAACCCCGAGGTGACGGACATCTTCGGCTTCCGCTACGAGGATTTCAGCCTCGAAGGCTATGCGCCCGATGCGCATATTCCGGCACCGGTGGCGGTGTGAACGTCCCGCCGCCGGGCCGCCCCAAGGCGGGACCGTCCATCGCCGGAGGAGGCAAAGCCGACGAACCATCATCACCTCCTTTCGCGGAAAGGGGGCTGGGGGGAAAGCCATTTCTCCTTTGCGGCGATATTGGCGGCACCAAGACCCTGCTCGGTCTGGCAGACGACAGCGGACTGATTGTCGATCGCCGTTACGCCAACGCCAACTTTCAGGATTTCGCCAGCCTGCTCGCAGGCTTCCTCGCCGACACGCAGACCGACGCCGCGCGGATCGAGGGCGGCTGCCTCGCCGTGGCCGGCCCGATCGCCGATGACGGCCGCTGTGCACGACTGACCAACCTGCCCTGGCGCATCGACAGCGACGCCTTGTCGTCCCGCTTCGGCTTGCCCGGCTTGCGCCTGGTGAATGACTTCGCCGCCGCCGCAATGGGCGCCGTGAACTCTTCCGCGGCGCATTTGCTGACCCTGCAGCAGGGCGAGCCGCTGGCGAGCGCCCCCTGCCTCGTGGTCGGTGCCGGCACCGGCCTCGGCATGGCCATCGTCCTGCCGCAGGACGCAGGCTGGCGCATTCTTGCCGGCGAGGGCGGCCATGTCGCCTTCGCCCCGGCCGACGCGCAGCAGATGGCCTTGTGGACTTTTCTCCAGACGCGGCACGGCCGCGTCACCTGGGAACGGGTGGTTTCGGGTCCGGGGCTGACCGCCATCCATGAGTTCGTCGCCGGCGTGAATGTGCCCCCCGATGAGATCGCCGCGCAGGCGCTGATCCACCCGGACGGCGCCGAGCGCCGCGCGCTGGAACTGTTCCTCGCCGCCTATGGCGCCTTTGCCGGCGACATGGCGCTGACCTGTCTGGCGCGCGGCGGGGTTTTCCTGGCCGGCGGCATCGCCGCCAAGCTGCTGCCGCTGCTGCACCAGAGCGGCTTCCTCGCCGCCTTCAATGCCAAAGCCGAGCACGCCGATATCGCCGCGCGCATGCCGATCCACGTTGCCACCGATCCGCTGCTGGGACTCCAGGGGGCGCTGCATCTGGCACCCCCATCACATAAGCCTTGACCATCGTCAATAGGCTGTCATATGGCAGGCGCAATATGGCAGCCAGGTTTTGACAACCCGGAGGAGAGATATCTATGACGAGTCCAAAGAACACCACCAAGAGCGCGTCCGCAAAACCTGCGGCCCCGGCGAAACGGGTGGCTGCGGCCAAGCCGAAGGCTCCGGCCAAGGCAAAAGCCCCGGCCAAGGCAGCAGCGGTGAAGAAGCCGGAGCCGGCGGCGAAGAAAGTCGCGGCAAAGCCGGTGGCCGCCAAAGCGCCGCCCAAGGCGGCGGCTGTGCGTGCGAAGAAAGCCAAAGGCGTCCCGCCCGAGCAACGCAGGAATTACATCGAGATGGCGGCTTATTACATCGCCGAGCGGCGCGGTTTTGCGCCGGGCAACCCGCTCGAAGACTGGGTGCAGGCCGAGGCCGAGATCGACCGCCTGTTGGCGCAAGGCCGCCTGGGCGGCTAGGTCCGGCGCGAACCCTCAGGCCGGCAGCAGCACCAGTCCCGCCAGCGGCGGCAAGCTCAGCGCAAGCGAAGCGGGGAAACCCATCCAGGGCACCGCAGTGGCGCTGACGCGGCCGCCGTTGCCCAGGTCGCTGCCGCCGTAGTGCGCCGAATCGGTGTTGAGCCGTTCCAGGTAATCCTGCGCCTGCGGCACGCCAAGGCGGTAGTTGTGGCGCGGCACCGGCGTGAAGTTCAGCACCACCACGGCATGGCGGCCGTCGCGCGCGCGACGCAGCCAGCTCACCACCGACTGATCGGCATCATGGCAGTCGATCCACTGAAATCCCGCGGCGGAGAAGTCGAGTTCATGCAAGGACGGTTCATTCACGTAAAGCCGGTTAAGTTCGGCCACCAGGTTCTTGACTCCGTCATGCAAGGAGTATTGCAGCAGATGCCAGGGCAGTTCCTCGCCGGCCCGCCATTCCCAGGGCTGCCCGAGTTCGGCGCCCATGAACTGCAGCTTCTTGCCCGGCGCCATCATCTGGTAAGCCAGCAGCAGGCGCAGATTGGCGAAGCGCTGCCATTCGTCGCCCGGCATCTTGCCCAGCAGGGAACTCTTGCCGTGCACCACTTCGTCGTGCGACAGCGGCAGCACGAAGTTCTCGGTGTAGGCGTAGAGCTGGCCGAAGGTCAGGCGCTCATGCTGGTAGCGGCGATACACCGGATCGTGCGCCATGTAGTCCAGCGTGTCGTTCATCCAGCCCATGTTCCATTTCATCGAGAAACCCAGGCCGCCCAGCCAGGTCGGCCGCGACACCATGGGCCAGGCCGTGGACTCCTCGGCAATGGTCAGCGCACCGGCGAATTCGCCATGCACCATTTCATTGAGTTCGCGCAGGAAGGCGATCGCTTCGAGGTTCTCGCGCCCGCCATGGACGTTCGGCGTCCATTCGCCGGGCTTGCGCGAGTAGTCGAGATAGATCATCGAGGCCACGGCATCAACCCGCAAGGCGTCGACGTGGAACTCGGACAGCCAGTAATACGCCGAGGAAAGCAGGAAGCTCCTGACCTCGTTGCGGCCGTAGTTGAAGACGTGCGTGCCCCAGTCGGGATGCATTTTCTGCCGCGGGTCCTGGTGCTCGTAGAGCGCCGTGCCGTCAAAATGCGCCAGCGCCCAGTCGTCGGCCGGAAAGTGGCCGGGCACCCAGTCAAGGATCACGCCGATGCCGGCCTGGTGCAGGCTGTCGATCAGGAAGCGCAACTCGTCGGGGCTGCCGAAACGCGAACTCGGGGCGAAGAACCCGGTGCATTGATAGCCCCAGGATTCGTCGAGCGGATGCTCCATCAGCGGCATGAATTCGACGTGGGTATAGCCCAGCTCGACCAGATAGGGCACCAGGCGCGCCGCCAGCTCGCGGTAGCTGTAGAAGCTGCGATCGGGATGGCGCATCCAGCTGCCCAGATGCATTTCGTAGGTGCTCATCGGCGCCGCCTGCCAGTCGCGCGCTGCGCGCGCCTGCATCCAGCCGGCGTCGTGCCAGACGTGCGCCGAATCCGGGGTCACGCAACAGGCCGTCGCCGGACGCCGCTCGAAGGCGCGCGCATACGGGTCGCTCTTCAGGCGCAGCGCGCCGCTGCCGCGCACCCGCAGCTCGAAGCGGTACAGCGCGCCGGCGGGCAGTTCGGGAATGAACAGTTCCCAGACCCCGGATGCGCCCAGAGTCGCCATCGGATGCACGCGGCCGTCCCAGCCATTGAAGGCGCCCACCACCGAAACCCGTTCGGCATTGGGCGCCCAGACGCGAAAGCAGACGCCGGCGATGCCGTCGCGGGTTTCCGCCAGCGCCCCCAGGGTGCGCCAGGCCTGGCGCAGACGGCCGGCATTGAACAGGTACAGGTCGTCGCTCGGCACTTGCGGCGCGAAGGCATAGGCATCGTAGTGCGTCACGCCATCGATGTTGAGCCGCCACGGCCGCGGCGGCGGCGTACTTCCCTGCCACTCGAACAGGTCGCTGCCGCCGCGGCGCGCGAGCTTCCCCCAGCTGCCATCCGCCAGCTCCACCGCGATCGACCGGGCCTGCGGCCGCAACACGCGCAGACGCCAGCCGGCACCCTCGGCATGCAGGCCGAGCACCGAGAACGGATCATGTTCACGCGCTGCGAGCAGCGCGGCGCAGGAAGGATTCGACATGGATATATATTCGAAGAGTTTTTTTGCTATCGTGCGGATTGTAGCCGCTATGGAGAAAGCCCCATGCAATCGATTCTGGAACTAGGCGGCAGTTGGACCGTTGGGTATTCATCCGTACCGGAGGCATGCCCATGAGAGCCGCCGAGATCGCCCGCAATACTTTCGGCATCGTGCTGGCCGGTGGTCGCGGCAGCCGCCTGATGCAGCTCACCGACTCGCGCTCGAAGCCGGCAGTGCCTTTCGGCGGCAAATTCCGCATCATCGACTTCACGCTGTCGAATTGCGTCAATTCCGGTATCCGCCGCATCGGCGTCGCCACCCAGTACAAGGCGCAGAGCCTGATCCAGCACCTGCAGCGCGGCTGGAGCTTTCTCGACGGCCGCTTTCACGAATTCGTCGATATCCTGCCGGCACAGCAACAGGTTGGCGAGTATTGGTATCGCGGCACGGCCGATGCGGTGTTCCAGAATCTCGGCCTGATCCGGCGCAACCGGCCCAAGTACGTGCTGGTGCTCTCCGGCGATCATGTCTACAAGATGAACTACGCGCGCATGCTGTCCGAGCATGTGCAGCGCCAGGCCGATTTCAGCGTGGCCTGCATCGATGTGCCGCGCACCGAGGCCAGCGATTTCGGCGTCATGCACGTCGACGACCAGCAGCGCGTCGTGGCCTTCGTCGAGAAGCCGAAGGATCCGCCGCCGATACCCGGCCGCCCCGATCGCGCCCTGGCCAGCATGGGGGTGTATGTGTTCAATGCCGAGTTCCTTTACGAGCAGTTGATCCGCGACCACGACGACCCCCAGTCCTCGCACGACTTCGGCAAGGACCTGATTGCGCAGTGCCTCGAACGCCATCGGGTGTATGCCCACAATTTCGCCGACTCCTGCGTCGGCATGGACCATACCGGAATCCCCTACTGGCGCGATGCCGGCACCATCGATGCGTATTGGGAGGCCAACATGGAGCTGACCAAGGTCACGCCCGAGCTCAACCTCTACGACGAAGAATGGCCGATCTGGACCCACCAGGAACAACTGCCGCCGGCCAAGTTCGTCTTCGATGACGAGGGCAGGCGCGGCATGGCCGTCGATTCGCTGGTATCGGGCGGCGACATCATCAGCGGCGCCAGCGTGAGCCGCTCGCTGCTGTTTTCCCGGGTGCATATACACAGCTACGCCGAGATCGCGGATTCGGTAAACCTGCCCGACGTCGATATCGGACGCCACGTCAAATTGCGCCGGGTGGTCATGGACAAGCATTGCCGCGTCCCCGAGGGCATGACAATTGGCTACGACGTCGAAGCCGACCGCAAGCGCTTCCACGTCAGCGCCGGCGGCATCACCCTGGTCACGCCCGAAATGCTCGGTCAATCGGCGAATCATGTGCGCTGGACCGAGACCCGCAGCCTACCACGGGCCGACCCGCCAAGCACATGAAACAACTCGACCTGGTCTTTCTCTGGCATATGCATCAGCCGGACTACCGCGATCATGGCGCGCCGCTGAAAGCTCCCGGAGGAACGCAGAGAGTTGGCGCTGGCGCCCCGGCGGCCGAACCCGGCGCGGAGTTCGTGCTGCCCTGGGTCTATCTGCATGCGATGAAGGACTATGTCGACATGGCCGGGCATCTGGAGCGCCATCCGCAGATCCGCTGCGTGGTCAATCTGGTGCCGGTGCTGCTCGACCAGATCGAGGACTATGCGCAGCAGTTCGCCAGCGGCCGGTTTCGCGATCCGCTGCTGCGCATGCTGGCGATGCCCGACCTGGAACACATCGACGAGGCAGACCGGCAGGTGCTGCTGGCGACCTGCTTTCGCAGCAACCAGTCCACCATGCTGGCCCCCTTCCCCCAGTACAAACGCCTGCACGACATCTATCTGCTGCTCACCGACGAGAGCGAGGCGGCCTACAGCTATCTTTCGGGTGCCTACTTCTCCGACCTGCTGACCTGGTACCACCTGGCCTGGACCGGCGAAACCGAGAGGCGGCGCAATCCGCTGCTGGCCAAACTGATGAGCCAGGGCGAAGGCTATGGCGCGGACGACCGCCGCCAGTTGCTGGCGAGCATCGGCGAACTGATCGCCGGGTTGATTCCGCGCTGGCGGGCGCTGGCGGAACGCGGCCAGGTGGAGCTGTCATCGACGCCGCAGACGCATCCGCTGGCACCGCTGATGCTCGACTTTCGCAGCGCACGCGAGAGCCTGCCCGATGCGCCGCTGCCCTTCAGCGCCGCCTATCCCGGCGGCCGCAGCCGCGTACTCGCGCATATCGACGCGGCGCGCGTCAGCCACGCGCGGCGTTTCGGCGCGCCGCCGGTCGGCATGTGGCCGGCCGAAGGCGCGGTGTCCGAAGAATTCGTCAGGCATCTGGCGGCGGCCGGCTGCCGCTGGATCGCCAGCGGCGAAGGCGTGCTGAAAAACAGCCTGGTCGCCAGCGGCATTGCCGACCCGCGCGCCGCCTACCACCCCTGGCGGCTGGAGCAGGCTCCCGGCCTGACGCTGTTCTTCCGCGACGAGCGGCTGTCGGACCTGATCGGCTTCGACTATGCCAAATGGCACGGCCGCGATGCCGCGCAACATCTCGTGCTGCAACTGGAAGCCATACTCGACGCCGCCGCCGAGAACGAGACGCCGGTGGTCAGCATCATCCTCGACGGCGAAAATGCCTGGGAACACTATCCTTATAATGGCTACTACTTCTTCGACGATCTCTACGGCCTGCTCGCCAAGCATCCGCGTATCCGCACCACGACTTACAGCACATTGCTGACACAGCCGACGCCGCCGGTCGCCAGCAAGCTGCCCCGCCTGACCGCGGGGAGTTGGGTGTATGGCACGCTATCGACCTGGATCGGCGACAAGGCCAAGAACCGCGGCTGGGATCTGCTGTGCGAGGCCAAGCAAAGCTGCGACCGGGTGCTGGCCAGCGGACGCCTCGATGCCGCGCAGGTAGCCGCCGTCGAAGCGCAATTGGCCATCTGCGAAAGCTCCGACTGGTTCTGGTGGTTCGGCGACTATCACCCGTCCGTCGCGGTGGCCGCCTTCGACAGCCTGTATCGGCGCAATCTGGCGCGCCTCTACGACCTGCTGCAACTGCAGCCGCCCGTCCATCTCGACACCCCCATCTGCGCCGGATCGGAATCCGCCACCGGCGGCACCATGTTGCGCGCCAGCGAATCCTGAAGCCCTCCAATATGTCCATCAGCCTCCTGTTCGGTGTGCACGCCCACCAGCCCGTCGGCAATTTCCCCGCCGTCATCGACGACGCGCACGTCCGCAGCTACGGCATGTTCCTGCGCGTCATGGAGCGCTATCCGGAGTTCCGCTTCAGCGTGCACTTTTCCGGCTGGCTGCTGGACGTGCTTTTCGAACGCTTTCCCGACGACATGGCGCGGCTCGCCGCGATGACCCGCCGCGGGCAGGTCGAGTGGTTCGGCTCCGGCGACTGCGAGCCGGTGCTGGCGGCGATTCCGCACCGCGACCGGGTGACGCAGATCGCCACGCTGTCGGACAAGATCGAGCGGCGCTTCGGCACACGCCCGGCCGGCGCCTGGCTCACCGAAAGAGTCTGGGAATCCTCGGTGGTGACGGCGCTGGCGGAAACCGGAATCCGCTATGTGGCGGTCGATGATTATCATTTCCTCTGCGTCGGCGAAGACGGCGCCAGGCTCGACAGCTTCTACAGCACCGAGGAAGACGGCCGGCGCCTGGACCTGTTTCCGATCTCCGAAGCCGCCCGCTACCGCCTGCCGTTTTCGCCGGCGGCCGAAGCCGTGGCCTGGCTGGAAGATCTGGCGCGCCAGGGTCAGCGTGCCTCGATCTATTTCGACGACATCGAAAAGTTCGGCATCTGGCCGGAGACCTACGAATGGGTGTTCGAGAAAGGCTGGCTGACGCAGTTCGTCGAAGGCGTGCTGGCGTCGCCTTTGATCCGCACCGAGACCTTCGCCGACTACCATGCCCGCGAAAACACGCGCGGCATTGTCTATCTACCGACCACCTCCTATATCGAAATGAACGAATGGACGCTGCCGGCGCCGCGCGCCGCGGCCTATCACGCCCTGGTCGAGACGGAAAAGGCGGCCGGCCGCTTCGAGGCGCACAAGCCCTTCCTGCGCGGCGGTATCTGGCGCAATTTCATGTCGCGCTACCCCGAGGCCAACTGGATGCACAAGCGCATGCTGGGCGCATCGGCGCGCCTGGCGGCGTTGCCCGCGGCACAGCGCAGCGCCACTCTGCAGGAGCATCTGCACCGGGCACAGGCCAACGATGCCTACTGGCACGGCCTGTTCGGCGGCCTCTACCTGCCCCACCTGCGCCGCGCGGTATGGAACAACCTGCTCGCGCTCGAAGCCGGGCTTGCGCCGCTGGCACCGCTGGCATCCTGCGAGCAGGGCGATCTCGACCTTGACGGCCGCTCGGAGACCGCCTTGCGCAACGGCCGGCTGCAAGCCTTCGTCCGCGACGACGGCCATGCCGCACTGGTGGAACTGTCCAGCTTGACCCTGGCGCACAACTTCGGCGACACGCTGGGCGCCTATGCCGAGGCCTATCACACCAAGATCGACCAGGCGCAGGCGGCACAGGCCGGCACGACCGGTACGGGCATCGTCTCGGCCCATGACCGCGTCGCCTTCCTGCACGCCATCCTGCCCGAGGACGCGGCACCCGACACGCGGCCACGCGGGATCTTCCTCGAACGCCTGGCGGCTGCCGACGGCGCGTTGCAGCCGGTCGACGCCTACCGCGCCGGCGAGCAGCCCGACGGCTGGATCGCCGCAGACGCCGACTGGCAGCTCGAAAAGACCTATCGCCTGGAGGACGATGTCCTCAGCGTGAGCTTCCGCGTCGCAGGCAAGGCACTCCCCTCCCTGGTCGAAACCGAACTCAATCTCGCGCTACCCAGTTGCGACGGTTACGGCGGACGCTATGTACTTGCCGACGGCAGCATTCCCGGCGGCTTCGGCCAGGCGCTGGAACTCGACGGCATGCGCAGGCTCACCCTCGACGACAGCGAACTGCGCGGCGCGCTGCAAATTGAAGCAACGCGACCGGTGCGGCTCCGGGCGCGCCCGCACCGGACCGTCTCCCAATCCGAGGCCGGTTTCGAAAAAATCATGCAGGCGGTCTGCGTCACGCTGACCTGGGCGCCCACCGCCGGCCTTGAACAGCGCATCACGCTCAGGGTCCTTCCCGCAACGTAGAATCACCGCGTCGCGCCCTTCATTTCCTAAAGCCCAAGACCATGCCCGGCACCCGCTATCAGCTCGAAGTCAATCCGCAGATTCCACCACGACTGGCACGGCTCGACGAACTCGCCAACAACCTCTGGTACAGCTGGGACCGCCCCACCCGTTCCCTGTTCGCGCGCCTGAGTTCCGGCCTGTGGCACGCGGTGCACCACAGCCCCAAGGCCTTCCTCAAGCGCATCGACCAAAAGCGGATCAACGACGCGGGCGACGATCCGATCTTCCTCGGCACCATGAACCGCGTGCTCTCGGCCTTCGATTCCTACCATGCCGAACCGAGAATGCAGTTGCCGGGCAAACCCCCGTTGCAGGCCAACGACCTGATCGCGTATTTCTGTGCCGAATTCGGCTTTCATGAGAGCCTGCCGATCTACTCCGGCGGCCTCGGCATCCTGGCCGGCGACCACTGCAAGGGCGCCTCCGACATGCGCCTGCCCTTCGTTGCCGTCGGCCTGCTCTACCGCCAGGGCTATTTCCACCAGACCATCGACCGCGAGGGAAATCAGGCCGCGCATTACGGCGACAACGATTTCGATGACATGCCGATCGAACTGGTGCGCACCGAAGGCGGCGGCGAGCTGCGCATCGCCGTGAACTTCCCTGGCCGCGCGGTGTGGGCGCGCATCTGGCGCGCCCGCGTCGGCAACAACAGCCTCTATCTGCTGGACACCGACCTCGACGAAAACAGCGAGGCCGACCGTGACATCGCGCATCAACTTTACGGCGGTGACCGGCGCACGCGCATCGAGCAGGAAATCCTGCTCGGCGTCGGCGGCGTGCGCGCGCTCGAAGCACTTGGACTGAGCCCGACCGTCTGGCACATCAACGAAGGCCATGCCGCTTTCCTGGTACTGGAACGGATTCGTCATCTGGTCGCGCGCAACATGCCTTTCGCCGCCGCGCTGGAGGCCGCAGCCGCCAATACCGTGTTCACCACGCACACTCCGGTGCCTGCCGGCCACGACCACTTCGCCGACGAGATGGTCATGCACTACTTCAGCGAGTTCTGCATGGCCGCCGGCCTCGATCGCGACGGCCTGCTCGGCATGGGCCGCGTCGGCGCCGGCGGTGGCGGCGAGTTCAACATGACGGCGCTGGCCCTGCGCGGCTCGCGCTTTCACAACGGCGTCTCGCGCATACATGGCGACGTCTCGGCGCGCATCTGCGGCGAGATGTGGCCGCAGGTCACTGCCGCCGAGAACCCGATGGATTACGTCACCAACGCGGTGCACGTGCCGACCTTCCTCGCCACCGACTGGTACGAAACCTTCGATCGCCATCTCGGTCTCGGCTGGCAGCACCGCCTCACCGACCACAGCTGCTGGGACGGCGTGCACCGCATCCCCGACCAGATCTTCTGGAGCATCCGCCAGTCGCTCAAGGCCCAGTTGCTGCACCTGGTGCGCAACCGGGTGCGCCAGCAACACCTGCGCAACCAGGGTTCGGAAGCGCACCTGGACCGCCTGCTGCGCAGCGCCGACCCGGCCAACCCGACCGTACTGACCATCGGCTTCGCCCGGCGCTTCGCCACCTACAAGCGTGCCGCGCTGCTGTTCAACGATCTGGGCTGGCTGCGCGAAATACTCTCCGATACAAAGCGGCCGGTGCTGTTCATCTTTGCCGGCAAGGCGCACCCGGCCGACGAGCCCGGGCGGCAATTGATCCGCCAGATTGCCAAGCTCTCGCATCAGCGCGAGTTCGAAGGCCGCATCCTGCTGGTCGAAGGCTACGATCTGCACCTGGCGCGGCGCATGGTGGCCGGTGTCGATGTCTGGCTCAACAATCCGATCTATCCGCTGGAAGCCTCGGGAACGTCCGGCATGAAGGCCGCCATCAACGGCGCCATCAACCTGTCGGTGCTCGACGGCTGGTGGGGCGAAGGCTACGACGGCAAGAACGGCTGGGCGATCAAGCCGGCCGCCGAGGGGCTCGACCCGGCCGAACGCGACGCCGACGAGGCGCGCACCCTGTACGAGCTGCTGCAGGACAGCGTGATTCCGATGTACTACCGCAACACCTCGCTCGGCTATTCGCCGGAATGGGTGGCGATGGCCAAGGCCTCGATCGCCTCGATCATGCCGCGCTTCAACATGCAGCGAATGCTGACCGAGTACGCCGGGAAGTTCTATTCGCCGGCCGCCGAGCAGTGGCGCAAGTATTCCGCCGACGATTTTTCCGGGGCACGCCAGGTGGCCAGTTGGAAGGCCCGGGTGCACGCGGCCTGGCCCGGAATTCGTCTGCGCCGTATCGACCACTCGGTCGGCCGCATCCGTTACGGCGAATCCATGCGCTTCGAGGTAGCCGTCCAGCTCGACGGCCTGAGTCCGGACGACCTGACGGTGGAATTGGTATTCACCCGTCCCGGCGAACCCACCAGCACCCGCGCCCGGCGCTACTCGCTGCGGCATGAGCAGGCCCTGGAGCATGGCGAGCATCTGTTTGCCCGCGATCTGACGCCCGACCAGTGCGGCAAGATGGAATACCGCATCCGGGTGTTCCCCACCCATCCTCTGCTGACCCATCCCTTCGAGATGGGCATGATGCTCTGGCTTTAGGAATCCGCTCATGAAACCCGCCATGGGCGCCGCCTGGCAAGCCCTGACCCGCGCCGCCGAGCGTGACCGCAGCAGCCATCTGCGCGACCTGTTCGCCACCGACCGGCAGCGCTTTTCCCATTTCTCCGTCACCTGGAACGACTGGCTGCTCGACTATTCGAAGCAGCGCGTCACGACGGAAACCATGGCAGGACTGCTGGCCCTGTGGCAGGCCGCCGACGTGCCGGGCTGGATCGCGCGCATGCGTGCCGGCGAGCCGATCAACCACACCGAGGGCCGCGCCGCGCTGCACATCGCGCTGCGCCATCCGGCCGGGCCGGTGATGCACGACGGGCAGGACGTGAT
>JAUYSD010000117.1 GCA_030696505.1 Sulfuritalea sp. | reverse complement strand
CACGTCGGCGAACAGTTTGGCGTTTTCCAGGGCGATCGAGATCTGCGCCGTGAAGGCGCGCAGGCGTGATTCGTCCTCGCCGGTGAAGGGGCCGCCGCGCTTGTTCAGCACCTGCGTGACGCCGATCACCTTGCCGTGCTTGTTCACGATAGGGACACAGAGTATCGAGCGGGTGAAATAGCCGGTCTTCTTGTCGAAGGCCGGATTGAAGCGCAGATCGGCGTAGGCGTAGGGGATGTTGATCGCCTTGCCTGAACTGAACACCGCGCCGGCGATGCCGAGGTGATTGGGCAGGCGTATCTGCACCGATTCCAGCCCCTGACCGACTTCCGACCAGAGTTCGCTGGTCTTCTCGTCGTTGAGGAACAGCGTCGAGCGTTCGGCATTCAAGAGGCGCGTCGCCTCGCCCATGACCTTCTGCAGCAGCGAACCGAGCTTGATGTCGGCCGTGACTTCGGAAACGACGTCGATGAACTCCATTTCCTGGCGGCGGATCGCCTGCATGCGTTCGATGAACTGCGCGCTTTGCAATGCCAGCGTGCCCTGGCTGGTCATGGCTTCGAGCAGGTTGAGGTCGTGCCGGGTGAACTTGCCGCTGCGCTTGTTGAGCGTCTGCGCCACGCCGATGATCTCGCCCTTGACCGTCTTGATCGGCACGCAGAGGATGTTGCGCGTGGTGAAGCCGGTCTGCTCGTCGATCGAACGGTTGAAGCGGTCGTCGGCGTAGGCGTCGGCGATGATCAGCGCCTCGCCCGCGGTGTAGACATAGCCGGCGATACCGCTGGTGTTGAGGATGCGGATTTCGCGCTGGATGTTGCCCTGCGCCACGCGCGAATACAGTTCGTTGGTGTCGGGGTCGTTGAGGAACAGCGAACCGCGCTCGGCATTCAGCTCGGTGGTGGTCATTTCCACCAGAGCCTGCAGCACTTCGTCGAGCGTGCCATAGCTGGCCATGCGCCGCGTGACTTCGAGCAGCAGCTCCAGGTGGCGCAGGCGGCGCCGGCCTTCCTGGTCCCGTTCGGGCGCCTTCTTTTTCGCGGGGGCGGGCTCCAGTGGCTGATCCACGGCATTCATGCTCAACTCCGGCGCAAGGCTTCGATCTGGTCGCGCAAGGCCTGGATGGTGCTCTGCAGTTGCGCGCCCTCATCGGCGAACAGGCTGCGTTCGCGATTGACTGAATTGGTCCTGTCGATCTGCGCCAGTTCCAGGCTTTCGCGCAAACCGCTGACCGTCTGCCGCAACTGGGCGATTTCGCCCTGGGCGCTGACCAGCGCCGAACGCACGGCATTGTCGGTATCCGCCCGCGCCCGCTCCAACTCGTCGCGCAGGGCTGCCGCGGTGGCCTTCAGTTGCTGCATTTCGTTATGTCCGGTGACGCGTTCCTGCTGCACCGCGTGGTCGCGCTCGGCGCGCGAATGTTCGAGTTCCTCGCGCAAGGCGGCAGCGGTGGCCTTGAGCATATGGGCTTCCTGGCTGGCGGCGACCCGCTCGTGCTGGATCGCCTTCTCGCGCTCGATGTGCGCACGCTCCAACTCTTCGCGCAGGGCGCCGACGGTGGTCTTGAGTTGGGATATTTCGGCCGCGTTGGCCTGGGTCACGCGCGCGGTCGTCGCCCGGATTTCCGCGTGTGCCGCTTCGAGTTCCGTGCGTAGCGCGATCACCGTGCGCTTCATGTCACGGGAATCGGCCTGCGCCAGGATCAACTGTTCTTCGAGGGTCGATTCGTCGGCAATCATTGTTTGAATAATACGCCTGACTAGACACTGGCGCCAAGTCAGGAATCGAATGATTCCCGCCATGGCTCATGAATACAAGGGATCGCGAATCCTTATGACGATAGATACCGTCAAAAGTACCGTCATCCCCGCTTGGCAAGGTCAAATAATAGCAGTCAGGCGGCGAGAGACTAGCAATCGTATCCATTCTAAATGCTGCTGCTACGTATCAGCTTGTAAATTTCTTCGGCGCGCCAGGCGGTAATTCTCCGCCCCAGTATTCTGACCGGCTGCGGGAATCGCCCACACTTGCAGCCAGCCCACCACGTCGATTTGCTGACCGGTATCAACGGCGGAATTGGTGGATTCGCCTTCGGGTCGCCGATGATGTGCCAAAGACGGAGAAATCCGGTTTCGGGTAGGCGGTGCATATAGACTTTCCCCACTAGTCAGAGGTGGCAACCACTGCGGGCTGCGACGGATTATTCATCAACTCTTTACTGGCCAACAGGTCGGGCCTGTCCTTGATTGTGTCTTTATAGGGCACTACGCGCGCTGGATAGCCATCCCGGCGTAGTTGCTCCACCACTTCCGCGTAATCGCCCTCATAGACCTCCAAGGCCATATTGACGAGCTTCCCGCTGAGCTGGCGTCCATTGCTCATGGCTTTATCGAAACTTACCTTGGCGGCCCGCTGCGTGGTCGCTATGCGTGACTGTTCTTTGTCCAGGAACTGCAGGCATTCATACGCGCCGGCCAAAAATCGGCCTGGCTCAGTCAAAGCCTCGTAGGGAATCCTGCGGCTTTGGTTATGCCATTCGACCTCGATGCGTACCCATGGGTCGATCGGGTTGCCAAGCTGCTTTCCCTTTTCATAAATGCGGACCAGCTTTCCGCCTTCCCGGCTGCCTAATTCCAAGGTTCGGCCAGATCGGGATTGATCCCCTAATAGCCAGTCACCATGCACGCGGTGGCTTGGCATGCGTCCTCCTGCACCAAAGCCTCCCGTCAAATACCATTCGACGGCCTGGCCGATGCTGATTTGCTCGGCCTTGAAATCATCGTAGGCAAGATCAAGGCGGGTGATATTGGCTTGGTATTGTTCCAGCCAAGTCTGCAGTGCGGCCCAATCTGAAATACGGGCGCATCCATGCCCAGGGAATGAGATATACACGGTCGCGGCTTGTCTCTTTCCGCCCCAGGCAACCAAGCAAAGGCGGATTTTGTCCTCCTCATATTTGGCTTTGCTGGCATAACCGGCGAAGCCGCCGGACATTTCCTCGACAACGCCCACCAGGCCGAGCCGTTGCATTTCTCTGATTACCCATTCATGGGATTCACCTTCTGGCGGCCTGACGGTGAACGCAAGCCAATCCACCAATGCAGCGTTCGGATTGCCATCCTGATAGGGTATCGGATGCCGTATGAATATAGGTTTTTTGCCAGTTGTGAAAAATTCAACCCATTCCGAATCGAACTCCTTATCGGAACGCGTGTTCTGCGACTGTGTTTCGTCTGCAAAGGCGGGTTGATCTTCATTGATCTTTTGTCCCGTTTTACTAAACGGGACGCCTGCGGCTGCTGTCCCGCGTCCGTCCGCCCGCTGCGCGGTGCGGGCGGGCGTGGGCGCAGCAGCCTCGGCAGTCTGTTCGGCCGCTACGGCGGTATCAGATTGGTGTGAATAGGCATCCATTGCCTAGTAATGTACTAGGCAATGGATATCTAGTCAAGGCAATGGTTGCCTAGTGCTATCTGACCAGGGCACGCCGGTTCTCGACGGAGGCTTCGCCGCTTACAGCCTTCCAGAAGTTGTCCAGCTTCTTGACGAGGTCATAGGCGACAGACTTGTGGGTGAGAGGACCCTCTGGATCGAACTCATCCTTGATCTTGATGCCAAGGATTTGTTCATACTTGAGGATGGTGCGCCGGTTGTGGATCAGCGCCAGCACCTTCCAGCCGACGAGACGGCCAATCATCAACATGCCTATTGCCTTTTCGAGTTCATCGAAGTTACCGACATACTCGGTAGTGCGTTCTTCAACGATTTTGACCAGGCGCTGCGCCTCGTCATCGGTCAGCGGCGGGATGTTCGGTTTCTTGCGGGGAGGGGTCATTAGTTTTCTCTCAGCTGATAGGCAACCATCGCCTAGCTGCCAATCCTACACCGGTTCGCGGCAGAACCCCACAGCCCGCCGCCGCCTTAGCCAAGTGGGGGCTGTCGGCGGCGGGCTGTGGATTACTGCTGTGGTCATAGCAAAGTGCTCCGCATGAAGTGTCAATGTTCAAGGTGGCCGGCGCTGCGCGGCTTCATCGCGCAGCGTCCGTGTGGACTGCCGGGTTATGCATCTAGCTATCATCGGGCTTCGAGTTCGACAAGGCGTAGCCAGCGACTGTACCGAGTAAAGCCGCCAAGGTTTCAGTCTTGAAATCTGTGACTACTGCGAGAATAAGTAGTGTTGGCAAAAACAAGAGAATGCCAATGGCCTTTAATGTATTTGGTCCAAAACCTTGTTGCTTTGCAGCTAAGCGCTCAAATGTCTTGTGGAGGCCGT
>JAUYSD010000095.1 GCA_030696505.1 Sulfuritalea sp. | reverse complement strand
CCTCACGTCCGCCGCCGAAACCAAACGTCTTGAATCCCATCGATTCCAGGGCGACATTGCCGGTGAGAATCAGCAGGTCGGCCCAGGAGATTTTCCGCCCGTATTTCTTCTTGATCCGCCACAACAGCCGGCGCGCCTTGTCGAGGTTAACGTTGTCGGGCCAGCTGTTGACGGGTGCAAAGCGCTGGTTGCCGGTCCCTGCGCCGCCACGGCCGTCGCCGCTGCGGTAGGTGCCGGCACTGTGCCAGGCCATACGGATGAAAAAAGGTCCGTAGTGGCCGAAATCCGCCGGCCACCAGTCCTGCGAATCGGTCATCAGCGCGGTGAGGTCTTTTTTCAGCGCCGCCAGGTCGAGCTTCTTGAACTCGTCGGCATAGTTGAATTTCTCGCCCAGGGGATTCGCCTTCGAGGAATGCTGGTGCAGGATTTTGAGGTTCAACTGCTTCGGCCACCAGTCGGCGTTCGACTGGGCGGCGGCCGTGGTGCGCGCACCGTGTTGCGCGGCCGGGTTGGCGGAATAGGGACACTTGCTTTCGTTGCTCATGGCTTGTTCTCCTTGCGGGGCAGAATTGAGGAGGCGACTACTCTTCGAGCAGGCTGCGCAACATCCACGCTGTTTTCTCGTGCACCTCGATGCGTTGCGTCAACAGGTCGGCCGAGGGCTGGTCGTTGGCTTTGTCCACCAGCGGGAACAGCTTGCGCGCGGTGCGCGCCGTGGCTTCCTGTGCGGCGACCAGGTGGCGCACCATGTCCAGGGCTTTGGGCTGGCCATCGACTTCCTTGATGGTCGCCAGCTTGACGAACTCCTTGTAGGTGCCGGGGGCCGCATGGCCCAGGGCGCGGATGCGCTCGGCGATCAGGTCGAGCGCGGTCCACTGCTCGGTGTATTGCCCCATGAACATCAGGTGCAGGGTGTTGAACATCGGCCCGGTGACGTTCCAGTGGAAGTTGTGCGTCATCAGGTAGAGCGTGTAGCTGTCGGCCAGCAGGCCGGAGAGCCCTTGCGCGATGGCGGCGCGGTCCTTGTCGGTGATGCCGATGTCGAGTTTGGCGACTTTGGTGGGCTTGTTCGATTTCATGGTGATTCCTCCAGTCGGTGGGTCGGGTTGATTCATCTATTCTGGAAGCATAGGACCGAAATGCGTCCGGACTGTTGATCGGGGTCAATTCATGCCATGGCCGGGGCGCGTGCCGGCGTCGGACTGCGGATCAGGTGATCGAAGGCGGACAGGCTGGCTTTGGCGCCGTCGCCCATGGCGATGATGATCTGCTTGTAGGGCGAGGTTGTCGCGTCGCCGGCGGCGAACACACCCGGCACCGAGGTCTGGCCGCGCGCATCGATCTCGATCTCGCCGCGCGGCGAGAGATTGACGGCGCCCTTCAACCAGTCGGTGTTGGGCAGCAAGCCGATCTGGACGAAGATGCCTTCGAGCTCGACGCGTTGCGTGGCGCCGCTGATGCGATCCTGATAGACGATGCCATTGACCTTCTCGCCGTCGCCGGTAACCTCGGTGGTCAGCGCGCTGGTGATGATCGTGACATTGGGCAGGCTGCCGAGCTTGGCCTGCAGCACGGCATCGGCGCGCAGCCGGCTGTCGAATTCGAGCAGCGTGACATGGCTGACGATACCGGCCAGATCGATTGCCGCCTCGACGCCCGAGTTGCCGCCGCCGATCACCGCGACGCGCTTGCCGCGGAACAGCGGGCCGTCGCAGTGCGGGCAGAAGCAGACGCCTTTGGCCTTGTATTCCTTCTCGCCGGGTACGTTCATTTCGCGCCAGCGCGCGCCGGTGGCGAGGATCACGCTCTTCGCCTTGAGCGTGGCGCCGTTGGCCAGCCTGACCTGGGCCAGACCGTCGTCGCCGGCCGGGATCAGGGCTTCGGCGCGCTGCAGGTTCATGATGTCGACCTCATATTCCTTGACGTGCTGCTCCAGTGCCATGGCGAGCTTGGGGCCTTCGGTGCGCTGCACCGAAATGAAGTTCTCGATGCCGAGGGTATCGAGCACCTGGCCGCCGAAGCGCTCGGCCACCACGCCGGTGCGGATGCCCTTGCGCGCAGCGTAGATCGCCGCCGCCGAGCCGGCCGGACCGCCGCCGACGACCAGCACGTCGTAGGCGTCCTTGGCGTTGAGCTTTTCGGCATCGCGTGCAGCGGCGCCGGTGTCGATCTTGGCCAGGATTTCCTCGATGGTCATGCGGCCCTGGCCGAAGGCTTCGCCGTTCAGCAGCACGGTCGGCACGGCCATGATCTGGCGCGTATTGACCTCGTCCTGATACAAGGCGCCGTCGATCATCACGCTCTCGACGCCAGGGTTCAACACGGCCATCAGGTTGAGCGCCTGCACCACGTCCGGGCAGTTGTGGCACGACAGCGAGATGTAGGTCTCGAAGCGCATGCTTGTACCAGGCGTGCCGGTCAGGCCCTTGATCTGATCGATCACCGCGGCATCGACCTTGGGCGGGTGGCCGCCGGTCTGCAACAGGGCCAGCACCAGCGAGGTGAATTCGTGGCCCATCGGGATGCCGGCGAAACGGATGCGCGCGGCTTCACCGGGGCGACCAACGGAGAATGAAGGCTTGCGCGCGTCCTTGCCATCCTCGCGCACGCTGACCTTGGGCGAGAGCGCGGCGATGTCGGCCAGCAATTCGCGCATTTCGGTCGACTTGGCGCTGTCGTCGAGCGAAGCGACGAGTTCGATCGGGGCCTGGAGCTTTTCGAGGTAGGCCGCAAGTTGCGTCTTGATGGTGGCGTCGAGCATGTCGTTCTCCTGGGTAGGGATTGCACTGAAAAGGCAGCCGTCGTGAGGTGGCCTTTACGCTGCAATCCCGGCCCCGGCGGGGGTAGGTGTGGCCGGGGCGGGAAGTTTGGGGTTGGGGCTTGTTGTTAGATTTTTCCGACCAGGTCGAGCGACGGCGCCAGGGTGGCTTCGCCTTCCTTCCACTTGGCCGGGCAGACTTCGCCCGGGTGGCTGGCGACGTACTGGGCGGCCGTGACCTTGCGCAGCAATTCGGTCGCGTCGCGGCCGATGCCGCCGGCGTTGATCTCGATGATCTGGATCTTGCCCTGCGGGTCGATGACGAAAGTGCCGCGCTCGGCCAGACCGGCTTCCTCGATCATCACGCCGAAGTTGCGGGTGATGGCACCGGTCGGGTCGCCGATCATCGGGTACTTGATCTTGCCGATGGTTTCCGACGAGTCGTGCCAGGCCTTGTGCGTGAAGTGGGTGTCGGTCGATACGGCGTAGATCTCGACGCCGAGCGACTTGAAGGTGGCGTAGTGGTCGGCCAGGTCGCCCAGTTCGGTCGGGCAGACGAAGGTGAAGTCGGCCGGGTAGAAGAACACCACCGACCACTTGCCCTTGAGGTCTTCGTTGGTGACGGGGACGAACTTACCGTTGTGGAAGGCGGTCGCCTTGAAGGGCTGGATTTCGGTGTTGATCAGGGATGCGTTCATGAGATTTCTCCTTGGGTGGTTGAATGATTGATGCGATGGAGTGAATCTTAGGCAGCGCAACGCGATTGATCAATTGAATTGTAGTTATCAATCGTATAGGAAATGACTATTAACATCCTGTGCCTGATCCGAGGTTGGGCTGCAGGCTGCAAGAGTTGGCGCTGACGCTACGGCGAATCCTGCGCCTGTTCCGGCTTGCTGCGGGCCTCGCGGCGCAGCTTGAAAGTGCCCAGCGATTTCGCCACCAGCTCGCCGCTTTCGTCGAAGGCCTCGCCCTCGCAGAAGTGCAGCGAATTGCCGCCGCGCAGCAGGCGGCCCTCGGCGACGATGCGGCCCTT
>JAUYSD010000085.1 GCA_030696505.1 Sulfuritalea sp. | reverse complement strand
GGTGTTCCACATCAGCGGCCGGCCGCCCTGGTGGCGTATCGATTCGGCGACCCAGCGCGAGCATTTGACGTCGTAGATGATTTCGGCGCCGGGATTGCGCGTCAGCACGTCGGCGGCGAACAGCATCAACTGGCGGTCGGGGTAGATGATTTCGCCGTCCCTGGTGACCACGCCGAGGCGGTCGCCGTCGCCGTCGAAGGCCAGGCCCAGTTCGGCGCCGGTTTCGCGCAGCGCGCGTTGCAGGTCGACCAGGTTTTCCGGCTTGGAAGGATCGGGATGGTGATTGGGGAAATTGCCATCGACTTCGCAGAACAGCTCCGTCACGCTGCAGCCCATGCGGCGAAACAGTTCCGGCGCGACGCTGCCGGCCACGCCGTTGCCGCAGTCGATGACGATTTTCATCGGCCTTGAGAGCTTGACGTCGCCGACGATGCGATCGATATAGGCCTGGCGCACGTTGGCGTGGCGCACCACGCCGCGCCCTTCGCAATAGTTGGCGCTGACGATACGGCGCCGCAGGTCCTGGATCATCTCGCCATAGAGCGTCTGCCCGCCCAGCACCATCTTGAGGCCGTTGTACTCCGGCGGATTGTGGCTGCCGGTGACCGAGACGCAGCTGTCGGCGCCCAGTTCGTGCGCCGCGAAGTAGGTCATCGGCGTCGGTACGCGGCCGATGTCGATCACGTCGACCCCGGTTTGCGTGATGCAGTCGGCCAGCGCGCCGGCCAGCGCCGGCCCCGACAGCCGCCCGTCGCGGCCGATGACGATGGCTTTGACCCCGCGCGCCACGGCCTCGGTGCCCAGCGCCAGGCCGATCTGGCAGACGGTTTCCGCGGTCAAGGTGGTCTGTACGATGCCGCGGATGTCGTAGGCCTTGAAAATCTCGGGTGCGGGAGTTTGCATGGCGGATGTGTTCGAGTGGCGGGAAGAAAATTATCGCATGCCGATGGATACTGGCATATAGGCGGAAAAGTGCGCGAGCAGGCGCTGCGGCAGCCAGTCGATACGACCGGGTGGGGCGCCATCGACGAAACCCACGTGGCCGCCCTGGCGATGGACCTCCAGCAGTACCGCCGCGGGAAGGCGTTCGCGCCGCGGCAACGCCGATGCCGGCAGGAAGGGGTCGTTGGCGGCGTGCAGCAGCAGCGTCGGCGCACGCACCGCGCCCAGCATCGGGCCGGCGCTGCTGCGCGCGTAGTAGTCGTCGGCGCCGAGAAAGCCGTGCAGCGGCGCCGTGACGGCATCGTCGAAGTCGCGCAGGCTGCCTGCGGCCCTTGCCCGGCGCATGTCTATACGGCCCGGAAAGCGGCGCTCCTTGGCCATGGCCGCCGGAATCAGCGTGCGCAGGAAATGCCGCGCATAGACCCGGTTGAAGCCGGAGGACAGCGCCGTGTTGGCCGCAGCCAGATCCAGCGGCGCACTCACCGCGGCCGCCGCGCTGAGGATGCCGGATGCCTGGCTGCCCTGTTCCGCCAGCCATTTCAGCAGCGCGTTGCCGCCCAGCGAAACGCCCGCGGCGAACAGGACCGGATAGCCGCGCGCCTGCAGGCGGCGCAGGATCCAGTCGATCTCCGCCGAGTCGCCGGAATGATAGGCGCGCGGCAGGCGGTTGGGCTCGCCCGAGCAACCGCGAAAATTCACCACCACGCCATGCCAGCCGCGCTGCGCCACGGCATGCATCAGGCGGCGCGCGTAATGGCTGCGTGAACTGCCTTCGAGGCCGTGGAACAGCACCACGCAGGGCGCGTCGGCGGCGCCGGCGATCCAGTCGGCATCGATGAAGTCCCCGTCCGGGGTGTCCCAGCGCTCGCGCCGGTAAGGCGGCAGCGGCCCCTTGATCAGCAATGGCCAGATGGTCTGCGCATGGCCGCCGGGCAGCCAGGCGGCAGCCCGGTAATGCGGCGCTGCCGGGGCCGGCTTCAATGCAGGGTGCGCGGTGCCTCGGCGACGCTGCTGGGCGGCACCGGCGAAGCGTGGTGGGCGACCATGCGCCAGCCCAGGGGCCCGCGCACATAGATGTTGGTGGCGGCCACGGGCGCGCTCTGGCTTTCGTTGTCCGCGGTGGCGATGTGTTCCAGCAGGGTACTGACCATGGCGAACGGCGTGTTCACCATGGTCTGCTGCGAAAGCCGCACGGTGAGCTTGTTGCCGCCGGCAAAGACGCGCTGCCAGGCTTCGCGTATGGTGTTGTAGCCGACCAGGCGCGGACCGCCGGGATGCACGCAGACCACCTCTTCGTCCTCGGCCCAGACTGCCATCATGGCTTGGAGGTCGCAGCGTTCGAGCGCTTCGTAGAAGGCGGTTTCGACGTCCTGCGGGCTGGCGAAGATTTTCTCGCTGGGCATGGTCAGTTCGCCAGAGTTGCGTCGATCATGGTCGCCACCTGCTGCGGCGTGATGCCGTTCATGCAGTCGAAATGCACCAGCGGGCATTCGCGCTGGAAGCAGGGGCTGCACGGCAGGTTTCTGGAAATGATTTTTGCATGCGAGGACAGCGGCGGCGTGTAGGCCGGCGAGGACGAACCGTAAAGTGCCACCAGCGGCCGCTCAAGTGCCGCGGCGACGTGCATCAGGCCGGAGTCGTTGCTGATCACGCAACGGGCTGCGGCGATCAGGTCGAGCGCCTGTTCCAGGCTGCTGCGGCCGCACAGGTTGAGTGCCGCGCCGTGCGCCGCCGCGGCTATCTCGTCGCCCACGGCTTTGTCCTTGTCCGAACCGATCAGCCATACCGGCTGCTGCGGCGTCGCGATGAGGCGCGCCAGCGCCGCAAAGTGCTGCGCCGGCCAGCGCTTGGCCGGGCCGAATTCGGCACCCGGGCAAAAGATCACCGGGCTCGCGTCGGGCGGCAGCTTCAGCGCCCGACGCACGGCCTGCTGCTGTTCCATGGTCGAGTTCAGACGCGGCGGCGGCAGGCTGGCGGGCAGCGGCCCGGCCAGCGCCGCGTAGCGCTGTACCAGTTGCGGGTGGCTCAGGGTGTCGAGCCGATGGCGCTCGTTCAACAGCAGGTAGCGGCTCTCGCCCCGATAACCGATGCGTCGGGGTATGCCGGCGAAGCAGGGCGCCAGCGCCGA
>JAUYSD010000067.1 GCA_030696505.1 Sulfuritalea sp. | reverse complement strand
GCTGCACCGTCCGCGTTGCCCTGGCGCTGCGCCAAAAGGCCCCGGCGGTAATCCGCCTCCGCACGCTCGACCGCCGACGGCAGGCGCACCTGCTTGTCGATTCGGGATTCCACCGGCTCCGGCGGCTCCTTGAGCGCCGGTCTGGCAGTCGCGGCAGCGGCAACCGCTTGCGGCGACGGCTGCGGCGACTTTGCAGCAATCGCCGGCGCCTTGGGTTCCGGCTTGGCGGGCATCGCGGGTGCGGCGGACAATGCATCGGCCATGCGCAAGGACGATAGCGCGACGGGCGCCGGCGCTTTTTTCGGTGGCGGCGCCGGCGCGACGGAAATCAGAGTGGCAGCCGGAGCGACGGGATCTGCCACTGCGGGCGCCGCAGCTACCGCCGCAACGGCGACCACGGCCGGCGCCGCGGACTGCTCGCTGCCGGCGTACCAGGCACCCAACGCGACAAGCAACAGAACCGCTGCGAGCAAGACTGGCGTCCGCGCCCTTGAGGGCTCCTGGCGCGCGGCCAGGGGTGTCACTGCCGCCGGCAGCGCCGCACGATCGCCATTGCCGGCGCGACGGGCATCGAGATCGCGCAGCATCTTGTTGACCAGGCTCATGTCACCACCCTTGCCACCAATGCAGTGCGGGCAGGCCTTCGGTATCGCGGCCGGCCAGCTTGACGTGGTCGCGGCTGACCCGGGTCTTGCCTTCGCCGTAGGCCAGCAGCATGGCTTTGTGTGCGAGCACGTTGACCAGGCGCGGGGTACCGCTGGACAAGCGATACAGCAAACGCGTGCTAGCCGGCGGAAACACGTCGCCATCGCGATGACCCGCGACGCGCAGGCGATGCGCCAGGTAATGCCCGGCTTCGTGCTGGCGCAGCCCCGGCATCCGGTAATGGAACACGATGCGCTGGCGCAACTGGCGCACCGCGGGATTCGCCAGCTTCTGGTCCAGCTCGGGCTGGCCGAACATCACCACCTGCAGCAGCTTGTGCTTTTCGGTTTCCAGGTTGGACAACAGGCGCAGCGCTTCCAGGCTCTCCAGCGGCATGGACTGTGCCTCGTCGATGCAGATGATGACTTTCTTGCCCTGGGCCGCCATGTCCAGCAGGTGTCCGTTGAACTGCTTCAACAGGCTGAATTGATTGTCGTGGCCAAGCAGCTTGAGACCGAGTTCCTCGGCGATCGCCAGCAGCAGCATGCGCGGCTCCAGCATCGGATTCGGCAGGTAGGCGACTACCTGGTCTTCGTTCAGGGTCGCCAGGAAACGCCGGCACAGCAGGGTCTTGCCGGTGCCGACCTCGCCGGTGATCTTGATGAAACCTTCACCGGTGTTGAGTCCTATCAGCAGCGTGTTGAGGGCTTCCTGGTGGGCGTCGGCCGAATAGATGAAGCTGGTGTCCGGCGTGATGCCGAATGGCAGTTCATGAAGTCCGAAGTGATTTAGATACATGGCTCGCCGCGCAGAGTCACTGGCCCGACTGACTCGGCGGGTAAGCCCGCACGCGCTCCTGGACGTCCTTGATGTCCTGCGTCCAGACGCGGTCATTGTCGATCAGGGTCGGTTTGATCAGTATCACGAGTTCGCGCTTGCGCAAGGCGGAGGAACGCTGACCCAGCGCATTGGCAATGAAACCTGTGGCGCCGGGCAACTGCGAGCGGTCGGAGGCCTGTTCCTGACGCATCAGTCCACCGATCGCCACTATGTTGCCGTCCTGGACACGGACAATGCTGTCGGTTTCATTGATGCTGCTGGCCGCCAACGGCAGCCTGAAGATGCCCAGCGAGCCCAGATCAATGATTTTTTCCTTCTCGGCCACGGTGCTGACCGCCGGATGCACATGCAGAATGATGTTGCCGTCGTCGTCGATCTGCGGCGTGACATCGAGCGAGATGCCCGAGAAATAGGGTTGCAGTGTCACGCTCGGCGATGAAACCGAACCCGCCGCGGTGGTCGTCGTCGCCGACGTGACATTGGTGACGAACAGTTCATCGGTACCGACCTTGAGCACGGCCTTCTGATTGTTGAGCGTGGCGATGCGCGGCGACGAGAGAACCGAAACGCTGCCCTGGGTTTCAAGAAAATTCAGCAACGCGGCGAAGTTCGAAGTTCTGAAGGCGAGGCCGATAAAACCCTTCCCCAGCACCGAGGCGGCGATCGAACCAAGTTCTCCGGGCGTCACGGTAAGTGTCGGCGAGGCGGCCGCTCCGATGGTCTGCGTGGCATTGCCGGCGCCTATCGTGGCCCCCGGCTGCGCCACGCCCATGCCGAGACGGCTGTTCGCACCGCTGGCGAAGGCACCCCAGTTGACGCCTGCCTGGAAATCCTCCGACAGCGTCACGTCGATGATCTTGGCCTCCAGCATGACCTGCCGCTCGGCCATCAGTTGCGTCGCCTTGAGGTATTTCTCGACGTTGCGCAGTTCGTGCGGCAGGGCGCGCACCAGCACCACGCCGGACGACGAATTGACGACGACGCTGCGCCCTTCGCTGGTGCCGACTATGGTCGCCAGCGCACGATTCAGGTCGCCCCAGAAATCGCTCTCGGTGGTCATGCTGACGCGACTGGTGTCGCTGCCACGCGCCGCGGACGGCGTCCCGGCGCCGGTCGGCGCGGTCTGGCCGGGCGTCGAGCTTGCGGTCCCGCTGGCAGTACCGGGCGCCGCGGCGCCGGCTGCCGTCATCGAGCTCCCGGTAACCCGCAGGTCGCTGCTGCCCTGGCGTCGGCTCGACAGGTAATTGATGTGGAAGACCCGCGTCTTGACCGTGTTGGGCTCGATGAAAATGCGCTTGTCCTGGATGCGGTACTCGTAACCGTAAAGGTCGCGGATGGTTTCGAGCGCCTCGATCACGGTCACATCCTTGAGATTGACCGTGAGATTGCCGCTGACGTCGGGCGGCAGCAGCATGCTGTAACGGGTCCCCGAGACCAGGGCCATGAACACTTGCGTGGCCGGCGCGTTGACCACCGAGAGATCGAAACGGGCCTCCGCCACGGCGGCATCGACCGCCGCCTGCGGCGCCAGCGGCGGCATCAGCGACTTGTCGGTGACATCGACAGCATGCAGCTTGCGCTCCGTTGCGGATTTCAACAGCAAGTCGTTGATCTCGGTCAGCACCGGGTTACCAGCGCGTGGCGGCACCGCACAGGCACCCAGGGCGCCGGTGAGGAGCAGCAGTACACAACGCGCATGGATTGCGTGTCTCATTTTTGGGTGGTTCCCGTCATCCGCCGTTTTGCTGCCTTCTTCTTGGTCGGCACTTTTTCAATGGCGGGCGTCATCTCGATGACTTCGCGCCCGCTCTCCCCTATCAGAACCACTTCGCTTTCGCTGATCTTCAGCACCCGCTTGTCGCCGAGCTTGCCCCCTTCCTCGACGTACTGTCCGTTGATCACGGCAGTCGACTTGCCCCCGGGACGCAGTATTACCGTCTGCACCCCACTCTTTGCCGCCACGGCCGCAGTAGCGCCCACCTCCTGATCGAACACGGCTGCAGGCGGACGCGTCGGATCCGGCACCTGAGCGACAGCAAGGCTCGATCCAACGAAACCCGCCAGGAAAATCGCGAGCAGATCGCGCCGCATCATACAACCAACCAATTTCTGTCGAGACTCAAGGTGTACACCCGTACCACCATGATATTGCGCGGATACTTTTCCACCGTGAGGTGGACGCTGTTCCACAACAGACGTTGCGGCATGCGCTCGAGTTCCGCCAGATAATTCAATAGCCCATTGTAATCGCCCGCCAGACGGATTTCGATACCGTGCTGGTAGATGCCGTCGCCCGAGCCCGGGTCTGCTTGCACTTGCGTCGCCTTGTCCTTGCCGGCATCCCTGGCGACCGGCAAGGGCGTTCCTGCCTGGATCTCGACCTTGGGCGGCGCCCCGACCAGCGTCACCGGCAGGGTTTTCAGTTCCAGCAATTCGATGGCCCGATTCCTTGCCAGCAATGCCTGCAAAAATGCCTGCATTCGGGCGGGTGGCACCATACCGGCCTCGAAGTCCGCGAGCCGCTCGCTGACCGCCGCCAATTCCTGTTTCACTTGTGCCAACCGGCGCCGATTGACGGCATCCGGATCGATATTCTGCGCCCCGAGTGCGGCCGCCTGCGCCTGCTGCCGGGCGAGTTCGGCACGCGCCGTGGTTTCGGCACGGACCGCGCTGCGGGCTTTGAGCACAAACGGCTCGACTGCGAAATTGAATATCAGCAGGCCGCCGCCAAGTATCAGCACCGCGGCGACAATCACTCGCTCACGGCACGTCAGCGCGGCGAACTTCGCGTTCCACTGCGCCCACAGCGCGGCCAGCGCCTTCATTGTCCGCCACCCGTTGGCTCGGCCAATTTTGGCAGCAGGACAAAGTCGATCGGACGCGGGCCGGAAGTTGGCGCTGGCGCCACGGCGGCGGCGCCCGGCGCAGCGGGTCGTGGCGAAGCGGGTGGCACAGCCCGGTTCATGGTCAAGGAAGCGAAACTGCGTCCCTGAAATACCTTCTCGGTGCCAAGGCGGCGGATGTACTCGGGCAAGACCACGGGGTCCAGCATGCTGCCGCGAATTTCCATGTCGCTGCCGCCGGACTTGATCGTAAAAGCCGTCAGCCAGAGGCCTTCGGGTACCTGACGGGCAAAGCCGCGCAGATACTCGGCAAAGCCGCCGGTGTTGCCGACGGCCCCGCTTTCGAGCAGGCGCGCGATGTCGCCGCGCCGGCGCAGCATGCCTTCGGCGCGCTCCAGTTCGCTGATCAATTGCGGGCTGGGTTTGCGCAGGCCGGCGGCCTTGGTCGCGGCGTCGACCTGGGCCTTCACGGCCTTGAGTTGCAGTTCGGCGCCTGTCGCGGCCTGACTTCGCGTCGCCGCGTTCTGCCAGGCCCAACCGCCCGCCACGGCCAGCAGCAGATACACCGCCGCCGCGGCAAGCATCACGTTGCCCAGCGTCAGCAGCTCACGCTGCCTGAGGTAGCGCGGATGATAAAGATTGATCTGGGCGCTCACTGGACTACCCTCCCCCCAGCCCCCTCGCCGAGCGAGGGGGTGACGGTGGTTCGCTGCTGCGCAGCTCCGTGGGATGACTGGCGGTCCACGGCCGGCTTTGCACAGCCGGCCGGCTCCGGCGGCGCGAAGCAGTGCTTCGCGAAACCCCGCCTTCGCCCCTGCGGGCGGCCGCGCGGGGCGCTCATGCAGCCACCGGTTCGTCGCGCAGCGCTGCGCCGATCGCGCGCAGGCACTGAAACTGCCGCAGGGGATCGAGCAAAGCCGGCACCGTGCCGAGATCCAGCACGCCGGACAGGTCCAGCGACACGACCGGAACCGTCAGGTTGGCGCGCAGATGGCCAAAGAAACCATCGACACCCGGAATCGGCGCCACCAGAAGATTGGACAAGGTAATCGTGCTGTAGATACGGTCGAAATTATCCAGCGAGCGCTGCACGTCCAGCGCGATGCGCTCAAACAACATGCCGCGGCGGTCGTCATCGGCCCTGACCAACTGTTGCGCAGTGATTTCGACATGGCGCACGACCAGCAATTCACCCTGCACGGTAAAGGTCAGCAGGCCCTCGTCATCGTCGAAAATCAGCGTGGCCAGGCCACGCCCCTCTTCCTCGAACAAGGCGGCCAGATTTCGCTGCGAAATTTCGGGCAGGTCGATCGCCGCCAGCGGCACCTTGGCCGCCTGAAACGCCTGGATCAAGGGCGCCACCGTCGACTCGGGCGACAGCGCGGCAAACACCTGCGGCGCCCGGCCATCGGAGGGGATCGGCAACAGGTCGATGGCCGCCGCATCGACCGGGAACTCGACCTGATCCTTGAGCTTCCAGCGCGCCACGTCGCGTGCCTCGTCGGGCGCGCCGGAAACTGCATCGGTCTGGATGAACTGATAGCTGCCGTGCTGGAGCAAGGCCGTGCAGCGATAGCGGTCAAGGCGCATCGGCTTTCTCAATGCGCTGAGGGTTGCCTCGGGGCTGCTTCCCGCCTGCATCGAATTCGCCAACAGCACACGCGGCTGGCGACCCGGCTCACGACAGACGTGGATCAAGTCGACGCGCTCCCCCCGCATCACCACGGATAACCAGCCTGGTTCAATTCTCGATTTGACAAATTTTGGCACTGGACGCATTGGGACTCATTTTCGTCTGACTATACTGGCCGTAAGGCATAAGGCAAGCGCCGATTTCAAGGCCTAAGGGCTTGTATTTGGTCCATTCGGAGTTGCTGCAGGATTTCCTGCGGGTTCCGCATCGCGTGTTGCGCTAGCCGGGCGGCCTGGGGCTTCTGGGGCCCGGGTCCGAATCAAGCAAACTCAGTTCGTGCAGCGGCACGATTTCCGGATGCTTCTGCGCCGCTTTGGCCAACTCATCGATGCTGGTGTCGCGCAGTGCCGGAAATGCACGCAATACCTTCAGGACCAGTTCCTGTGCATCCTGCTCCCGCCCCGCGATCGCCAATTGCATGGCGCAGCGCAGCAGCAGCCAGCGGGCCGGGGAAAAGCGGATGCCCTTTACGCACAGGGTCGCCCTATGCTGCGCCTGCTGCCGACTCGGCTCAGCGAGCGTGGCAAAGCCGAGCAAGGCCCAGGGCGAGAGCAGGGATTCCTGATGCAGCTTCAGCAACCGGCCCATGGTGATTTTCCAGGCCTGCTCCCGCTCCGGATGCGCGGCCAGGGGCGCATAGACAGCGACTTCGAGCGTGGCGTAGTCCTTGCGCAAACCGGTAAGCATGAAAACCCCCGCGACGGCAACCAGGCACATATAAACGACCACGCGCCGTGCGGACAAGGCCATGATCGGTCGACTGTCGGCCGCACCCAGCAGTAGCGCCGTCGGCCCCAGGAAATACGCATACCACAGCGGATATTCAAGCAGCGCATGGACCGCGCCAATCGCCAGAACCGCCGCGCACCAGGACTGCTCCAGCCCCCATGGTTTGCGGAAAAAACCCTTGAGCCAGATCCCGAGAGCGACCAGAACAATTCCTGTCACCGGTGCGCCGAACTCCGCCAGCAACTGCAGGATCAGATTGTGCGCATGCTCCGTCACCGCATATTGCTCGGCCCCAACCTGAGTGGAGGCCGCGACGAAGCTCGCCCAGGCATAGTTGCCTGCACCCTGCCCCAGCCAGGGATGTTCGAGAAAAGCCGCCCAGGCCGAGCGCGCGATCTCCAAGCGCGTGCTGGGTCCGGACGCGATCTCGTACAAGCGCGCGCCTGCCGTGATCGGGGCCGGACCACCCGTGAGTTCCAGGCCGAGCCGGGGCGCCAACTCGGCCAGGTGGGGCGTCGCCCAACTGCCCAACATGCTCAGGCCGATCACCACAGACACCAGGAGCACAGCATCGGCCAGCAGACTCGCCGCCGCGCCGTCAGCCTGTCGCAATCGCGACCAGCCGAGCACGGCGACGAGCACCAGCGGGTAGACGAACACGCTGCGCGAACCGCTGAGTACGCTGCCGAAGGCGACGAACGAAATCACTGTCCACAGCAGCGGCCTGGACAGCAGTCCACGACCGCGCAGGTAGAACGCCGAAACGATGCCGAGCCAGGAGTAGTGCGCGTGATGGTTGGTCTGGCCGAGATTGCCGTAGATGC
>JAUYSD010000052.1 GCA_030696505.1 Sulfuritalea sp. | reverse complement strand
AGGCGCAGGGCCTTCTGAAAGTTTTCCTCAGCCAGCCGGGTTTCGTTGAGCACCATGTGCGTGAGGCCCAGCAGATTGTATGCCGGTGCGTAATTGGGATCGGCCGAAAGCGCAATCCGCGCTTCCTCGAGTGCAATCGCGGAACGACCATCGAGCATGTACAAGGACCCGAGTTCGGTATGCACCTTTGCGCGCTGCTGTTGCTCGTTTTCCGCCGGCTGCGCAGAGACCGCCTGTTGCGCACCCTGGCCGGAACCGCCCCCGGTTGCCGTGCAGCCCGCCAGCAGCAGTGCGATCCAAATCGCGACTAGGGTCTTGTTCATGGGTGCAGTTCGACTCCGGCAGTGGTGCAGGTATCGGAGGCCGCGGCACGCAGTACGCGCCGCGACTTGTCCTGCACCTTGCCGGCGAGTTGCCCGCAAGCTGCATCGATGTCGTCACCACGCGTCTTGCGCGTCGTGGTGACGATGCCACCGTTGATAAGAATGGAGGCGAAGCGCCTGACCCGTTCGGCCGGAGAGCGATGAAAGCCGGAAGCCGGGAAGGGATTGAAAGGAATCAGGTTGAACTTGCAGGAAACGTCGCGCACCAGATGCAACAATGCGCGCGCATCGGCATCGCTGTCATTGACGCCATCGAGCATCACGTATTCGAAGGTGATGAAGTCGCGCGGCGCATGCAGCAAATAACGCTGGCATGCGGCCATCAGCTCGGCGAGCGGATACTTGCGGTTGATCGGCACCAGCTTGTCGCGCAGGCCGTCGGTCGGCGCATGCAGGGAAACTGCCAGGGCGACCGGACAGGCCTCAGCCAGGCGATCCATGGCCGGCACGATGCCGGAAGTCGATACCGTGACGCGCCGCCGCGACAAACCGTAGGCGTTGTCGTCGAGCATCAGGCGCAGCGCCGGCACCAGATTGTCGAAGTTGGCCAGGGGTTCGCCCATGCCCATCAGAACGACATTGCTGATGAGGCGCTCGCCGCAGTTGCCGCTCGCCGGATCGCGCCCCAGCGCACGATTGGCCTGCCACAACTGGCCGATGATCTCGGCCGTGGTGAGGTTGCGGTTGAAACCCTGGCGACCGGTGGAGCAGAAGGCGCATTCGAGCGCACAACCGGCTTGCGACGAAATGCAGAGCGTGCCGCGGTCATCCTCGGGGATGAAAACGGTTTCCACCGCGTTGCGGTTGCCGACGTCGAACAGGAACTTGCGCGTACCGTCATCCGACAGCTTGTCGCTGATAGTTGGTGGTGGCGATACGGCGGCGGTGGCGAGGAGTTTCTCGCGCAGCGACTTGGCGATGTCGGTCATCGCATTGAAGTCGCTCTCCCCGAAATGATGAATCCAGCGCAGCACCTGGCGCGCGCGGAAGGGCTTTTCGCCCTGCTGCGCGAACCAGGCTGTCAGGCCTTCAGCATCGAAATCGAGGAGGTTGACGGTCATCGCAACTTAACGCGAGTAGACGTTCAGCGCCGGGAAGAAATAGGCAATTTCGACCGCTGCGGTTTCCGCCGCGTCGGAGCCATGCACCGCATTGGCATCGATGCTGTCGGCAAAATCGGCGCGGATGGTGCCGGCCTCGGCCTTTTTCGGGTCGGTGGCGCCCATCAGGTCGCGGTTCTTGGCAATGGCGCCTTCGCCTTCCAGGACCTGAACCATGACCGGACCGGAAATCATGAATTCGACCAGGTCCTTGAAGAAGGGACGCGCCTTATGCACGGCATAAAATCCTTCGGCCTCCTGGCGCGAGAGATGAATCATGCGCGCAGCGACGATCTTGAGACCGTTCGTCTCGAAGCGGGAATAAATCTTGCCGATCACGTTCTTTGCAACTGCATCGGGTTTGATGATCGACAGGGTGCGTTCGACAGCCATTACTTTCTCCAGAACAGGTTGAACTACAGGTCTTTGCCAGTCAAAAAGCTAACGTGATATTTTAGCTCAGTTTCTTACCTGAAACCCGGCTGGCGCCGGGTCTGTGCCCATAAAAACAAAGGCCCGGCATCGCCGGGCCTTTGTCGCTGACGCGAAGAATCGCTACATCATGCCGAGATACTTCGGGAACCAGATCGACAGGCCGGGCCAATAAGTCACCACGACAAGGAAGCCGAGCATCGACAGCAGCCACGGCCAGACTGCGACCGTCAGCTCGGTGATTCCCATCTTGGTGATACCCGACGCCACATAGAGGTTGAGCCCGACCGGTGGATGGCACATCCCGACTTCCATGTTCACCACCATGATGATGCCGAAGTGCACCGGATCGATGCCCAGCTTCATGGCCACCGGGAACAGGATCGGCGCGAAAATCAGCACGATCGACGACGGTTCCATGAAGTTGCCGGCCAACAACAGGATGATGTTGCAGGCGAGCAGGAAGGTGATCATGCCCAGGCCGTGGCCCAGCATCCAGTCGGCCAGCGCCTGCGGAATGTTCTCGTTGGTCATGATGAAGGAGAACAGCACGGCATTGGTGATGATGTAGAGCAGCATCGCCGACATGTTGGCCGAATTGAGCAGCACGCGCGGAACGTCCTTTATCCCGAGGTCCTTGTAGACGAAAACCGCCACAAAGAACGCGTACACCGCACTCATCGCGGCCGCTTCGGTCGGCGTGAACATGCCGCTGTAAATGCCGCCCATGACGATTACGATAAGCAGCAGGCCCCAGGCCGATTCACGGAAAGTCTTGAAGCGCTCGGCAAAGGACGCCTTGGGCAAGCGCGGATAGTCATACTTTCGTGCACGGTAGTAGGTCACCGCACCCAACGTCAGAGCTAGGCCAAGTCCTGGCACGACCCCCGCCATGAACAAGGCACCAACCGAGGTATTGGTCGCCACCGAGTACATGACCATCACGATCGATGGCGGAATCAGGATGCCCAATGCTCCCGAGGTGGTAATGACTCCGGCGCCGAACTTGTTCGGAAAACCTGCCTTGACCATGGCCGGCAACAAAATTGATCCGATCGCCACCACCGTCGCCGGGGAAGAGCCGGAAATCGCCGCGAACAAGGCACAGGCCACCACGCCGGACAAACCGAGGCCGCCGTACCAGTGTCCGACCATCGACGAAGCGAACCGGATCATGCGTTTCGCCACCCCACCATGGGTCAGGAAGTTTCCGGCGAGGATAAAGAACGGAATCGCCATGATCTCGAACTTTTCGATGCCGGTGAACAATTTCAGCGCAACGGACTCCAGCGGCACCTGCGTGAATAGAAATAGAAAACTGAGCACGGTAAGGCCGAGGGAAATCGAGATCGGCATGCCCGTAAGCATCAGCGCCAACAGCAGCAGGAAAATGATGGTTGCGTTCATTTCGGCTCGCCTCCGAGATCGGTCTTGCGTCGATCGGGATCGACCGGTGCAGTCACCTTGCGGCGATCATCGCCAACCATGACGTGCTTCATGTCGCGCATATGCAGGTTATCGTTCATGTCGTAAGGATTGACATCGACCGGCGGCGTCTCGTCGTCGAGGCCATCGACATGGCCGTGATCGTGATGCGGCAACTCGCCGGTCTTGAGGAAACTGACCAGCACTTGCAGGAAGCGGAAGCACATCAGGCTGGTGCCAAGCGGAATCGCCGAATAGACCATCCATGTCGGCCATTCAAGATCCGGCGTCGTCGGTCCTTGGGGAATATCGCCGACAGGCATTCCCGTCAGCGTAAGAAACGCATAATGCGCACCGTTTTCCCAGACAAAATAGGCCCCCAGCGTCCCCACGATGCCGGTGAAGGTCGCTCCGGCGAGCAGGCCGAAGACGATGAATTTCTTTCGCATCTTTTCGTGGAGCCGGTTGATCAGCACATCGACACCGACGTGAATACCGGTACGTACACCGTAGGCGGCACCGAACTTTGCCATCCAGACGAACATGATGATGGTCAGTTCCTGCGCCCAGCCCAGATCGAGGGCCAGCAGCCAATCCTGCAGACCGGGGATGCTCATTCCGGCAGCGTAGCGATGGATCACCGCGACGAAAATGATCAGCGTCGCGGCGCCCATGAGGAAGGTGATTATCAATTCCTCAAGGCGATCGAGATATTTCATGTGGTGAACTCCCCGTGCAGCGACGTGCCTGCCGACCGAAATGTTGGGTTCTGCAAAAACCGCCGGCACGTTGCTGCGCCGGCGGAGTGTTGCTTGACGCCTTAGAGCTTGCCCGAATCGAAGCCAGTCTCTTTGTAGATCGACTGGATGGTCTCCTTGCCGATGCGCGCCTCCATATCGGCATGGGTCTTCACCAGCGCCTTCTTGATTGCTGTGCGCTCAGCCACGGTCGGCGTATAAACTTCAGTTTTTCCCGACGCCTTGATCTTTTCGAGAGCACCATCGTTTTCCGCCTTGGCGATTCCGTTGGCATAAACAGTTGCCTCCTTCATCGCCTGTTCCAGTTGACCGCGAACGTCGCCAGGCAGGCCGTCCCAGAATTTCTTGTTGGTGATCACTGCGTAGCCAAGGTAGCCGTGCTCGGTCAAGGTCATGTGCTTTTGCACTTCATGCATCTTTTGCGTGTAAAGATTCGAGTGCGGATTCTCGGTGCCGTCCACCACGCCGGTCTGCAGCGCCTGATAGACCTCGGAGAAGGCCATCACCTGAGGCAAGGCGCCCAAGGCGCGCATCTGGGATTCCAACACCTTCGAGGACTGGATTCTCATCTTGAGGCCCTTGAAATCCGCCGGAGACTTCAGCGGCTTGTTGGCCGAGAAAGACTTGAATCCGTTGTCCCAGAATGCCAGCCCCTTGATTCCCTTGGGTTCCAGCTTGGCCAGCAATGAAGCACCGACAGGACCCTGCGTAATTTTGTGGAGTTCGGCCGTGTTATCAAAGATGTAAGGCAAATCGAAAGCTTCGAATTCCTTGGCACCGAGCGGGCCAAACTTTGCCAGTGACGGCGCCAGCATCTGTACCGCGCCCAGTTGCAGGGCTTCCATCTCTTCCTTGTCCTTGTATAAGGCGCTGTTGGCATAGACCTCGACCTTGACCTTGCCCTTGGTCAGTTCCGCCGCCTTCTTGGCGAAGAATTCCGAGGCCTTGCCCTTTGGCGTATCGGCCGCCACCACATGGCTGAACTTGATCACGATCGGCGCCTGGGCCATCGCCATCGCCGAGAAAGTCGCGGCTACAAGGCCAATAAACGCTGTGCGAATTTTCATTTTGAATCCTCCTGGATATTTTGCCTAAATCAATCAAGCCGCACGCCAAGGTGCGTTGCGGTCCGCGAATTTTCCGCAGAGTACGGACTACTGGCTATTGTGGATTTCCGCAAATATCACCTTGACTCGCGAGGCGCGCTAACATCGCGCCATGAAGCCCCCAACGCAAGCGCCATTACCGGAGCGAACCAGTCGCTGGCGCTGGCTGTGGATATTACCCCGGCTGGCCTTTATTCTGTTCGTCGGCGGCGTGGCGTTGCTGCTCTGGATGTCCGATCGCGCCGACAAGGAGGAGCGGCACGCGACCTTGATCAGCGACATCCTGTGGCTGGAACAGAACCTGCGCTTTCATCTGACTCGGAATGAGGAACTGCTCGGGCGAATTGACCTTGTCCATACGGCCAACGCGAAAGCCTTCGAAACCTTCGCCAGGACGCTGTTTGGCTTCGAGAGTGGCCTGCGGCAAGTGATTTGGCTCGACCCGGAAGGGAAAACCATACAGGCCCATCCGGCGGTGATGGATCCCAATCTGGTAGGTGAGGCGATCGAAGCAATGCCGTCGCGACAAAGCTTCCGCCTGGCACGATCGTTGGGAAAACCAGTCTACAGTGCGGCGTATCCTTTCTTTACCAACGACTGGCAATTCGAGGTTCATGTCCCGGTGTCACGGGAGGGAAGGGTCGTCGGGGTGGCAGTCGGCATCTACCGAGTGCGAGACATCCTCGGCGATAGCGTCCCGTGGTGGCTCGCGGAACGCTATCGCATCAGCATCGTGGGTGACTCAGGCAAGATTCTTGGAACGCGATCGAAGATCGAGTCCGCCGTTACCGACGAGGGCTATCAGGTCGCGTTCGACCCACCAGGCTGGGGACTTGCCCTGCATGCCGTGCCCTACCACGCGCCAAGACCGCTGGCGAGCATACTGTTGTCGACCAGCTTGGTGATACTTGCCATGATCGTACTGGGGAGCCTCTGGATTTTGCGTCGCCACGTGCTCCGTCGCCAAGCCGTCGAGGAACAGCTGCGCCAGGAACATGCATTCCGCAAGGCAATGGAAGACTCTCTCGATACGGGGATGCGGGCACGTAATCTCGACGGAGAGATTATTTACGTCAATCCGGCTTTCTGCCGCATGATCGGCTGGTCGGCATCCGAGCTAATAGGTCGTCGCCCACCCATGCCCTACTGGGTCGACGACTATCTGGACGAAACGCGTGCGATTCACGACCGCGTGCTTGCCGGGGAAGGTCCCGGAGAGGGCTTCGAGTTGAAGTTCAAACGCCGCAGTGGAGAAGTCATCGATGTCCTGATCCATGAGGCGCCCCTGATCGATGCGCGCGGCCAACATTCGGGATGGATGGGATCCATGGTGGACATTACCGAACGCAAGCAGGCGGCAGAACGCGCCCGACAGCAACAGGATCGCCTGCAATCGACGGCACGCCTGGTAGCTGTAGGCGAAATGGCGTCGAGCATTGCGCATGAATTGAACCAGCCCTTGGCGGCCATATCGAGCTACTGTACCGGCGCGTCAAATCTCCTGCGCAATCATGCGCCGGCAACGGAAGTCTTGCCCGCATTGGACAAGGCGGTGGAGCAGGCATGGCGCGCAGGACAGGTCATACGCCGTATATACAGCCTCGTCCGCCCAAGCGGAAGTCGCTTCGAGAAGATCCTTCTCCGAGAACGAATAGATACCGCGCTGGGTCTGCTGGACGCGGATATCCGCCAGAACGGCATCCGCATGACGCTTGATCTGCTGGATCACGTCGTGGTGGACGGTGATCCCGTGCTGATCGAGCAGGTACTCTTCAATCTGTTGCGCAATGCAATCGATTCGATGCAGGATGGCGGTCCCGAGCTGCGACAGATATTGATAGCACTGAATTGTGTCGAAGGTTATGCCCGGCTAACGATTACCGATCGCGGTTGCGGAATCGACCCTGGCGCTGTCGACAAACTGTTTGATCCACTGTTTTCCACCAAGGCTGAAGGCATGGGCATGGGACTGGCAATCTGCCGCTCAGTAGTAGAGAATCACCGGGGCAGATTGTCGTTCGAGAGCAACCCCGGAGGGGGAACGACGTTCCGCATTCTGCTGCCTCTCGCTATGCAATGAACTCGCCCACGGTACAAATAGTCGACGACGACTCGGCGGTACGCGATGCCCTGCAATGGCTGTTGCAGTCGCGATGTGTTGCCTCGCAGACCTGGGAGTCCGCGGAGGCCTTTCTCGACTTCGTCAGCCCCAAACTGTGCGGCTGTCTGCTGCTCGATGTGCGAATGCCCGGCATGAGCGGAATTGAGTTATTCGACCGGCTACGGGCGCTCAAGTGCCGCCTTCCCGTCATATTTCTGACCGGTCACGGTGACGTTCCCATGGCGGTGCAGGCGCTAAAGGACGGTGCTTTCGATTTTATTGAAAAACCTTACGACGACAATGCCCTCGTAGACAAGGTCCTGGCCGCGATCGACCATGACACACGACGCTACGCGAAGGATGGATCGCTTCTGTTATTGCAGCAGCGACTGGCGCAGCTCACACAGCGCGAACAGGAAGTGATGCAGCTGATACTGGCGGGCAAGCTGAACAAGGTCATCGCCGACGAACTCAATATCGCGATGCGCACCGTCGAGGTCCATCGATCCCACATTTTCGAGAAGATGCAGGTGCGCTCGGCGGTCGAGTTGTCACAAGTCCTCGGTGTGCTCGGCGACATGCAGGACTACTAGTGCAGATTTCTGAAATGCAGCCTGCCGGCTTCACACCACAGCGAATAGCGCTCGAGGTCAATGCGCGGATTCCGATCGCTGCCCGCGGTCAGTAACTGACGCACGAACTCGGCGAGTCGCGCCTCGTCCGGCGGCTGCGTATGGTGCCATTTCAGCATGGCCCGCAACAGATTTCTGGCGCGAGGGGCGGGCATCGCACTAAACAGCTTCCGCGGGAGCGGGAATTCGGCGGGACTGTCGCCAAGATCCAGACGGGCCAGATCATCGAGCAGCGAATCGGCCTCGCCGAATCGGCCTGCCGCAGCCGCAAGATGCTCGCTTGCCCGCGGGAAGCGCGAGATAATGGGCGGCAGAATCTCACGTCGCAGAAAATTTCTTGTATACCGCGTGTCCGCGTTGCTCTCGTCATCGATCCATGTCAGCCGATGGTGTTTCGCATACGCAAGCAAAGTCGCGCGTCCGAGTCCCAGGAGGGGTCGCATCAGGCGTCCGCGCACCTCCGGCATCGCCGCCGCACCACGCACTCCGGCACCGCGCAGCAGGTTATGCAGCACTGTTTCCGCCTGATCGTCTGCATGGTGAGCAAGAAGAAAAAAATCGGCGGGATGGGCGTCGAAGGCCTGGTGGCGCACACGGCGCGCCGCAGCTTCCATGCCCTCGCCGCTGCAACGAGGTACATCGACCCGAATCACCGTAAGGGGAATGCCCTGTTCCCGACAGACGCTCGCGCAGGACTCAACCCAAGCATCGGCATTCGCACTGAGCCCATGGTGAACGTGAAGCGCCGACAAATCGCAACCGACACCGTCCACCAACCGATTTGCGGCGTGTAGCAACACGGTCGAATCGAGTCCGCCGGAATAAGCCACGACGAGCGACTGATTGTGCCGGACGTACCGGGAAAGACAGGCGACGACAGCCTGCAAGACGGCCTCAGTGAATGGCCTGTTCCTTGAAGCGGCCATAACTCATCAGACGATCAAAGCGCCGCTCGATGAGCTCGCTGGACGACAAACCGGCAAGTTGCTTGAGCGCTTCCTGCAGAGACTTTTTGACATTCTGCGCGATAAGCCGATAGTCGCGATGGGCGCCGCCGACCGGTTCGTTGATGATGCGATCGATCAGTCCCAGTGACTTGAGCCGGGGAGCCGTAATGCCCATCGTTTCGGCGGCCTCGCCGGCGCGCTCGGCGCTTTTCCACAGAATTGACGCGCAACCTTCGGGTGAGATTACGGAATAGGTCGAGTACTGGAGCATGGCAAGCACATCGGCAACGGCAATTGCCAAGGCGCCTCCGGAGCCTCCCTCGCCGATCACGGTAGCGATCAGCGGTACCTTCAATTCGGTCATGACGGCGAGGTTACGGCCAATCGCCTCCGACTGCCCTCGTTCCTCGGCATCAATGCCGGGATATGCCCCTGGGGTATCGACAAAGGTAAAAATCGGAAGCCCGAACTTTTCGGCCAACCGCATCAGGCGGAGCGCCTTTCGGTATCCCTCGGGGCGCGGCATGCCGAAATTGCGATGAATCTTTTCCTTCGTATCACGGCCCTTCTGGTGACCAATCACCATGCAGGATTGCCCGTTGAAGCGGGCCAAGCCGCCGACAATCGCGTGATCATCGGCATAATTGCGATCGCCGTGAAGTTCCTGAAAGTCGGTGAATACCAGTTGCAGATAGTCCAGCGTATACGGCCGCTGCGGATGTCGGGCAACCAAGGCGCATTGCCAGGGTGTGAGCTTCGCGTAGATATCTTTGGTAAGACTTTGACTCTTTGCGTCGAGGCGGGAAATCTCCTCGGAAATGTCGACCGCCGAATCGTCCTGGACGAATCGCAGTTGTTCAATCTTCGCTTCAAGTTCCGCGATCGGCTGTTCGAACTCCAGAAAGCTTGTTTTCATGGAGCTATTTTAGCAGGGGGAAACGGCAATTTTTCACGGAAAATAGGTGACGGGACGCATGTGTCGAAATGCTGCATGCCCCAAAGCAAAAACCCCCTGCCGGCAATCCGGAGGGGGTTTTATGGGGGAGTCTGGCGTTGACCTACTTTCTCACACGGTGAAGTGCAATATCATCGGCGCGGTCTCGTTTCACGGTCCTGTTCGGGAAGGGAAGGGGT
>JAUYSD010000017.1 GCA_030696505.1 Sulfuritalea sp. | reverse complement strand
CCGGTCGCCGTGCAGGGTCCGCTGATCGAATCCCATCCGCGCTTTCCGCGCCGGGTCAATGCCGGCTTCATGCAGATTGTCGACCGCCATGCGATCCGCCTGCGCGTCTATGAACGCGGCGCCGGCGAAACCCTGGCCTGCGGCACCGGCGCCTGCGCTGCCGTGGTGGCCGGCATCCGCCGCGGCCTGCTGGACACTCCGGTGCGCGTCGCGACGCGCGGCGGCGAACTCTCGATCGCCTGGGACGGGGCAGCGAACGCGGCCGCGCCGGTCATGATGACCGGCCCCGCGACCACCGTCTTCAGCGCAGAAATCGAACTCCCGAACAACCTCACAGAAAGCTGATATGAAATCGGAAGACGTCGCCCGTTATCTCCACGATCACCCGGAATTCTTCGACCAGTATGCCGACCTGCTGACCCTGGTCACGCTGCCCGATCCACACAGCGGACGCGCCATCTCGATCACCGAGAAGCAGCTGTTCAACCTGCGCGACAAGGTGCGCACCCTCGAATCGAAACTGGTCGAGCTGATCAGCTTCGGCGAGGAGAACGACGTCATTTCCGACAAGGTGCATGGCCTGGCGGTGGCCCTGATCGCCGCCGGCGACCTGGCCGGCGTGGTACGCGCGCTGTATTCGCATCTGGGCGGCGCCTTCGCCGTGCCGCATGTCACGCTGCGGCTGTGGGGCGTCGGGTCCGGCGACGGCCATGAATTCGCCGCCGTGGCGGATGGCGTCAGGGACTTCGCCGCGCGCCTGCAGCAACCCTATTGCGGCACGACGAAGGAACAGCAGGCGCTGGACTGGTTCGGCGATGCCGCGGCGAATCTGCGCTCGATGACCCAGTTGCCGCTGCGCGATGCCGCCGGCAACTGCTTCGGCCTGCTGGTGATGGCCAGCGACGAAGCGGACCGCTTCTATCCGGAACTCGGCACGCTCTACCTGGAACGCATCGGCGCCATGGCCGCGGCGGCCCTGCTCAGAGTCGCCGGCTGAGGCAATGGACGGTTCGGTCGAGCAGTTTCTCGCCGAACTGGCCCTGCAACGCCGCGCCAGCCCGCATACCATCGCCGCCTACCGGCGCGACCTGGAGCGCCTGACGGCGCTGGCCGGCGAACTCGCACCGGCGGCGCTGCAAACGCCGCAGCTCAGGCGCGGCCTGATGCAATTGCATGCCCGGGAACTCGCGCCGCGTTCCATCGCCCGCACCCTCTCGGCCTGGCGCAGCTACTACACCTGGCTGGCGCGACGCGGCGCCATCGCGCTGAATCCCGCGGCCGCCCTGCGCGCGCCGAAACGCCCGCGCAGCCTGCCCAAGGCGCTGGGCATCGACCAGATGGCGGCCCTGCTCGACGTCCCGACCAAGAAGTCCGCGACCAGTCCGACCCCGGATCCGCTGCAGTTGCGCGACGCGGCGATGTTCGAGCTGCTGTATTCCTCGGGCCTGCGCCTGTCCGAACTGGTGAGCCTCGACTGGCCCGGCGGGCTCGATCTGGGCACCGGCGAAGTCACCGTCACCGGCAAGCGCGAGAAGACGCGCAAGGTTCCGGTCGGCGACCAGGCGCTGGCCGCCTTGCGGGCGTGGCTGGCGCTGCGCCCGCAATTCGCGCCGGACCACCAGCCGGCACTATTCACCGGCCGCCACGGCACCCGGCTGACGCCGCGCCAGGTGCAAAGCCGCCTCGCCCAGTGGGCGCAGCGCCAGGGCGTCGGCGTCCATGTCCATCCGCACATGCTGCGCCATTCCTTCGCCTCGCATGTGTTGCAAAGCTCCGGCGACCTGCGCGCGGTGCAGGAAATGCTGGGCCACGCCAGCATCGCGGCGACGCAGATCTATACCCATCTCGACTTCCAGCATCTGGCGAAGATCTACGACGCGGCCCATCCGCGCGCGAAGAAGGCCTGAAAAGTCCTCGCGCGCCGGGCCGGCGGGCCGGTCTACAATGCAGGCCCAGCCCCATTCCCTCATCCCGCCCTGCCATGTCCCTGCGAATCGGAATCAACGGCTACGGCCGCATTGGCCGCTGCTTTCTGCGCGCGCTGCAGGAATCCGCCCTGCGCGACCAGTTATCCGTGGTGGCCATCAACGAGCCGGCCGACATCGAGAGCATGGCCTACCTGACGCGCTTCGATTCGACCCATGGCCGCTTCCCCGGCAAGGTCGAGGTCTGCGGTGAAACGCTGTGCATAGACGAGTGGTGCATCCAGGTGTCGCATGCCCGCACGCCGCAGGAGGTGGACTGGCGCGCGCTCGACCTCGACATCCTGGTCGAGGCTTCCGGACAATATGCGAGCCGCCGCGAGCTCGACGCCTTTCTCGACGCCGGCTGCCCGCGCATCCTGCTCTCGCACCCGGGACACAGTGCCGAGGACGTCGATCGCACCATCGTCTTCGGCAGCAACCACGAAACCCTGGCGGGAAACGAGCGCATCGTCTCCGCCGCGTCCTGCACCACCAATGCCATCGTTCCCGTGCTGGCGATGCTCGACGCCGCCTGCGGCATCGAGCACGCGATGATGACCACGCTGCATTCGGTGATGAACGACCAGCCGCCGATCGACGGCTATCACCATGCCGACCTGCGCCGCACGCGGTCCTCGATGCAGTCGATCATCCCGGTCGCCACCGGGCTCGCGCGCGGCGTCGCGCGCCTGTTGCCGCAACTGGCCGACCGGGTCGAGGCCAAGTCGATCCGCGTGCCGGTGACCAACGTCTCGGCCATCGACCTGGTGGCGACGCTGACGCGCCCCGGCACGGTCGCCGAAATCAACGCCAGCCTGCGCCGCGCCGTCGAGCAGGGTTTTCCCGGGCAGATCGCCTACACCGAGGAGGCGCACGCCTCGGTCGACTTCAACCACAGCCCGCATTCGGCGATCATCGATGCCAGCCAGACGCGCATGAGCGGGCCGCAACTGGTGAATCTGCTGATCTGGTTCGACAACGAATGGGGCTTCGCCAATCGCATGCTCGAACTCGCGGCTTTCTGGGGGCGCCGGATGCAGCCGGCAGGCGCGCTTGCCTCAGCCGGGCGCCGTGTCGCCAGCGCCAACTCTTGAACCCGGCCCGGCCGCATCAGCCGCCCGCCAGCGCGCGCAGTCCGAGCAGCACCGCCATGCCGGCGATGAAGGGCAGCCAGGGATTGCGCGACAGCAGCGCGGCGGCCACGGCGGCGATGACGCCGGCCAGCTTGGGATTCAGCGGCGCGAAATCGCCGCCGACCACCAGCACGTCGGGCACCACGATGGCCGCCAGCGCCGCCGCCGGCGCATAGCGCAGCGCGCGCTGCAGCACCGAGGGCAGGCGCACGCGGCCGCCGAGGACGATGAAACTGGCGCGCGGCAGCGTCGTCGCCAGCCCGATCAGCACGAATGTCAGCCACAACGCAGCCTCGGCATTCATTGAACTACACTCCCCCCAGCCCCCTCGCCAAGCGAGGGGGTGACAATGGTTCGCCGCTGCGCGGCTCCGTGGGATGACTGGCGCCACTTCGGGCGGCCGTGCGGGGCGCTCATGCCGCGTCTCCCTTTCTGTGCCAATGCTCGGCGGCAAAGCCGGCGACGATGCCGACCACGATGGCGACGATCAGCCCCAGGCGCAACGGCATGCCGCGCAGGAGCACCGCCGTGGCGCCGCTGCTCACGGCGGCGACCAGCATCGGCCGCTGCTTTGCCATCGGCACCAGCAGCACCAGCAGGGCGATGCTGGCCATGAACTCGAGCGACCAGTTTTTCGGGATCGAGCCGGCGGCGAACACGCCGATCAGCGCAAAGACCTGCCACAGCAGCCAGGACCAGAGCGACGGGGCCAGGAAGTAGCCGAGACGCCAGCGCGTGTCGTCGACCTTGAGCATTTTTGCCAGGCAGTTGGCGAAGA
>JAUYSD010000014.1 GCA_030696505.1 Sulfuritalea sp. | reverse complement strand
CACCGATCTCGCGGTTCATCTCGCGCAGGTTCTTCACCATCGTCGCCAGCGCGATCCCCAAGGCGTCGTTCTCCGATTGCAACTTCACCTCCACGCGCAAGTCTCCCGTGGCGATCTGTGCCGCCACATCCGCCTTGCCCTTGAGGCTATCGACCATCGTCACGAAGGCCAGACCCAGCGCGTCCTTGTCGGATTTCGGCAGCACCTGGCTGCCGAGCTCGCCGCGCGCGATGGCGTTCGCCGCGTCGGCCTTCTCGTGCAGCGACTCGGCCATGCGGTTGAACTGTTCCTCGAGGGCGCCGATCTCGTCGCGGCGGTAGGCCACCGCCGGTTTCACCACAACCTCGCCGGCGGCGATGCGCCCGGCCCGCTCGGCAATCTCGCGCAGCGGCACGGCGATCATCCGGTTGAGCAGCAGCACCATGAACAGGCCCACCGCCAGCGCAACGGCGCCGACCGCGACGAACTGGCGCAGCGCCAGCAGGGCCTCGCGCTCGGCACGCGCCACGCCGGCTCCCGCCTTGTTCTTGGTCAGTTCGATCAACTGCGTGACCACCGTCTGGACCTTGCTGAAACGCTCGCTCTGCTGGCCGATGGCGATCTTGGCGGCCTGGTCGCTCTTGCCTTGGTAGATCAGCGGAATTGCCTGCTGTTCCCTGACTTCCCGGTATTCCTGCCGCAACCGATCCAGTTCGTCGAGCAGCGTCTTGACCCGCGCATCGCCGCGGCTGCGTTCCTTGATTTGGCGCAGCTTGTCCTCGGTGATTTTGGAGCGTTCCCGCATGGCCCGATGCACCGCCTCCTGTTCCGGGCGCTGCGTCAGCAGCAGCATGCTCAGCAGGCCGGCGCGGTTCTCGTCAAGGTTGGACAGGACTTCCTGGATATCCGAAACGTCGGCGAAGTCCTCCTCGTACAACGTCTTCTGCGCCTCCTGGATCGCCGTAATGCCCATATAGGCGGTGACGATCACGACGACGAGAAACGCCAGCATCAGGCCGAAGCCGGCGAAGAGCTTGCCGCGGGTGGAGAGATTGGTCAGCCAGTTCATGATGCGTCCTTTCCGATTGCAGAACCTTAACCGGCCACTTCCGCGGCGACGACGATGGCGGGGTCGGACAGCAGCTTGTGCCCGTCCAGCACCACCTGCCGCTGCCGCGTGATGCCCATCAGGTACTCGGCGCGTATGTCGGTAAGGGTGGGCAGAGGCGCTTGCAGATCGTCGCGCGGGATGCGCCGCACGCCGACGATGGCGTCGCCGAGGATGCCGAATTCCATCGCGCCGTCGCCGAGGACGATGACCTTGTTCAGGTCGGACAGTCCCTGCGCCGGCAGCTCGAAGAAGGTCTTGATGTCCAGCACCGAGACGATGCGGCCGCGGACGTGGATGATGCCCATCACAAAGTCGGGCGTGCCGGGCAGTGGCGTGAGTTCGCGCAGGGGGTAAACCTCACGCACCCAGCTTGTCTCCAGCGCGTAATGCTCGCGCGCCAGCAGGAATTCCAGCGCCTCGAAACCGGGGCCCGGCGCCGGCGGCGGCTCCGCAGCCAAGGCCCGCGCCCGCGCGGCGAGTATCACCCGGCGCTGTTCCGGCGGCGGCGCGAATCCCGCGTCGAGAAGCTGCCCGGCGGCCTCCAGCCGGCGCCGCACCTCACTCCAGTCGATGGCCTTGCTGGTGGATGCCGGCTTCAAGCGATGCACTCCCCGCTGTCGATGATGTCGAGCAGGCGGCCGGCGGTCAGGCCTTCCGCATCGGGTAGCGGCGCGTCGGGCGGATGGGCGGCGAGCAGCTCGCGGGCGTTGGCGAAATGCCTCGCCGCCGTCGCCCCTTGCCCCAGGCGGCGGCACAGGTTGCCCAGCGCGAAATGCGCCAGCGCGAAGTCCTGGTTGAGGTAGAGCGCCTGCTTGAGCGACGCCGCCGCCGCCGCGCCTTGCCCCTGCTCGGCGAGTACCGAGGCCAGCAGATAGCGCAGGCCGGGGTTTAACTTGTCGGCCGCCACCGCCGCCTCGCACCAGCGGCAGGCTTCGTCCAGCTTTCCTTGATTGGCGCAAGCCCGCGCCGCCAAGACCAGGGCCGGCACGTCGTCCGGCGCGGCGGCGGCGAGGACGTCGGCCGCCATGGCGTAGTCGCCCTGCGCGTAGCAGGCCAGGGCTTGCCGATAGGCCGCCGCGCCGGCCACTGCCGCAGGCGGCGCGGCGGGCTGGGTGCGTGCCAGCGGCAGGGGCGTGGTTGTGGCGAGCACGGCGGCTTGTTCCGTGCCGCGATCGGCAAGAGTTGGCGCTGGCGGCACGGCGAGCTCCGCCCAGGCCGGCACCGCATACGCCTCGGCAAGCATCATCTGCATCGCGGGCATCGTGGGACGGAGGGCCGCCGGTATCTCGCCCTTGCGATAGAGAAAGGCGCCCCTGAAACTGACCGGGACGAAGCCAGAAAACATCGTCGTGTTCGCCTCGGTCGAACTCACCACCAGCCAGCCGTCATCGGTCAAGGCGCGACGGAATTTGTCCAGCACCGCGCGCATCGAGTCGGCCTCGAAATACATCAGGACGTTGCGGCACAGCACGATATCCATGGCATTGGTATTGTTGACGAGCGCGGGATAGACATCGTCCACCAGATTCAGGTAATCGAAGCTGGCCAGCCGCCGCACCTGTGGCGCGAGCACATAAGTCCCCGCCCCGAACGGCGTGAAATATCCCTCGCGGAACCACGCCGGCGCGCCGCGGAACGACCACTCACGATATTCGCCGCGTATCGCCTTGGCGAGAAAGTGGGGATTGATGTCGGTGGCCAGCAGGGTGATGTTCCATTGCTCCAGGTCCGGCAGCAGCCGGCTCAACAACACCGCCACCGAATAGGGTTCTTCGCCGGTGCAGCAGCCGGCGCTCCAGATGCGCAGTTGCAGGCGGCCGGCGGCGCGGCGGGCGGCGATCAAGGCGGGCAGCACCTCGTCTTCCAGCGCGGCAAAGAACGCCGGCTCGCGGTAGAAATAGGTCTCGCCGACGGTGAGGTGGCTGGCGAGGATTTCCGCCTGGCGCCGGTTCTGCGGCGACGCCAGCAGCCACTGCATGCAGGCCCCGGCCCCGGCCAAGCCGAGTTCGGGCGCCGCCCGCTCCAGGCCACGCAGCATGTCCGGCCAGCGCTCGCGAGGGAAATGCAGCCCGATCCGGCTGGACAGGAAGCCGCTGAATTGCCGCAGGAGAAGATCAGAAATCGCGGTGGCCATAGCGTTTCAATTGGCGGACGCGACAGGAGAGAGCGCCGCGTCGAGCGCACGCTCTTCGTCCAGCGAGAGGAAACTGTCCAGATCGTGAATCAGCACCATCCCGTCGGGACCCTTGACGATCCCCTTCACATGGCGCGTACCGGCGACCACGGTTTCGACGGCGACGAAATCCTTCTCCTCGCATTCGATCACGCCGCCGACCGCATCGACGATCATGGCCAGCATCCGCGTCGCGCCATGGGCGATCAGCAACTGGTCGTCAAGCCCGATTTCCCGCTCGGCCAGTCCAAAGCGCTTCCGCAGATTTATCACCGGCACGATGCGGCCCTGCACATTGACGACGCCGCAGACGATTTCCGGGGCCTGCGGCAAGGGTGTCGCGGCAACGGCGCGCACCGCTCTCGCC
>JAUYSD010000355.1 GCA_030696505.1 Sulfuritalea sp. | reverse complement strand
GACGTAGTTGGGCATGTTCCAGTCGCCGCGGCAGCCGCAGATGTCGCGCACGAAACGCGCATAGATCTCGCGCCCTTTCAGCGTGTGGGTGACTTCCGGATGGAACTGCACGGCATAGAAGCCGCGCGCCTCGTCGGCCATCGCGGCGATCGGCGTCGATTCGTTGCTGCCGATGAGCTTGAAGCCCGGTGGCAGTTCGGTGACCTTGTCACCGTGGCTCATCCAGACTTCGAGCAGACCATGGCCTTCGGCGTTGACGCGATCCTGAATGCCGTTGAACAGTTTGGAGTGGCCTCGTGCGCGCATTTCAGCGTAGCCGAATTCGCGCTTGTGGCTGCTTTCGACCTTGCCGCCGAGTTGCGCCGCCATGGTCTGCATGCCGTAGCAGACACCCAGGACGGGCACACCCAGTTCGAATACGACCTGCGGCGCCTTCCATTCCTCGGCCTCATAGACCGAGTTCGGCCCACCGGAGAGGATGATGCCCTGCGGATTGAATTCACGGATGAATGCCTCGCTGACGTCGAAGGGATGCAGCTCGCAATACACCTGCTGCTCGCGCACGCGGCGGGCAATCAGCTGGGCGACCTGGGAACCGAAGTCGAGAATGAGGATTTTTTGATGAGCCATGGCAGGCGCCTATGAAATGACAAAGGCGGCCGCAGCCGCCTTTGTCGTCGGTAATGGGATCAGTCGATGTGGTAGTTCGGTGCTTCCTTGGTGATCTGCACGTCATGCACATGCGATTCCCGGATGCCGGCCGAGGTGATTTCGACAAACTCGGCCCTGGCGCGCATGTCGTCGATCGTGGCGCAACCGACATAACCCATCGATGAACGCAAGCCGCCCATCAACTGGTGGATCACCGCGGTGACCGGGCCCTTGTAGGGAACGCGGCCCTCGATGCCTTCCGGCACCAGCTTCTCGACATTCGCGTCGGAATCCTGGAAATAGCGATCCGCGGCGCCGTCCTTCATCGCGCCGAGGCTGCCCATGCCGCGATAGGCCTTGTAGGAGCGTCCCTGATAGAGCACGGTTTCGCCCGGCGCTTCCTCGGTGCCGGCGAACAGGCCGCCCAGCATCACGGCATTGGCGCCGGCAGCGATGGCCTTGGAAATGTCTCCCGAGTAGCGGATGCCGCCGTCGGCGACCAGCGGTATGCCGCTGGCGGCGAGCGCATTGGCGACCATATCGACCGCGGTAATCTGCGGCACGCCGACACCGGCGACGATGCGCGTGGTGCAGATCGAACCGGGGCCGATGCCGACCTTGACGCCGTCGGCCCCGTGATCGACCAGCGCCCTGGCGGCATTTGCCGTGGCGATGTTGCCGCCGATCACTTCGACCTGCGGGAAGTTCTTCTTGACCCACTGCACGCGCTTGAGCACGCCTTCGGAGTGGCCGTGGGCGGTATCGACCACGATTACGTCGACGCCGGCTTCGGCCAGCAGTTCGACACGTTCTTCCGTGCCTTCACCGACTCCAACGGCGGCGCCGACGCGCAGGTGACCCTGCTCGTCCTTGCAGGCAAAAGGATGTTCGCTCGACTTGAGAATGTCCTTGACGGTGACCAGGCCGCGCAACTGGAATGCGGCATTGACCACCAGCACGCGCTCCAGGCGATGCCTGTGCATCAAGGCCTTGGCTTCCTCGGCCGAACTGCCTTCGTTGACCGTGATCAGGCGCTCGCGCGGGGTCATGATGGCGCGCACCGCCTGGTCGAGATTGGTCTCGAAGCGCGTGTCGCGATTGGTAACGATGCCGACGACGACGCCGTTATCCACCACCGGCAAGCCGGAAATCCGGTGGGTGCGCGTCAACGCCAGCACTTCGCGCACGGTCATGGTCGGTGGAACGGTGATCGGATCCTTCAGTACGCCGGATTCGAAACGCTTGACCTTGGCCACTTCGGCCGCCTGAGCCTTGGGATTCAGGTTCTTGTGCACGATGCCGATGCCGCCTTCCTGGGCCAGGGCGATGGCCAAGCGCGCTTCGGTCACCGTGTCCATGGCCGCAGACAGCAGCGGCAGGTTCAACTGGATCTTGCGGGTCAGGCGGGTGGCAAGGCTGACGTCGCGGGGGAGGATCGCCGAGTGGGCGGGTACCAGGAGGACGTCGTCAAACGTCAGCGCCTTCTGGAGCAGTCGCATAATTATTTTCCTTGATTCCAAAGCGGCATTATACGCGAGAGCACCTTTCCGTCTTTGCCGCAGCGTACCGTGGTGCCAGCGCCGACTTTCATGCGTCTGCTTCGCCGCCGCCCTTTTTCATGACCTTGCCTTCCGCCGCGCGCTGTTTGCGCACTTCCTTGGGATCGGCGATCAGCGGGCGATAGATTTCCACGCGGTCGCAGTCGCGCAAGGCCGTATCGGCCTTGGCCAGCTTGGCATAGATGCCGAGCTTGTTCTTCGTCAGGTCGATTTCGGGATATCGGGCCAGCAGGCCCGACGCTTCGATCGCCTGCCCTGCCGTGCTCCCGGCGGGCAAGGTGAGACTGGCGACCTCCTGGCGGTCCGCCCGGGCATAGACAACTTCGACATGGATGGTTTCAGCCATAGATCTTCTGCGCCCTTTTGACGAAGGAATCAACGAAGGTGTCGGCGATGTGATTGAACACGGGGCCGAGTACTTTTTCCAGCAGGTGACTGGAAAATTCGTAGTGCAGGCGGAATTCTACCTTGCAGGCGGTTTCGCCCAGCGGTGTGAAGCGCCAATGTCCGTCCATTTGCGCGAACGGCCCATCGGTCAAACGTATGTCCATCTGGCGCGGTTCTTCCTTGGTGTTCTCGGTGGAAAAGTGCGATTTGAGGCCATGGTAGTTGATGTGCAGCGTCGCCGATGTGTGGATTGCCGTACGCTCGTGCAGCTCGGTGCCGCCGCACCAGGGCAGGAACTGGGGATAATCCTCGACGCGATCGACGAGGGCGAACATCTGCGCCGGCGTGCGTTCGATCAGTACGGATTTTTCGACCAGAGCCATCGCAAAGCCGGGTAGACGTGTGAAGTAGAATGCCGCATTTTATCGCGCCACCTCATGAGCATCGCCGACAACAAGAAGGCATTCCACGATTACTTCATCGAAGAGCGTTACGAGGCCGGACTGGTGCTCGAAGGCTGGGAAGTGAAGGCGATTCGCGCCGGCCGGGCGCAGATCAAGGAAGCCTACGTGGTGCTCAAGCGCGGCGAGGTGTTTCTGATCGGCGCCCACATCACGCCGCTGCTTTCCGCCTCGACCCATGTCCATCCCGATCCGGTGCGCACGCGCAAGCTGCTGCTGCATGCCACCGAGATCAGCAAGCTGATCGGCAAGGTCGAGCGCGCCGGCTACACCCTGGTGCCGCTCGACCTGCATTACAGCAAGGGCCGCGTCAAGCTGTCGGTCGGGCTGGCCAAGGGCAAGAAGCAGCACGACAAGCGCGATGCCGAGAAGGACCGCGACTGGGTTCGCGAGAAGGCGCGCGTGATGCGCGAC
>JAUYSD010000312.1 GCA_030696505.1 Sulfuritalea sp. | reverse complement strand
TTCAGCTTCATGGGCGGCTTCCTGATGGTCGGCGTCCTGCTCGCCTTCCTAGCCGGCCTGGCCGCGATATTTTTCGAGATTCCGGCATTGTCGCTGACCGTCTCGGCCGCCTTCGTCCTGTTGATGTCGGGTCTGATCCTGTATGAGACCTCGAACATCATCCATGGCGGCGAAACCAACTACGTCATGGCGACCGTGACGCTTTTCGTGTCGATTTTCAATCTCTTCACCAGTCTTCTGCATCTGCTGGGCTTCATCAACAGCAGCGACTGATCAACGCAGTACATGCCGACCGCCTGAAACAAGCAAGGTGGTCGGCCTGTGGATTTGCACCGTTATCAGCGACTCACGAACTGCCGACTCCGCCGGCGACCTGATCCGAGACCTGCGCATCGTCGGTGGATGGTTCTGGCGGTTCAGGCAATTGGCTCGCGAGCACCTTATCCACCCGCTTGCCGTCGAGATCGACCACTTCCAGCTGCCAGCGCTCCCAATGGGCAATATCGCCCGTCTGCGGCAGGCGCCCCAGCAACCACATCATGAGGCCGCTGAGCGTGTGGTAGCGCCCCTTGTCTTCTTCGGGAACGGTCTTCAGCTCCAGCCGGTCCTTCAATTCGGGCACCGGAATCAGGCCGTCGAGCAGCCACGAGCCGTCCTCGCGCTGGACTGCCCATGCATCCTCCTGATTGCGCGGCTTGAACTCGCCGGTGACGGCCTCCAGCACGTCCTGCAGCGTGACCAAACCCTGCACCTCGCCATATTCATCGACCACCAGCACCATCTGCATACCGGAAGCGCGGAAATGTCCCAGCAGGTCCATGCCGTTCAGGGTTTCGGGAACGAAAACGGCGGGTTGCAGCTGGGCGGCGAGGTCGGTCGGTCCGCCCTTGAGCTTCTGGTTCAACAACTGCTTCGCATTGACGATGCCGAGCACTTCATGCAGCCCGCCGCGGCAAACCGGGAAGCGCGAATGGTCCGAGGCGGCAATCCATTGCAGGTTTTCTTCCAGTGAGCGCTCGACATCCAGGTAGACGATATCGGCACGGGGAATCATCAGCGAACCGATCTGCCGGTCATCCAGGCGGAAGACGTTGCGCACCATCTCGTGTTCCTGCCGCTCGATCACTCCGGCTTCGGAACCTTCCTCGATCATGGCGTGAATCTCTTCTTCCGTCACGCCGTGGGCCGCCTGTTCGTGCTGTCCCAGCAGGCGCAGCATCGTGTCGGTGGAAAAACTCAGCAGGCGCACGAAAGGCCGCGTGAACAGCGCGAGAAACTGCATCGGGCGCGCCACGAGGCGGGCGATCCCTTCCGGATCGATCTGACCGATACGTTTGGGCACCAGTTCGCCGATGACGATGGACACATATGTGATGACCACCACCACCAGCGCTGTGGCGGCGATGCTGCTGGCTTGCTGGTCGAAGCCCAGACTGTAAAGCCAGGCGGCGAACGGGGCGGCCAGGATCGCCTCGCCGACGATACCGTTGAGGATGCCGATCGAAGTAATGCCGATCTGGATGGTCGACAGGAAACGCGTCGGCTCGTCATGCAGAGTGATCGCGACTGCGGCAGCCCCATCGCCATTCTCGGCAAGCCTTGCCAGTCGCGCGCGACGTGCCGTGACCAGGGCGATCTCGGACATGGCGAAGAGGCCGTTGATCAATATCAGGATGACGAGCAACAGGATTTCCATGGCGTAATCCCGGATCAGTTAACGATGAATGACTGCCCCATCAGAATTGCCAACCCACGCGTTTCGCCAGGCGCAGCATCAGGTTCTTGGAAGTTCCCCCGCATTACAGCCGCAACAAGAAGCATGATGACGAAGGCATTCCGTCACTCCCACTCTATCGTCGCCGGCGGCTTGCCCGAGATGTCGTAGACCACGCGGTTGATGCCGCGCACTTCGTTGATGATGCGATTGGAGACCCGGCCCAGCAGCTCATGCGGCAGTTCGGCCCATTTGGCGGTCATGAAATCGGAGGTCTGTACGGCACGCAGGGCCACTACGTATTCGTAGGTGCGGCCGTCGCCCATCACGCCGACGCTTTTTACCGGAAGGAATACGGCAAATGCCTGGCTGGTCTTGTCGTACCAGTCGGCGGCGCGCAGTTCGTCGATGAAGATCGCATCGGCGCGGCGCAGAAGTTCGGCAAACTCGTGCTTCACTTCGCCGAGAATGCGCACGCCGAGACCAGGGCCTGGGAAGGGATGGCGATAGACCATTTCGTGCGGCAAACCTAGCGCCACGCCGAATTCGCGCACTTCGTCCTTGAACAGTTCGCGCAACGGTTCCAGCAGTTTGAGGTTCAGCGTCTCGGGCAGGCCGCCGACGTTGTGATGGCTCTTGATCGCGTGCGCCTTCTTGGTCTTGCCGCCGGCCGACTCGATCACATCGGGATAGATGGTGCCCTGAGCGAGCCATCTGGCGTTGGGCAGTTTCTGCGCCTCGGCCTGGAACACTTCGACAAATTCGCGGCCGATGATCTTGCGCTTCTGCTCCGGATCGGCGACGCCTTTCAGGTGCCCCATGAACTGGTTTACCGCATCGACGTGAATCACCTTGACGCCGAGGTTGCGGGCAAAGGTATCCATCACCTGGACGCCCTCGTTGAGCCGCAACAGGCCGTTGTCGACGAAAACGCAGGTCAGCTGCTCGCCGATCGCGCGATGCAGCAGCGCGGCGACCACCGACGAATCGACGCCGCCGGACAGGCCGAGGATCACTTCCTCCTTGCCGACCTGTTCGCGCACCTTGGCGATCGCTTCCTCGACGTAGTTGGGCATGTTCCAGTCGCCGCGGCAGCCGCAGATGTCGCGCACGAAACGCGCATAGATCTCGCG
>JAUYSD010000271.1 GCA_030696505.1 Sulfuritalea sp. | reverse complement strand
GGTGGTCCAAGAAAAATGTGGCAGCCGTGCGAGAACTGCACTGATTTGCGGAGTTTCGGGGCAAGACGGAGCTTATCTGGCCCAGTTGCTGATCGGGCAGGGCTACCGAGTGGTTGGTACATCGCGAGACGCCCTTGTCGGTAGCTTTCAACGCCTGGTTCGACTCGGTATTCGGGACGAGGTGGAAATGCATTCGATGGCCTTGAACGATTTCCGCAGCGTACTTCAGACGCTTAACCGGGTCGTACCCGACGAGGTGTACAACCTGGCGGGGCAAAGTTCCGTTGGCCTGTCATTCGAACAACCTGTGGAGACTGTCGAAAGCGTGACCATCGGGACTCTCAATCTGCTGGAAGCAATCCGCTTTACTGGCAGAAACATTCGTTTCTATAACGCGGGTTCCAGTGAATGCTTTGGCAACAGCGGTGATACGCCCTGCAACGAATCATCGCCTTTCCGCCCTCGCAGCCCCTATGCCATCGCCAAGGCCGCTGCGTTTTGGCAGGTGGCCAATTACCGGGAGGCGTATGGCCTCCATGCCTGCAGCGGGATTCTGTTCAATCACGAATCGCCACTGCGGCCGGAACGATTCGTAACCCAGAAGATCGTTCGAGCCGTGCAGCGAATCGTGGCAGGAAGTACCGAGCGGCTTGTGCTCGGCAATCTCCGCATACGCCGCGACTGGGGATGGGCGCCAGAATATGTTGAGGCCATGTGGCGGATGCTCCAGATGGACGCACCGACGGATCTTGTCATTGCCACCGGGCAAAGCCATGCGTTGGAGGAATACGTGGCTCAGACATTTGGCATCGCAGATCTCGACTGGAGGGATCATGTCGATACCGATCCGGCCCTGTTTCGTGCGACGGACATTGAAACAAGCAACGCTGACCCCTCGCGTGCCGCTGATGTTCTCGGCTGGACAGCCCGTTGCCGAATGCCTGAGCTGATTCAGCGCATGATGGCGGCTGACGAAAGTACACGGGCAGTGAAGGAGCGCCAATGAGCACAGTCGCAGAATTCGTCTGCGACCATCTCGCCAAATGTGGTGTGAAGCACGCATTTATCGTCACGGGCGGCGGCGCGATGTTTCTTAACGACGCGTTCGCCCATCACCCACCTATCCTCCCCGCCTTCTTTCATCACGAGCAAGCCGCGGCCATGGCCGCCGAGGCCTATGCCCGCATCGCTGAATTTCCGCCGGTTCTCAACGTTACCACCGGCCCCGGCGGCATCAATGCCCTGAACGGCGTGTTCGGCGCCTGGACCGACTCGATCCCGATGATCGTGGTTTCCGGCCAGGTCAAGCGCGCGACCTGCCTGGCCACCACGCCGGTACCGGGCCTGCGCCAGCTTGGCGATCAGGAAGGCGAAATTATTCCGATGGTGCGCGGCATCACCAAGTACGCCGCGGTCGTCGAACGGGCCGACGACATTGCCTGGCATCTCGACCAGGCCGTGCACCATGCGCTCGGCGGACGACCGGGCCCGGTCTGGCTGGATATTCCGATCGACGTGCAAAGCGCGGCTGTCGATCCCGCCGCACTGCGTCGCTGGACAGCACCGACCGCGGCTCCGTTGCTGGCCGCCGGCGATGTCGCTGCTGTCATCGCAAGGCTGCGCAGCGCGACGCGGCCCGTGATTCTGGCCGGCAGCGGTATACGCGCCGCCCGCGCCACGACCGAATTCGAGCGCCTCATCCGCCGCCTCGGCGTTCCCGTCACCACCGCCTGGACGCACGACCTGATCGGCTCCGACGATCCGCTGTTTTGCGGTCGCCCCGGCACCATAGGCACCCGCGCCGGCAATTTTTGCGTGCAGAACGCGGACCTGCTGCTTATCCTCGGCAGCCGCCTCAATATCCGCCAGATCAGCTACAACTGGCAGGCATTCGCGCCGCGTGCTTTCAAGATCCAGATCGATATCGATTCCGCCGAACTCGCCAAACCCACTGTCAAACCGGACATCGCCATCACGGCGGACCTCAAGCCCTTTCTCGCTGCGCTGAACGACGGTCTGGAGAATTGGGAGACCCTGCCGGAACACCGCGAATGGCTCGCATGGTGCAAGAAGCGCCTGGCACGCTATCCCAACGTGCTGCCGCGGCATCGCGAATTCAACGGCAAGATCAACCCTTACCATTTCGTCGAAGCGATGTTCGATCAACTCGACGCCGATGACATCGTCGCCTGCGGCAACGCGACGGCCACCATCGTGCCGTTTCAGGCCGGCCACATCAAACCCGGCATGCGCATGTTTTCCAACTCCGGCAGCGCTTCGATGGGCTACGACCTGCCCGCGGCCATCGGCGCCTGGTTCGGTGCCGCCGCCGAGCGGGGGCTGCAACGTCGCGTCATCTGCCTTGCCGGCGATGGCAGCATCATGATGAACCTGCAGGAACTGCAGACCATCGCTCACCACCGCTTACCGATCAAGATATTCGTCCTCAACAACAGCGGCTATCTGTCTATCCGCGGTTCCCAGCAGAATTTCTTCGGTCGCCTGGCGGGTGCAGGCCCGGACAGCGGGGTCAGTTTCCCGGACTTCGTCGCGGTCGCCAACGCCTTCGGCATCCCGGCGCGCCGTATTGCCAGCGCCAACTTTGCAATCCACCTAGCCGAAGTAATCGCCACGGACGGACCCTATTTATGCGACGTAATACTCGACGAGACGCAGGGCTTCGAGCCGCGCATGAGCTCACGCAAGCTGGACGACGGCAGCATCGTCACGCCGCCGCTGGAAGACATGTTTCCGTTTCTGGATCGCGACGAATTGGCACGCAATCGCTGGCCGGCCGACGATGCCGACGAGCGCGGCTGAAAACCCCTATCACCTGCAGCGCTCCGCAGCCGGCTGTCTGTGCTGCGGCAGTTCCAATCTGCAGCACGAAACCCAGATCGTCTCGGGCTTTCTCGCGGCGCGCGCCTGGGGTGGCCCGCCCCAGCTCACCCAGCTTGTGTGCTGTGCGGACTGCGGCCTGCGCTTTTTCGAGCGCGGCCTCAGCGAGAGCGAAGTAGCACGCTATTACCGCAGCTATCGCGATGCCGAATACGTCCGCGACCGCCGCCGCTGGGAGATCTTCTACACGCCGACCCAGCATGCGGCGCAAGTGGCGTGGTCACATTCCGCGCAACGTACCGAGGCGTTGCGCGCAGCGCTCACCGGCGCCGATGCGCCACTGCGCTTCGCCTCGGCACTGGATCACGGCGGCGATCATGGCCACATGCTGACGGCGGTGGAGGCGGATCGCAAGGCGGTATTCGATCCTTCTGCCCGCGCCACGCTGCCCGGTATCGATGGCTACGCCGACAGTCACCTACTGCCGGGTGGCTGGGACCTGATCCTGAGTTGCCAGGTGCTGGAGCATGTTTCGGTGCCCGCCGCCTACCTGCGCGAGATAGGAACCCTGCTCGCCGATTCCGGATGGCTCTACCTTGAAGTTCCCGTCGAACAGTGGCGCCCTGCACCCGGAAGCGACGCGCTGCGTGCCGCCTGGCTGAAGCTGCTGCTGCCCAGCCGCCCGCTGCTGATGGTCGCCGACCTGTTGTGCACGGCCAGCCGGATCAAGCTCGGTCGCCTGCCGCCGCTCGGCTTCGTCGCCATGCGCGAACATCTCAACTACTTCACCGCCGCCGCATTGCGTGCCATCCTCACCAACGGCGGCTTCACCGTTCATACCTGTGGCATCAATCGCGCCGGACAGCTGTTTGCCGTGGCGCGGAAATTTGCCACAGTGAACGCCGGATCGGACAAGACGCTTTCGACCATCACGTGCTAAATTCCCTCCTCCACCCGCGTCCGCCCGCAGCATGAGCCAATCCCGCATTTTCGAAGACCTGTTTGTCCTGGAGCTCGCCAACAATCACTGGGGGCGAGTCGAGCGAGGCCTGCGCATCGTCACCGATTTTTCGCACATCGTGCGCTTCAACAACGTACGCGCCGCGATCAAGCTTCAGTTCCGCGACTTCGATGCCTTCATCCACAAGGATTTTCGGGATCGTGACGATATCCGCTATATCAAGAAGACGCTCGACACCCGCCTCAAGCGCGACGAGCATGCGGCGCTGGTTGCCGCGATCCGCAAGGGTGGCTGCATTCCGATGGCGACGCCTTTCGACGAATCCGCAGTCGATTTGTGTGCCGACCTCGGCATCGAGATCATCAAGCTCGCCAGTTCCGACCTCAACGACTGGATACTGATCGAGAAGATCGCGACGACACGCAAACCGGTCATCGTCTCGACCGGCGGCTCTTCGCTGAAGGATATCGACGACCTGGTGAAGTTTTTCGCCAATCGCAATATTCCGCTGGCGATCAACCATTGCGTCTCGTTGTATCCGTCGGAAGATCATGAACTGGAACTCAACCAGATCGATTTTCTGCGCGATCGCTATCCACACAACGTGATCGGCTACTCGACCCATGAGTATCACGACTGGACCAGTTCGGCGATGATGGCCTACGCCAAGGGAGCGCGCACCTTTGAACGTCATGTCGACATCAACGCCGACAGCATTCCAGTATCACCTTACTGCAGCCAGCCGGCGCAAATCGACGCGTGGTTCAAGGCCTGGAAGAAGGCCGTCGAAATGTGCGGCGCGCCGGGGACGCGCAAGCGCATTCCGCCGCAGCGGGAAATCGCCTACCTCGATGCCTTGGTCCGCGGCGTCTATGCCCGGCACGGCCTACCGGCAGGACACGTCCTGTCCGACGACGACGTGTATCTCGCCGTGCCGCTGCAGAAGGGGCAGATTTCCTGCCGCGAACTGATGCACGGCGAAGTGTTGCTAGGCCCGGTTGCCGCCAATGCGCCGATCCGCATCGACGACATCGACAGCCCCTATGCGAGCAATGAGGTGCTGAAGGCGCTGATTTATTCGCGGGGACTCTGAACTTTCGCAAACCGTTTTTGTAAATCGAACAATAGAAGGCGCAGACCGTCATGACAAGCATCAGCCACCTTATCCCGAGGGAATCGCCGATCGTCATCATCGATATCGGCGCCTCCCTGATCGAAAGCGAGGCTCCTGAATATCAAGCCCTGATCGAATCGGGTTGTGCAAAGTGATTTTATTCGAACCGGACGAAACAGCGACAGAATCCAGGATGCGCATCAGGCCATTGCGCGGAACCATAAAATTGGCAACGCACGATAGTCGATCCGGCACGGCGGCGACCAAGGACAGGAAGGGATTCATCACGATTTGCAACGACCGGCAGATCAAGTTCTCCGTTCCGGCTGACCTGAAGTGCATCAGCACCTATGTTCTGCTTGAGCAGGGCAAGTGGTTCGAAAAGGAAATCGAGTTCGTTTACCACTATGCGACACCAGGCATGACGGTGCTGGACATCGGCGCAAATGTGGGCGTATACACCCTGCCGCTGGCGAAGCTGGTAGGGCCGACCGGCCAGGTTATCGCTTATGAGCCTGGGACAGTCAATCGGCAGCATCTTGAACGATCCCTCGCGTTGAACCAGTGCGGTAATGTCGTGGTATCCGGCGCGGCATTGTCTGATTGTGTCGGCACTGGCTTGCTGCAGATCGAGAGCTCTGGAGAACTCAATCAGTTGGTCGCCCAGCACAGCGACTCGAAGGCCGTGGAATCGGTCGAGGTCAGCACCCTGGACGCCGAGTTCGATCGATACAACTGGACACAAGTCGACTTCATGAAAATCGACGCAGAGGGCCAGGAAGCAGCCATTATCAAGGGTGGCCAACGGTTCTTCAAGCGGTATTCCCCTTTGATCATGTTCGAGGTCAAGCATGGGTTGGAGATCAACCTTGGTCTGGTTAATGCCTTCCAGGCGATGGGCTTTGACACCTATCGCCTTCTCGGAGATGGTTCCATGCTTGTCCCGGTAGACGATGCGGATCCTATTGACGCGTTCGAACTGAATTTTTTTGCCGCCCGCCCCGATCAGGCAAAGCGAGTTGCCGACTCCGGCCTCCTTGCGCGCGCAGAAGCGCAATCCGAATTGTCGGACGACGAACGCTCGGCAGCAGTCGCGCAGTACTGTGCACTGCCTTTTGCGCGAGCCATGGACATCTCTGCCGCGGATCTGGCGCAATGTCCATTTTATGGGGCCCTCGTCGCCTACTCTGCCTATCGCTTCCTGCCGTCGCTGTCGGCAGACAGGCGCCTTGCCTTGCTGCAAAAGGCCTACGATGATTTGCAGGCCTTCTGCCAGACGAGTAACTCCGCAGCCGCACTTTCAAGCTTGTCCAGGGTTGCCCAGGACTTCGGACATTGCTCGACCGCTCGCGAGGTATTGCGACATTTGCTTGTGACCGACAAAATCGAGCTTGACCAACCCTTCTTCCCTCCCGCAGCGCGCTTTGAAAACCTCGACACCCTTACCGCCGATGTCTGGTTTGTTTATGCGATTAAAGAGGTACTCGAATTGGGCGGCAGCCATTCTTCTTTCTTCGATCGCAATGTACCCGAGCTCAAATGGCTGGCAGCGCAGGAGCCTGCCTCCGAAGAGGTTGCCAGGCGATTGATCCTCGCCGAGCTGAGTGGCGGTTTGCCCATCGCCGAGGTCGAAGTCCATCTTGCAAGATTTCAAAGCACCGAAGATCGGCGCTGTGTCGCCTGGCACGAAGCCGTGCGGTCGCTAATGGCGGGCAGGTGAAGTGAGCATTCGCCGGTTGATATCCGTCGTCACCCCCTGCTACAACGAAGAGGGCAACGTAGAGGAACTGCATCGGCGCATTGCGGCTCAACTGGAGCCCTTCCCCCAGTACGATTTCGAGCACATCTACATCGACAACGCCTCGACCGATGGCACCGTGGCCGCGATTCGCCATCTCGCCAGCGCCGACTCTCGGGTCAAGGCGATCGTGAACAACCGCAACTTCGGCATCATCCGCTCGTCCAACCACGGACTGCTGCAGGCGCGCGGCGATGCCATCATCAACATGGCGTCCGACATGCAGGAGCCGCCGGAATTGATCGGCGACTTCATCCGCAAATGGGAGCAGGGCTACAAGGTAGTGGTGGGCGTGAAACCGGATAGCCACGAGACCGCGCCAATGTTCGCGTTGCGCCGCCTGTACTACGCCACCATCGGCCGCATCGCCGATGTAAGACTGATCCCGCACTACACCGGTTTCGGTCTCTATGACCGGGAAGTGATCGAAGCCCTGCGCCGAATCGACGATCCCTATCCCTACTTCCGCGGCTTGATCGCCGACATGGGATTTGCCCATGCCGAGGTGCCCTATACCCAGCCGATGCGCCTGCGGGGCATCACCAAGAATAACTTCTACTCGCTCTATGACATGGCGATGCTGGGCGTCACCAGCCATTCCAAGGTACCGCTGCGTCTGGCGACCATGGCCGGATTTGCCCTCTCGGCCATCAGTCTGCTGATTGCCCTGGGCTATCTGGTGCTCAAACTCACCCAATGGCAGCAGATGTCCTTCGGCATGGCCCCGATCCTGATCGGTTTCTTCTTCTTTGCCTCAGTTCAGTTGTTCTTTATCGGACTGCTCGGCGAATACATTCTCCAGATCCATACCCAGGTGCAGAAACGACCGCTGGTCATGGAGCGCGAGCGCATCAACTTCAGCAAACCCATCGATGAGACTATTCCCTGACTGGGTTTCCGTTGCGGCGATCAGTTATCTCGCCGCGCCGGTCCTGGTCTTTTTTCTGGGTTGGCTGCAACCACTCGCCGGAACTCTCCTGGCCGGTCTCCTGGCTTATGCGTTGTACTGCCTGTGCCTCCGACTCCCGGAAAGACCCGCGAAATACACGGCCGGCGCTCTCGCCTGGATGCTCCTGATTGCATTTGCCTGGTCCGCATTTGGTGGCGCCGGTCATCTGTTCTATGCAAATCTTGACTGGCGCACGCGGGACGCCGTCTATGCCGATCTGATTCTCGCCGCATGGCCGCCCGCCTACGGCTGGGATGACGGTGTGGCGCTGATCATGCGCACCGCGATGGGCTTTTTCCTGCCGCCGGCCGTAGCAGCCAAGCTGGTCGGCATCGAATTCGCCCCGGCATTACTGCTCGCTTGGTGCACGCTGGGCGTCTACCTGTTCCTGCTCCTGTTGCCCTTGCCAGGCAGATTCGGCCTTCGCCTGGTTTTCGTCTCACTGCTGGTCGTGTTCTTCAGCGGCATGGACTATCCCGGAATCCTTGTTGCACATGGGCAAACGCCTATGTTTCCCTTGCCGCTGGAATGGTGGCGACCCTGGACCTACACCTCATTGACGGCGCAACTCCTCTGGGCGCCCAATCACGCGTTGCCGCTATGGCTCGGATCCGCATTGCTGTGTTGCCACAAGGATGCGCGCAGCCTTCCCGCCCTCGCGCTTGTCGGCCTGCCCATGCTGCTGCTATGGACACCATTCGCTGTGATCGGCCTGCTGCCGTGGTTCGCGTGGGCGCTCTGGAGGAACTTCGACTCACCGGCGGCGGCAGTCCGCGCCACGGAAAAGGTCCAGTGGCTGGCCGCTACGCTGACAACGGTGGTTCTGGTCGGGATACTGAGCCGGCCAGGCTCCAGCGCCATCAATGTGCAACTTGGCGCTTCCGCCGGATCGACACCCACCGGCGTCGCCACATGGCCGCTACCAGCCCTCGTAATGGCGTACATCCAGTTTGCGGCCTTCGAGTTCGGCGTGCTCGCGCTCCTGCTACGACCCACCCATCCTGCCGCACGGCAGTCGCTTGGCGGAGCGGTGGGCCTGCTGCTGATTTTGCCGCTCATGAGATTCGGCCCTTCCAATGACTGGATGCTCAGGGTGTCGACCCCTTGCCTGGTCATCCTGTTGATATTGGTACTTGCGGAATTCGAGCGGCCCTGGGCGGAAATTCGGCGGTCGGCGCGCCTGGTGGGATTGGCGACGATCATGATGCTCGGTGCGGTGACGCCATTTTTCGAGTTGGCACGGGCCGTCGCCTGGCAGCGAACCCCTCCCAACTTTGGCCAGTCACTTGCCGCGCAACAGGGCTACCTGCCGCCCCACTATATCGGGCGTCTTGACCTGCCGATGCTTCAGACCCTGCTCAAGCCCCCATCGCCGGTACCTGAGGGCATTCAGCGCCAATCTCTGCTGCGTGACCCGGCGCCGCGGCTGCCATGGTGAAGTAGAGGGCTTCCAGGTCGCGGGCAAAGCGGGCCATGTCGAACAAGGGGGCGGTATCCCGAGCGGCTACCAGCTTTTGCTTCAACCCCGCAAGCCGAGCCCGATCATGGTACAGATCGAGAATAAGTTCTGCGTAGCCGGCATCGTCATCGGCAATCAACTCCGGCAGTCCGGCGGCCTGCATCATACTTGCCCCGACCAGACCGGGGAAGGTGTCGCCGCGCTTGGTCACCATGGGCACACCGACAATCAGCGCATCACCTCCTGTCGAGTGCGAGTTGTAGGGGAATGTATCGAGCGACAGGTCGGCAAGCTGCAGCCGCGCAAGATGGTCGGCGCGCGCTGCCACTCGTGGAGCAAAAACCAGGCGTTCCGGTGCAACGCCACGCTGCTCGACCTCCTTGCGCAAATTCGACATGACAGTATCGTTGCTCTTGCTCAACCAGAGTACAGCACTTGGCATCTGCTTCAGGAACGAACACCAAAGATCAAAAAGCGGTGGATTGAACTTGTAGTTATTGTTGAATGAGCAAAGGACGAAGGCATCCTCCGACAATCCCTGGCTTTGCCGGGATGGCACAGCCGCAATCGGGTGCCTGGTATCAACCGGCATATACGAATGCGGCATCTGCACAATGCGTTCAGTGAACCACGGTTGCTGATCCATGGGTGTCACCACCGGATCACCAACGACATAGTCGGCAAAACACGGCAAGCCCATTGTTCCCGCGTAACCCAGCCAACTCACCTGAACAGGCGCACAACGCAGAGCCAGAGATTCTGCGCGATATGTTCCAGTCCACCCATTGAGATCCACCAGCACGTCAATGCCGTCACTGCGAATGCGCTCGGCAGTGGCTCGCGCCGAAAGCCGGGCAATGTCCGCAAAGTGATCAAAGTTCTTAATGAGCCTTTTACGGTGTTCGCCACCGTCGTCATCACCAGTGGAATACGCAAAGATCTCCAGTTTGTCCCGGTCGTGTCGTTCGATCAGTTCGGCAATGACGAATCCGACCGGATGATCCGCAAGGTCCGAAGACATATAGCCGACGCGAAGCTTGCGCCGCCCCTGCCTCCATGCGATCGGCAAAACATCTTGGCGCAGGCGAACATTCTCGGGGATCATGGAGACTGCGAATTGCTGCGCGATCTGCCGATACTCCGCCATGGATGTACGCCAATACTTGAAAAGCCACCATGGATTGGTAGCACAATCTGGGGAACTGAACCACGGCGATAGTTGTCGCAATTTCTCGTCAAGCCCCGTCCAGTCGCAGCGATGCAAGGCCACGCTGACAACGCGGTTGAGCGATGCCAGATCGTCGGGAAAAGATCCCCACAGAGACCCACAGACCACAGCAGCCTCATCGTACCGCCGGGCATTGATCAAGGCCCACGCGAGATGCTCAATTGCTTCTACGTAATCATCGGGGTGCAGTTCAACCGCTTTAAGAAGGCTCGCTATCGATTCCTCCCATCGATGCAAACGGAAGTAAGCCAAGCCCAGATTCTGATGTATCTCACAATCACCTGGCAGCAACAGCAGGGATGCCTTGAATTCTGGAATCGCCTCATCCCATCGCATCAATTCGGCTAGTGCAATCGCGCGGTTGTTACGGATTTCGCCATCTTCGGGCAGAAGGCGCAAGGCGAAATCTGCCGCCGGAACGACCTCATCAAAACGGCGTAGTCCCGTCAGAGCGAAGGTTAGGGCTCTTAAAGCCAGCGGGTGCCCTGCAAAATTTGCGAGAAGCTCCCTTGCCACACGTTCAACGTCAGCATAGCGCCGGGCCTCGACCAAACGTATCAACCGCATCGACGCGGCATCAAGGTGATACCCAACGACCTTCTTTGTATGCTTGATTCTCATCGACGAGGCTGCGACTCAGGGCGAGACAAGGTCATTTCGTCACGATCAGATTCAAGGATATGAGTTGTCCGGCGAAGACAAAATCACTCATATCGTTAAAGAGTCCAAATGATTCTACATGCTCGACACTCTCGAACCCGACATCGCGAAGGTAGTCGACGAGAAATTCGAAGGTAAACCCGATCTGATGGAAATCGGAAGGAGTTGTCTGCGCACCGAATAACATGCGCATGACCTGAAACTTTTCCGCCATGTCCAGACTAGGGTTTAGGAGCAGCGATGACAGGGTTTCCAGATCGGGAACCGAAAGGTAAAGCTTGCCGCCGGCGCTGAGCATTCTGTACAGTTCATTGAGCACCGGCAACACCTCTGCCTGTGTGACGTGCTCCAGCACATGCGACACATAAATCTCGCTGCAACATCCGTCGTCGAAGACCGAGAGTTCACGAATATCGGCGACAAAATCGACCCCTTCGCCCGGCTCGATATTCAGTATATGCCATCCCTCTTTGGCAACTGTCCCACCGATATGCAGGCGTATGTTACTTTCTGCTTGCGCTTGATTCCCGGTTTCTTCCTGGCTCGCAGGCAACGCTTTATCGCAATACCGGTACCACATTTGTCGGAACGCCTGCGTAAGCTCCCTGCCCATATTTCGAGAATCGCACAACTTGCTGGCAAGCATTCGTGTCCGCATGGTGGCGCGCAACTCTTGGCGCCTTGCAGAATCGCTCGCCAACGATGCGGCAATCTCGATGTACTGATCCACCGAATCTGCAATGAGGTTCTGCAGATCGAGGGCTTCGAGAATACTCGCGCCCACCCTCGATGAATGACGATCTCCCGCCAGGGTAACCACGGGGACCCCCATCCAAAGGGCCTCACAGGTGGTGGTGGTACCGTTGTAGGGAAAACTGTCCAGTGCAATATCAATCCTCGAATAACTGTCGAGATGATCACGTGTATCAGGGATACTCCCCTTCACTTCAATACGTTCGGGAGCCACGCCCATGGCGACGAAACGATCCACGAGTTCCTTTCGTCCCGCGTCGTCGCCATTCCCCGCCAATGACTTGATGACCAAACACGAGCCGGGAACGCGGAGAAGCAGTCGCCCCCATGTAGCCAAGCACTCGGCAGAATATTTTGCCCGATTGTTGTAGGAGCCAAACACCACCCCCTCCGAAGCCGGGGAACGAACCACGACGGGTGGCGCCGCCTCCGGCGCGGTATAACAAAGAAAACAACGATCAAGACGCCACAAGGTCTCTGAGTGATACGCGTCTGCAGCGCCTGTCGGATCGGCGATATTGTCGGTCAAACGGTAATCGATGACGTCAAGCCCAGTGGTATTTGGGTAGCCCAGATAAGTCACTTGAACCGGTGCGGCACGGCGGGCGAAAACCATCAAACGATTCTCGTTGGTGAAGCCAGAGAGATCGATCAGGATATCGATTCGATCCTGCCGAATTTTCTCGTACAACTCCTTATGGTCCAGTTGCGCCACATCTCGCCAGATGTTGAAGATTGGCTTGAGATTCCGCGTTACGTCATCGACGTAATTCGACACATTGTAGGCAATCACCTGCAAGCGGGATTTGTCCAGATGCCCAAGCACCCCAGGCAAAAAGTAGGCAACCGAGTGCTTGCGGAAATCTCCGGATACGAAGCCGACACGCAAACGTCTATCTGCTTCAGGAGAGATCGCCGGAAACGCGCTCGCTGGTGACCCAACCACCTCACGTGCCCATTCCCCAAATGCCCTGTGCCGCTGCCAGAGTACCTCCGCAGATACCTGCAGATAATTGGAGCAGTAAAGCCGATTCATTCTGGGCAGGAATTCGGTCCCGGCAAATCGTTCGGCTTCGGTGTGCGCGCGATCTGCCTCCTCTTGACGCCCGAGGCCCTGCAGGGTCACCGCATAGGTTGACCACAAGGGAGCATAGTTTGTCTCGGGAGTGATGTGTGCAGCGAGAAATTCCGCCGCCTCATGCGTGCGCCCAAGACTTCTTAGAATCACGCCTAAGCGCTCAATCGCAACCGGGGACGTTGGCGAAAGTTCAAATGCACGACGGGCATGGTAAAGACCGTGTTCGTGGCGCCCCGCCTGGTGGAGAACATCGGCAATATTCAAGTGCGCCTGAAAATAATTCGGATTTTCAGCTAGCGCCCGATAAAAAAGTGTTTCCGCCTCCACCCAATCGCGACGCTTTAGGCGCAACACTCCCAAATTGTTGGCGGCCTCGGAATAGATAGGCTGCAACTCCAACGCCAGTCGATACGCAAGCTCTGCATCGGCCGAACGATCGAGAAGTACCAATACGGTGGCGCATTTGTAATGGCCCAGGGCCAGGGACTGAAACTCGGCAGTAACGTCAGTGAATACGAGCAGGGCCTCGTCCAGGCTGCCCGAATCGCGCAACTGTTCTCCGATGCTGATACGCTGCTGTAAGGCTTCATTAATAGTTTGCATTGAATCTTTGTCCGTTCGGGTCAATTCACCGAAATTACCCGCATGAAAGCGGCTTCAAGAGATAACGTTGGCCGCACTTCTATGAGTTCATGACCATTCGCATGTACGGCACCAAGGTAGGCCCACAGCTGCGACCGCGGTACTTCGGTGACCCATCGCCCCAATGCTTCTTCCGTCGCGCCCTCCAGTCCGACCTTCCCTGCGTAGCGGACCATTACGCGCTCGTCCTCGCCCACCAGTTCGGCCGGCGAGCGCACGGAACGCAGTTCGCCTTTGTGTATGAGTCCGAATCGGTCTGCCAGTCGCTCCACGTCATGCAGTACGTGCGAAGTAAAAAACAGAGTTCCGCCTTCGCGCTTGTACTCCGCCAGAATCTCCACCACCTCGCTGCGCCCAATCGGGTCCAGTCCGCTCAAGGGCTCGTCCAGAATCAACAAGCGCGGCTCGACTGCCATAGCGTTTGCCAATGCCACACGCTGCGTCATACCTTTTGAAAATGAACGGATAGGCACAGAGGCCACATGGGCAACTCCGAGTCGGTCCAGCCAGCGCATGACGTGATGACGTGTCTCTCGCCGCTCCTTGTGACAGTGCAGATTCACACTCATCGTAAGAATCTCGAGTGGGGTCAGGTAGTCATACAGGCAAGGGTTTTCAGGTACATAGCCCACTTGCTTGCGCGCCAGCGGCAAGGCGGCATCTATGCCAAACAATCGGCAACTTCCCCTCGTGGGCCTTGCCAATCCCATCATGATGCGTATCGTGCTGCTTTTGCCGGCACCGTTGGGCCCGACAAAGCCGAAGGCTTCGCCCTCAGCCACCTCAAGGGAAACGCCGGCGACCGCCTTCACGGCGCGTCGCATCAGGCCTTGCGCATAGACTTTTTCCAAGTCATCAATCCGAATTGCCAGCATTACCACTCCACAACAGCGATCAGTTGAGTCACCAAGCAGATTCAGCGCCGCGCGGCGAACGCGGGTTCTCCATTTTCATCGAGTACATAGCCGACTTTGAGCGGGTCGTCAGGAATTTTGTCTATTAACCCGTCACCCACCAGGTCGTCCAGCGAGACCAGACGGTGGCTGTGCCTGTCCTTGTAGCTCTTCGCAAGTTCCTTAAGCATGGCAAGGTCCCGAAGACGCTGGGCACGAGACTTCAGGTAACGTTGAAATGGTCCGGGGGTGGCGTTTTCCGCCATCCCATCCACCAGGCGCGCCGCGTCACCTGCGCTATATCCGCGCTCAAGCCAGCGTGCCGCCAAATTCTGCATTGTCCAACTGTCTTGTTGTTCCGTTATGCGGGGAACCGCTTCGAGCAGGGCCTGCGCCCCCGCAATCGGGTTCTTCTCAAAGTGGTAGCGATTGAATCCGTAATAAAACAGCGGCTGCCAATCATTGGGTCGCGCGTCGGCCGCGCGACGCAGCACGTACTGGGCATCGGGTATCCACTCCGGCTGTGACAGTATTGCCGCCGCAATATAGTAGTTATCCTCGTGGGCTGGATTGAGCCAAGACACGTCGCGTTGCAACTGCGCCTGAATCGCCATGTCGTCGCCGGTCATCCGGAATACATCGGCGACGAGAACGCGAAAACCGGCCAGATTGGCTGCCAGATATCGGTCGCCCCCTGCCGTTATGACCTGAAACGCCAAAGGCAAACGCACCGACAATTCGCGCGCCAGCGAGTGCGTTGACTTGGCGGGAACATGCATGCCGGACAGAAAAAAAGCCGTCAGCGCCACGGCGATCACCGAGGCCAGTGTCATATCTCCGCGCTGGAGTGAAATCCACCTTGGCGCCGACATCAGGAAAATTCGCGCTTCTGGAGAAAATGGATACCCAAACCCACTGCGACAACGACATAGGACCCAGCCATAATCACCGCCCACGTCACAGACTCCATTGAAGGAGCCGCGCCATACAGTGCCCAATCTCGCCAGTCAAGACGTGAAAGATCAGGAATCAGCCAACGGATCACATCCAGGTACGACCCCAGATTGGAAGCGAATGCCACATCGCCGTCAGCACCGCGCGCGATGTAGTCCACCGAGGCACCCAGCGCCTTTCCAGCGATGGCAAACGCCGCACCCATCGCCAGCGGCATGACCGGCACGGTCGAAATGATCGCAATCGCTGTGGCAAATGCGGCTACCACCGCGACATCAAAAGCAATACCCAATAGGACAGACCAGTAGGGAAGCCCAAGACTAACGGGAAAGCCTTGCTCATAGTTCGGGCTGGCGAGGTGCACGGCCAGCAAGAGACACGCGCCCAGTATCGCGATTGAAATAGCGGCGAGGCAAACGACCGCCAGGTAGCGTCCGATCAGGTAGGACGCGCGTGATACAGGCAAGGCCAGGGAGTGCAGGATGACCTTGCGGTCGATTTCCCGAGTCAGCAACTCCTGGATCCAGAACAGCACCAGTAGCACCACCGTGAATCGCACCGCAGAAAAGCCACTGTCAAGCGCTATGGTCGTCGGCTGCCTGGGCGAGAAATTTGCCGTCAAATAGGCAAAGGCGATCAGGACTAGACCGAGCACAAAGGTCACCTGGATACTGCGCCCGCGCAAGCCCGAGCGAACACCGGACACTAGAAATTCACGTATTTGCGGAAACATTCACTGACACCGAAACGGGTAATGATAAGGGCGGGCAAACCCAGAAAGTTCCCCGCCCCCAAGCACCCAGTAGAGGCACCCACACAAGCGATAATTAGCCCGAGGTCGGATTGTTAGTGCTGGTTAGAGCAGTATTTGCAACGGCAGAATTACAGGTCGTGCAGGTAGCTTCAGAGGTTACCGAACCACCCGCAGTGGAGCCACGGAAGGAACGACTTCCTGCTTCATTTACGGAGCCGACTCGAAAATACGCTGTGCCCTGATCGTAGACCATATGCACCTTTGCTGAGCATTTGGGTGTGAAAGCGGTGACCACCATCTCGCTAGCGCCAGTAACAAACGTACCGCTGGCAGCAGACGTCGGTGCGGAGCAAACTACACCGCTTGCAGCGGCATTGGCATCAACCACACTGCCCAGTGCAGCCGTCGCGACCACCGCGGAGAGAATAATTTTCTTCATAGTAGGCTCCGTATCAGTTGGTTGAGTTCGCCGTGGCCTGCGTCAGCAGGTTCTTGGCATCGGACTGGGCAGCCTTGTCGTTGCCCTTCTTGGTGTATTCGCTGAACTGCGGGATGGCAATTGCGGCGAGGATACCGATAATCGCGACAACGATCATCAGCTCGATCAGGGTGAAGCCCTTTTGCAGCTTGGTCATTTGGATTCTCCTGTAGAAGAAGCGCGACGGTTGTCGCTGGAACTACCAAAGCATAGAGCGTGCCAGAGTATCTGAAACGCTTTGGCTTGGTGCTGCGTCATGCAGAGAAGGGGGGAAAAGCCACAAGTGACGAAAATTGTCGGCAGCGTCGCTGTTTGTCACTACCGCCGCTTGATCGCCGTGTCACCAGCACCAACTTTCTGCCTGTGGTCAAGTCCGACCCAGGGCCGCCTCATCCACTTCGTCAATCTGCCCAGGATCAAGGAACTGCTCGGCATAACGCCGATAAACCCCTCGCCTGACGAACACATCGAACAGATCGGGATCGATATGGCCGCCCTTCTTGAAGTTGGCCATGATACCCATCGCCTGCGACAGCTTCATGCCGTGTTTGTAAGGCCGGTCGCGGGCCGTCAGGGCCTCGAAGATGTCGGCGATGCCCATCATCCTGGCCTGAACCGACATCTGATCGCGCGTCAGCCCCTTGGGATAGCCCTTGCCGTCCATGCGCTCGTGATGGCCACCGGCGTACTCGGGTACCCGGGTCAGGTGCTTCGGCCACGGTAGCTGCTCCAGCATCTTGATGGTGGCGACGATGTGGTGGTTGATGACGTCGCGCTCCTTCAGCGTCAGCGTGCCGGCGCGGATGGTCAGGTTGACGACTTCGTCGGCGGTGAGGAACTCGGTTTCGATGGCGTCGACGTTGCGCCACTTGCGCCCGCTGCCGATATCGCGCACGCGCTGCAGATCCTCGTCCTTCATGGCCTCGCCACCGACGTTGGCCTTGCGCAGGAACTCGCGGTCCGCGTCGAGGGCGCGGACTTCGTCCTGATAGGCGTGCCAGATACGGTCTTCCGCCCCGGGGTTCACGTTTTCGCGCAGCGCCAACTGCTTGCGCAGCGCATCCAGTTCTGCGTCGCGCTTGAGCACTTCGAAGCGGGTGTCGATCAGTTGGATGCGATCGAACAGGGTTTGCAGCTTGGTTGCCTTGTCCACCACATGAACCGGCGTCGTGACCTTGCCGCAGTCGTGCAACAGGCCGGCGATCTTGAGTTCATAGCGATCGCGCTCGTCCATCTTGAACGAAGCCAGTGGACCTTCCTGCGTTGCGTCGGCCGCTTCGGCCAGCATCATGGTCAGGGCCGGCACGCGCTGGCAATGGCCGCCGGTATAAGGCGACTTTTCGTCAATCGCCAGGTTGATCAGGCTGATGAAGGCCTCGAACAGTTCTTCGAGCTGGGTGATCAGCAGGCGGTTGGTCAGGGCGATGGCGGCCTGGGAGGCCAGCGACTCGGCCAGGCTCTGGTCGGCCGACGAAAACGCCCTGACCTCACGCGTATTCGGATCGAGGGCATTGATCAGTTGCAGGACGCCGATGATCTCGCCCTCATGGTTCTTCATCGGCACCGTGAGGAAAGACTGCGATCGATAGCCGGTGCGCGCGTCGAAGCTGCGTGTGCCTGAAAAGTCAAAACCCGCTTCAGTGTAGGCGTCGGCGATATTGACGGTCTTGTCGTGAATGGCAGCATAGGCGGCCACCATCGAATCATTCGCCTCGCCCTTGTCGTTGATCAGCGGCAAATTCGGAAAGTTGATGGCATTGCCGGTGGTGCCGCCCATCGCGATGTGCAGCGAGTCGGTGCGCAGGATCTCGAAGCGCAGCGCCCGACCATCGTCAGTCATGCGGTAGAGAGTGCCGCCATCGGCATGGGTAATCGTCTTGGCGGCAATCAGGATGGACTCAAGCAGCCGATTGATGTCGCGCTCTTTGGACAGCGCCGCGCCGATTGCATTCAGCTGCTCGAGACGGCGAAACAAATCGCTTGAGCTATCCATGCCCATTCCTTACTTGATGCAGACGGCCCGTACCTGCTTGAGATCGGTCACGCCCTGCAGCGCTTTTTCAAGGCCGTCCATCTTCAGGGTCAGCATGCCGTCCGCCAGCGCCTGCGCGAATAATTGGACAACGCGGGCGTGTTCCTGAATCAGCTTCTTCAGGGGCTCCGTGCCGATCATCAGTTCATGCAAACCGACACGCCCCTTGTAGCCGCTGCCGCCACAGGTGTCGCAGCCCTTGGCCCGCGTGAATACCAAATGGCCATCCTTGCCATAGTCCTTTATCAGGCGCGCCTCCGTCGCAGCATAGGCTGCCTTCATGTCTTTCTGGAAAACCTCGGTGTTCTCCAGTTCGCTGCAATACTCTTTCATGAACAGCCGGACTTCCTCCGCATCGGGCGTGTAGCTCTCCTTGCATTTGCATAGACGCTTGGCCAGACGCTGGGCAAGAATTCCCAGCAGGGCATCGGAGAAGTTGAATGGATCCATGCCCATGTCGAGCAGACGGATGATGGATTCAGGCGCGCTGTTGGTGTGCAGGGTGGCGAACACCAGGTGCCCTGTAAGCGAGGCCTCGATGCCGATGCCCGTGGTTTCGGCATCGCGCATTTCGCCGACCATGATGATGTCCGGATCGGCCCGCAGGAAGGCTTTCATCACCATCGGGAAGTCCATTACCTTCTTGTTGACCTGCACCTGGCGC
>JAUYSD010000119.1 GCA_030696505.1 Sulfuritalea sp. | reverse complement strand
CGGCACCTATGACGCCGGCCTGTTGCTGATCCGGGCCATCCCGGAAGCCGCCAAGAAGGGCAAGCCGGGCACGCAGGAGTTCCGCTCGGCGCTGCGCGATGCGCTCGAAGGCACCAAGGAGATGCTGGCCTCGCAAGGCGTGATCAACATGTCGGCCAAGGACCACTCCGGCTTCGACCATCGCGGCCGCGTGCTGATGACGGTCAAGGACGGCAAGTTCACGATGCTCAAGGACTGATCGCATCGATCGCGCCGGCCGCAGCTGCATGCGGCCGGCGCCAAGCCCCCACGGCAAACCCGCTCATGACTCCCTCCTACCGCATCTCCACACGCTACAGAATGTGGTGGTGCATCACCGCACACAATTCCCGACCATCCCGCAATCACGCAGGATGATGAGCGTTGCGATCCGTCACGGATCGCAGCTGTGACGGACGGCGCAAGGTTCTCACCGCGCCACCAGCACAAAGGGAATGCGGATGAATCTGGCTAACGTTTCACTCGACGACAAGTACCGGCTCGAACGCGGTCGCGTCTTTCTCACCGGCATGCAGGCCCTGGCGCGCCTGCCCATGCTGCAGCATGCGCTCGACCGTCAGGCCGGCCTGCATACCGCCGGCTACATCTCGGGCTATCGCGGCTCGCCGCTGGGCGGCCTCGATACCGCGCTGCACGCCGCCGAGCCCTTCCTCAAGCAGTACGACATCAGTTTCCAGCCCGGCCTCAACGAGGACATCGCGGCTACCGCGATCTGGGGCACGCAGCAACTGCACCTGTTTCCCGAGCCGAAATTCGACGGCATCTTTTCCATGTGGTACGGCAAGGGCCCCGGCGTCGACCGCTGCGGCGACGTCTTCAAGCACGCCAACCATGCCGGCAGCGCCAGGCACGGCGGCGTGCTGCTGATCGCCGGCGACGACCCGTCAGCGCGCTCCTCGGCCGTCGCCCACCAGAGCGAGCACATGTTCTCGGCCTGCGGCATCCCGGTGCTGGCCCCCGCCGACTTGCAGGAATACCTCGACTTCGGCCTGCACGGTTGGGCCATGTCGCGCTATTCCGGCTGCTGGGTGGCCTTGAAAGTCACTTCGGACACGGCGGAAAGTTCGGCCACGGTCGAGATCGATCCCGAGCGCGTGCGCATCGTGATCCCCGAGGATTTCAGGCTGCCGGCCGACGGCGTGCATCTGCGCTGGCCCGATCCGCAACTGGCGCAGGAACACCGGCTGCAGGAGTTCAAGGTCTACGCCGCGATCGCCTACGCGCGCGCCAACGGGCTCAACCGCCTGGTCTTCGACAGCCCGCGCCCGCGGCTGGGCATCATCGCCTGCGGCAAGGCCTGGCTCGACGTGCGCCAGGCGCTCGACGACCTCGGCATCGACGAGGCCTACGCGGCCGAGATCGGCCTGCGCCTGTTCAAGGTCGGCATGCCCTGGCCGCTGGAAGCCGATTCGGTACGGCACTTCGCCGAGGGCCTGGAAGAAATCCTGGTGGTCGAGGAGAAGCGCCAGATCATCGAATACCAGTTGAAGGAAATGCTCTACAACTGGACGGATGAAAATGGCCGAGACGTGCGCCCGCGCATCGTCGGCAAGTACGACGAGACCGGCGAATGGCCGGTGCCGGTGCACCGCTGGCTGCTGGCGCCGACCGCCGAGCTGACGCCGGCCCTGGTCGCGCGCGCGATCGCCGCGCGCATCGGGCGCTTCCACCAGGCGCCGCGCATCACAGACTACATCGCCTTCCTCGACGAGAAGGCGCGGGCCCTGGCCAAGCCCAAGGTCATCATGCTGCGCACGCCCTGGTTCTGTCCCGGCTGCCCGCACAACCAGTCCACCAAGGTGCCCGCGGGCAGTTGCGCGCTGGGCGGCGTCGGCTGCCACCTGATGGCGGTGGCGATGGAGCGCAACACCATCACGATTTCCCAGATGGGCGGCGAAGGCGCGGCCTGGCTCGGCGTGGCGGGACACAGCGGGACGCAGCACGTGTTCGCCAACATGGGCGACGGCACTTATTTCCACTCCGGCGTGCTCGCTGTGCGAGCAGCCGTAGCGGCATTCAACAGCCCTCCCCCCAGCCCCTTCCCCGCGGGAGGGGGTGACGACGGCTCGCTGCGCTCGAACACGCAGGGGAAGGGAATCACCTTCAAGCTGCTCTACAACGATGCCGTCGCGATGACCGGCGGCCAGCCGCTGGACGGCACGCTGACCGTGCCGCAGCTCACGCGCCAGCTCGCGGCGGAAGATGTCGGGCGCATCATCGTGATGTCCGACGAGCCGGAGAAGTATGGAAAAAATGCCGGCTTCGCCCCCGGTGTCGAGATCCGCCACCGCGATGCGCTCGAACGCACCCAGATCGAGCTGCGCGAGACCCCCGGCGTCACGGCGCTGATCTACGACCAGACCTGCGCCGCGGAGAAGCGCCGGCGGCGCAAGCGCGGCCGCTTCCCCGATCCCGCGCTGCGCATTTTCATCAACGAAATGGTCTGCGAAGGCTGCGGCGACTGCAGCGCCAAGTCCAACTGCCTCGCCGTGGTGCCGGTCGAAACCGAATTCGGCCGCAAGCGGGCGATCGACCAGCATGCCTGCAACAAGGACTATTCCTGCCTCGAAGGTTTCTGCCCCAGCATCGTCACCGTGCATGGCGGCCAGCCCCGGCGCGGCCGCGCCGTCGAGGCGGCGTCCGCCGGTTTCGCCGAGCTGCCCGAGCCCGCGCCACGACAGCTCACCGAGCCCTACGGAATTCTGATCGCCGGCGTCGGCGGCACCGGCGTAGTCACCATCGGCGCCCTGCTGGGCATGGCGGCGCACCTCGAAGGCAAAG
>JAUYSD010000264.1 GCA_030696505.1 Sulfuritalea sp. | reverse complement strand
GTTCTCGCCGAAGAACTGGTGGAACATCTGGCCCACCGGGCTCTTGAGGAAGGCGACGCCGCCCGAATGGCCCGGGCAGTGCCAGGAGTAGGAACCGTCGGCCGCGTAATGCACCAGGGCGCGGAAGAAAGGCGGAGGCAGCGAATCGAGATAGGTCTTGGCCTCGCGCATCACGTGCTTGGCAATGAACTCCGGCGTGTCCTCGAACATATGGATGAAGCCGTGCAGTTCGCGCAGGATGTCGTTCGGGATATGGCGGCTGGTGCGCGTCTCGCCGTGCAGGAAGATCGGGATCTCGGCGTTCTTGTAGCGGATCTGCTCGACGAAGGCCCGCAGCTCGGCGATGGTCTCCTCGGCGCGGTTGGCCAGTTCCTCGTCGTCGATCGACAGGATGAAGGCCGAGGCCCGGCTCTGCTGCTGGGCGAAGGAGGAGAGGTCGCCGTAGCTGGTGACGCCCAGCACGTCCATGCCCTCCTTCTCGATGGCGTCGGCCAGCGCGCGGATACCCAGTCCCGAAGCGTTCTCGGAACGGAAGTCTTCGTCGATGATGATGATGGGAAAATGGAAACGCATTTCTTGTACCTACCCCCTAGCCCCCTTCCCGTGGAAGGGGGTAACGGTTGTTCGTCCGCAAAGGCGCGGACTCCATGTTACTGGCTGGCCCCGCCTTGGGGCGGCCCTGCGGCGGGGCCTCCCGCGTTTGCTCTACATCTTGGGCACGGTCACGCCGACCTGCCCCTGGTACTTGCCGCCCCTGTCCTTGTAGGAAGTCTCGCAAACCTCGTCGGATTCGAAGAACAGCACCTGGGCGCAGCCTTCGCCGGCGTAGATCTTGGCCGGCAGCGGCGTCGTGTTGGAAAATTCCAGCGTCACGTAGCCTTCCCATTCCGGCTCGAAGGGCGTCACATTGACGATGATGCCGCAGCGCGCATAGGTGCTCTTGCCGAGGCAGATCGTCAGCACGTTGCGCGGAATCCGGAAGTACTCGACGGTGCGCGCCAGGGCGAAGGAATTTGGCGGGATGATGCAGTAGTCGGCATTCACCTCGACGAAGGAATTCGGGTCGAAATTCTTCGGGTCGACGATGGTGCTGTTGATGTTGGTGAACAGCTTGAATTCGCGCGAGCAGCGGATGTCGTAGCCGTAGCTCGACGTCCCGTAGGAGACGATCTTCTGGCCGTTGGCCTCGCGTACCTGGCCGGCCTCGAAGGGCTCGATCATGCGGTGCTGCTCCGCCATGCGGCGGATCCACTTGTCAGACTTGATGGTCATGGTTCATCCGGGGGGGGGAAGGGGACTCAAGGGGCCGCAGTATACGGCCTAGACGATTTCGGGGCACAGCATCCCCGCCAGGCGGGCGGCCCCGGCCTGCGGACTGTCGCGCGCAATGGACACCAGCGGAATGCCGGCGACGTGGCGCGCCAGGCTTTCCAGCGTGGCGTCGAGCGCCACGGCCGAGCCCGGCGTTTCATTGACCGCGATCGCCGCGACGCCAGCGCCAACTCTTGCCAGAGCCTCCAGCGCGGTCAGCGCATGGCTCAGGCTGCCCAGATAGCTGCCGGTCACCAGCACGCAGGGCAGGCCGCTGGCGGCGATCCAGTCGCGCACCGTATGCCGCGCATCGAGCGGCACCATGACGCCGCCGACGCCTTCGACCAAGGTCGGCCCAGAGTTGGCGTTGATGACCCGGCGGGTGAAGGCGACCAGCTCGTCGAAATCGATGCGCCGCCCTTCGCGCGCCGCGGCCAGGTCGGGCGACAGCGGCGCGGCAAAGCGCCAGGGCGCGATGGCATCGAGTTCGGCCGCGCTGGCCGGGCGCCCCAGCGCCGCCAGCAAGGCTCCGGCATCGCTGGCCTGCGGCTGCCGCGAATCGAAGCCGGACAACACCGGCTTGAACGCCGCCGGCTGCCGTCCCGCGGCCCGCCAGTGGCGCAGCAGGGCGCAGGCTAGCCAGGTCTTGCCGATGTCGGTACCGGTGCCGGTGATAAAATTCGCGCTCATTGTTCCTCCGCCGCGCCATTCTAGCCGGCACACCTTCCCCGCCCGCCATGTCCGACTGGCTGACCCCGGGCCTCGCCCATCTCTGGCTGCCCTACACCCAGATGCAGACCACCGCGCCGCCGCTGCCGGTGGTCGCCAGCGCAGGCGTGCGCCTGCGCCTGGCCGACGGGCGCGAACTGATCGACGGCATTTCCTCGTGGTGGACCGCCTGCCACGGCTACAACCACCCGCACATCCGCGCCGCGGTCGAAGCGCAACTGGCGACACTGCCGCATGTGATGTTCGCCGGCTTGGTGCACGAACCGGCGGCGCGCCTCGCGCAACGCCTGGCCGCACTGCTGCCGGGCGACCTGGAGCGGGTGTTCTTCACCGAGTCGGGTTCGGTGGCGGTCGAGGTCGCGTTGAAGATGGCGATCCAGTACTGGCGCAACAAGGGTCAGGCGACGAAGCAGCGCATCGTGTACTTCCGCCATGCCTATCACGGCGACACCTTCGCCACCATGGCCCTGTGCGACCCCGAAGAAGGCATGCACGCGCTGTTCGCGGGGACCATGCCGGATCAGATCATGGCCGAGCTGCCGCGCGACGAAAACCTGCGCCGCGCCTTCGATCTGCTGCTGGAGACCCACGGCGAGCGCGTCGCCGCGGTGATCATCGAGCCGCTGGTGCAGGGTGCCGGCGGCATGCAGATGCACGACGCGGCAACCCTGGCCTTCATCGCCGAGGCCTGCGCCCGCCACGGCGTGCTGCTGATCGCCGACGAGATCATGACCGGCTTCGGCCGCAGCGGCCGGATGTTCGCCTGCGAGGAAGCGGGCGTTACCCCCGACATCATCTGCCTGTCCAAGGCGCTGACCGGCGGCACGCTGCCGCTGGCGGCGACCGTGGCGCGGCGCCATGTGTTCGCAGCCTTCCTCGCCGACGACCCGACCGCCGCGCTGATGCACGGCCCCACCTACATGGCCAACCCGCTGGCCTGCGCCGCGGCCAATGCCTCGCTCGACCTCTTCGAGACCGAGCCACGGCTGGCCCAGGTGGCCGCGATCGAGGCGCAGCTCGCGGCCGAACTGGCGCCCTGCCGCGACATCCCCGGCGTCGCCGCGGTGCGCGTCAAGGGCGCCATCGGCGCGGTCGAACTGTCGGGAGCGGTCGACCTCGGCGCCTTGCGCCGGCGCTGCATCGAACTCGGCGTCTGGCTACGGCCCTTCGGCAAGCTGCTGTACCTGATGCCGCCCTTCGTCATCGACGCCGTCGACCTGGCGGCGCTCACCACGGCCGTGCGCACCGTGCTCGCCGAGCGCGCGCTCACGCTGCCGTGAACCCCGCTCTCGACCAGTTGCTGCAGCAGGAACTCGTCGCGCTGGAGGCCGGTGCGCGGCGGCGGCGCCTGCGTCCGCTGCAGATGGTCGACGGGCGCCTGCAGGATGCGCAGGGCCGCGTGCTGATCGACGCCGCCTCGAACGACTACCTCGGATTGAGCCAGCACCCGCTGGTCAAGGCGCGCGCCGCGGAGTGGGCGGCGCGCCACGGCGCCGGCGCGCCATCCTCACGGCTGGTCACCGGCACGCGCGAGATCACGCTGGCGGTCGAGCAGAAGCTCGCCGCCTTCAAGGGCTGCGAAGCCGCGCTGCTGTTCTCCAGCGGCTTCCAGGCCAATGCCACGGTGATCCCGGCGCTGGCAAGAGTTGGCGCTGGCGACACGCCAAACGCTGCGGCGGCGATTTTCAGCGACGAGCTCAACCACGCCAGCATGGTCCACGGCTGCCGCGCCGCGCGCGCGACGACCCAGGTCTTCCGCCACAACGATCTCGACCAGCTCGACGAACTGCTGCGCCGCTCCTCGGCGGCGCACAAGCTGATCCTCACCGAATCGGTGTTCAGCATGGACGGCGACCGCGCCGACCTGCCGTCCCTGGTGCAGCTGGCCGAGCGTCACGACGCCACGCTGTACGTCGACGAGGCGCATGCCACCGGCGTGCTCGGGCCGCAGGGGCGCGGCCTCGCCGCACAATGTGGCCAAAGCGGCGGCGGCGTGGACATCGTGATGGGCACGCTGGGCAAGGCGCTGGGCGCCTTCGGCGCCTACATCGCCGGCTCGCGCACGCTGATCGACTGGCTGGTGAATCGCTGCCCCGGCTTCATCTACACCACCGCGCTGCCACCGGCCGTGCTCGGCGCCGTCGATGCCGCGCTCGACCTGGTGCCAGGCATGGATGCGGAGCGGGAAGGCCTGGCGCGGAATTCGCAGCGCCTGCGTGAGGTGCTCGCGCTGCGCAACTACGACACGCTGGGCTCGACCACACAGATCATTCCGGCCGTGATCGGCAGCGAAGAGGACGCGCTGGCCGCCGCGCAGCGGCTGGATCAGGCGGGAATCATCGCCGTGGCGATCCGCCCGCCGACGGTGCCCACGGGCACCAGCCGGCTGCGTCTGACGCTCAGCAGCGCGCTGGACGAGGCCGAGATGCAGCGGCTGCTCGACGCCGTCGCCGCAAGCCTGCCGCCAAGAAAATCCGGCTAAGTGTTCATCACCTTGATGCTGGGGAACTTGCTGGTATGGTCCTTGGCTCGTTCCGCGATCTTGACCGCAATGCGACGCGCGATGGTCTTGTAGATCAGGCTGGCCGGTCCCTGCGGATCGGCCTCGACGGTCGGCTTGCCGTCGTCCATCTGCATGCGGATCGCCATGTCGAGCGGCAGGGCACCGAGCATTTCGACCTCGTAGTCTTTGGCCATTTTGTCGCCGCCGCCGGCGCCGAAAATCGGTTCGGCGTGGCCGCACTTGGAGCAGATGTGCACGCTCATGTTCTCGACGATGCCGAGGATCGGGATGCCGACCTTCTCGAACATCTTGAGGCCCTTCCGCGCGTCCAGCAGCGCGATGTCCTGCGGCGTGGTGACGATCACGGCGCCGGTCACCGGCACCTGCTGCGCCAGCGTGAGCTGGATGTCGCCGGTGCCCGGCGGCATGTCGATGACGAGGTAATCGACATCGCGCCAGCGCGTCTCGGTCAGCTGCTGGGTCAGCGCCTGGGTCACCATCGGGCCGCGCCAGACCATGGGCTGCTCGGGATCGATGAGGAAGCCGATCGACATCGCCTGGATGCCATGCGCATCCATCGGTTCGAGGCCCTTGCCGTCGGCCGACTCGGGCCGGCCGCTGGCGATGCCCAGCATCTGCGGCAGCGAGGGGCCGTAGATGTCGGCATCGAGCAGGCCCACGGTGGCGCCCTCGGCGGACAGCGCCAGCGCCAGATTGACCGCGGTGGTCGACTTGCCGACGCCGCCCTTGCCGCTGGCCAC
>JAUYSD010000100.1 GCA_030696505.1 Sulfuritalea sp. | reverse complement strand
CGCACGGAACTCGCCCGCTGCAATGCCGCGCTGCAGAGTGCGCCGCATCAGCTCGCGGCCGCGGGTGATCACGGTGTCGTGGTAGTAGATCGCCAGTTCGGGAAAATTGCCCGCCTCGCTGATCATCAGCTTGGGCACGCCGGCCAGGTGCGTGCTGCCGATGCGCTGCCACCATTCACTGATAAGGGCGCGCAGCAGGTCCGCGGCGCTGCCCTTGAAGCCGTCGACAAGACCCGCACCCTGTTCCAGAATCGGCAGGATGCCCTCCTGAATCACTGCCTTGAACAGCGCTTCCTTGCTGTCGAAGTAGAGGTAGAGCGTGCCCTTCGACACCCCGGCGCGCGCCGCGACGTCCTCCAGCCGGGTACCGACGAAGCCCTTTTCGACGAACAGCTCCAGCGCCGCCGCCATGAGTTCGGCGGGACGTGCTTCCTTGCGACGCTGGCGGGGGTGGGTGACGGCTTCCATGCGAAACCTCTAATTACTGACCGGTCAGTCAGTATATAGATGAATAGGCGGTCGTCAAGCCCTGCGCCCGACACCGGGCGTAGCGCTGCATTTCCGCGGTATGCTCGCCCATGCTGCGTCCGCGGTCAGCCCCCGCGCCCAGCCCGCGGCACCCACCAAGGAAAACCCCATGCGTATCGAAGAAGAGCTCAAGCTCGATTTTCAGGACGTGCTGATCCGGCCCAAGCGCTCGACGCTGACTTCGCGTTCCGAGGTCGATATTTCGCGTGAGTTCATCTTCCGCCATTCGGGGCGCCGCTACCACGGCGTGCCGATCATCGCCGCCAACATGGACACCGTCGGCACCTTCGAAATGGCGCAGGCGCTGGACAAGCACCAACTGGCGACGGCGCTGCACAAGCATTACGAAGAGGCCGAACTGGTCGGCTATTTCCAGGCCCTGCCGGAATCCGCGACGGTGTTCTACTCGATGGGCATCACGCGCGAGGACTACGAAAAGTTCTGCCGCGTCAAGCAGCAGGCCGGCGATGCGATTGCGTATGTCTGCGTCGATGTCGCCAACGGCTACACCAAGTCCTTCATCGACTTCCTGCAGCGCCTGCGCCAGGCCTGGCCCGCCATCACCATCATGGCCGGCAACGTGGTCACCGGCGAAATGGCCGAGGAACTGATCCTCGACGGCGCCGACATCGTCAAGGTCGGCATCGGCCCCGGCTCGGTATGCACCACGCGCAAGATGACCGGCATCGGTTATCCGCAACTGTCGGCCATCATCGAATGCGCCGACGCCGCCCACGGCCTCGGCGGCCTGATCTGCGCCGATGGCGGCTGCACCTCGCCGGGCGACCTGGCCAAGGCCTTCGGCGGCGGCGCCGACTTCGTCATGCTCGGCGGCATGCTTGCCGGCCACGACGAATGCATGGGCGAGGTGGTCGAACAGGACGGTGTCCGCAAGCTGCGCTTCTACGGCATGAGTTCGCGCGCGGCAATGGACAAGCATGCCGGCGGCGTTGCCAACTACCGCGCCTCGGAAGGCAAGGAAGTACTGATCGACCATCGCGGCCCGGTGGACAACACGCTGCAGGAGATCCTCGGCGGGGTACGCTCGGCGTGCACCTACGTCGGCGCGCACAAGCTGCGCGAACTGTCGAAGCGGACGACCTTCATCCGTGTCGCGCGGCAGCTCAATGAAGTCTTCGGCCAGTCCTGACGCCCATGCATACAACGCCCCACGTCGCTCGCGGCTTTCTGCTCCTGCTCGTCCTGCTGCTGGCCGTCGCCTGCGGCGGCGACAAGAAGCAGGCTGCTCTCCCATCGGGCAGCAAGGTGCTGGCGCTGGGCGACAGCCTGACCGCGCCGCACGGCGTCAAGCCCGGCGAAGACTGGCCGACGCTGCTGGGGCAGAAAACTGGCTGGGTGGTGATCAACGCCGGCATCAGCGGCAACACCTGCGCCCAGGCCCTCGACCGCCTGCCAGCCCTGCTCGACGAACACCAGCCGCAATTGGTGCTGGTGAGCCTGGGCGGCAACGACATGCTGCGCAAGCTGCCTCAGGCGCAGACCGTGGCCAACCTCGGACGCATGCTGGACTTGGCCAAGGCCAGCGGCGCAAAGGCGGTGCTGCTGGCGACGCCGAAGCCGAGCATCGCCGGCGCCGTGTTCAACAGCCTGTCGCCCGCCGATTTCTATCCCGAGGTGGCCAAGGACAAGAAAGTGCCACTGATCGCTGATGCGCTGCCCGAGGTGCTGTCCGACACCGCACTGAAAAGCGACCAGCTGCACCCGAATGCCGCCGGCCACGCTCTGCTCGGCGAGAAGATCCATGAAGACTTGAAGAAAATCGGCTTCGCCCGCTGAGGTTTCCACAATTTGTCCTTGCCGCGCGCCGGGTTGCATTCGCGCCGCCTTTCCAGTTGTTTCAGGCCCCTGCCCCACCCCTTCCCGAATCGAGCTTGCCCCATGAACGCCAACGAAAATTTCATCGCTGCCGACGCCCCCGTCGACGCCGCCGCCATCGCCCCGCTGCCCAACTCGCGCAAGATTTACGTCGCCGGCAGCCGCCCCGACATCCAAGTCCCGATGCGTGAGATCGCCCAGAGCCCAACCGCCGACACGCCGAACCCGCC
>JAUYSD010000178.1 GCA_030696505.1 Sulfuritalea sp. | reverse complement strand
ACCGCCGCTGGTTCTACGTCATGCCAAGTGCGATAGGACTTTCCGGCCCCTGATGGTCTGTTCACACTGTGGGCGCGAAATTGACCCGCGAGAAGTGGATTTTCGGGACGGGCCGGGTGCGTAAGCTAATGCCATTGCGTTCTAGCTGTTAGCCCAAGGTCTGTTCACTGCCGGATACCGGCCACTCGTTTGACGTTAGTCGTATGACCGAAATGGCCGACAAGCCGCTGTTCAAGCCGAGCGCCTGCCGGGTATTTCCGAGTCGCGGCTCTCGCGCCGTGTCGCCAGCGCCAACTCTTGTGGATGGATCGTGGGCGCTGTGAGCCAAGCGGCCCTTGGTCGCATGGTTTTACGCGCTGATGCGTTTGGCGGTTGCGCCTAAGCCCCAATACGACTGACCAGCGGAAATCGCCCTGGATGGCGAATCGACTCAACGGCCAGGTCGACGTCGAGGTCGGGCCAATAGAGATGGTTGGTGGAGGGGGGGCGACGTGCAAAATCTTGCCGACCGCGACATCCCGAAACCACGGAAATTCGGACAGGCTCCCTGCGCATGCCGCTTGCGGGCCTTTGACGCGGCTGGATTCGGGCTTTCGCCGGAATGACGGAACCTGACGCTATCAGCGTTCTGCTAGGCGATTTCCCACTGCACGCCGGCCGTCAGGACGTAGCCGGCGCCGTAGACGGTCTTGATCAGGCGCGGCGACTGGGTGTCGTCGTTGAGGCGTTTGCGCAGGCGCGAGACGCGCACGTCGATGCTGCGGTCGAGCGGCGACAGGTCCGAATTGCCGGCCAGTTGTTCGCGGCTCAGTACGCGATTGGGATGTTCCAGGAAGCACAGCAGCAGCCGCGCCTCGGCGGCGCCGAGGATTTCCTCGGCGCCGCCGGCGGCGCCCAGTACGAGGCTGGCCGGGTCGTAGCGCCAGGCCTCGAAGCGGGCCAGGCGCCGGGCCTTGCCGGCGACCGGCTGGCTGCGGCGGCGCAGGATGCTGCGGATGCGCGCCACCAGCTCGCGCGGCTCGAAGGGTTTGACGACGTAATCGTCGGCGCCGAGTTCGAGGCCCAGCACGCGGTCGGACAGCACGTCGCGCCCGGTCAGGATCAGCACGCCGCAATCGGCGGTCTGGCGCAGTTCGCGCACCACGTCCATGCCATCCCGGTCGGGCAGGCCGAGATCGACCACCACCAGCGCCGGCGCCTGCCGCGCGGCGGCGGCCAGCAGTTCGCCGGCGGTGCGGAACCAGCGCGTGGCGAAGCCGTATTCCTCCAGCGTGCGGGCGACCGTGGCGGCGACCAGCGGATCGTCTTCGAGGATGTGGATTTCCTCGCGCGCGGCGCTCATGGCCGGCAGGATTCCAGCGCCGCCGCGAGTTGGTGGCTGGCGAAGGGTTTGGCCAGCAGCGCCACGTCGCCGGCGGCGACGTCGGGGCCGCCGGCATAGCCGCTCATGAGCAGGACGCCGACCTGCGGCCGCCGTGCGCGCACTTCGCGCGCCAGGCTCAGGCCATCGATGCCGCCGGGCATCACCACGTCGCTGACCACCAGCGCGATGTCGTCGATCTGGTCGAGCAGGGCCAGTCCCTCGGCGCCATTGGCGGCCTCGATCACCGGATAGCCGAGCCCGGTGAGCTGCATGCGCACCACGCGGCGCACCTCGGCGTCGTCTTCCACCAGCAGCACCAGGCCGCGTCCGGGAACGGCGGGCAGGGCGCCGATGCCGTCGGCGTCGACCTGCGCGGCCGGTTCGCAGCGCGGCAGGTGCAGCTGGGCTTCGGTGCCGGCCCCCGGCGTGCTGGCAAGGCGCAGGCCGCCGCCCGACTGCTTGGCGAAGCCATACACCATCGACAGGCCCAGGCCGCTGCCGGCGGCGTAGCCCTTGGTGGTGAAGAAGGGTTCCAGTGCGCGCGCCAGCACTGCCGCGCTCATGCCGCGGCCGCTGTCGGCGACGATGATATCGACATAGTCGCCGGGCGCCAGGTCGAGGTCGGCGGCGGCCGCTCCCGCCAGCCTGCGCGGCGCGATGCGGATCGCCAGGCTGCCGCCGCCGGGCATCGCGTCGCGGGCGTTGAAGGCCAGGTTGAGCAGCGCGTTTTCGAGCTGATGCGGATCGGTCATGGCGAACACCGTCGCTTCCGGCAGTTCGCAGCCGACCGCGATGCTTTCCGGCAGGGAGCGGCGCAGCAGCGGCAGCAGTTCGTCGAGCAGGCGCACCACATCCACCGGACGCGGCTCCAGCGATTGCTGGCGGGCAAACGAGAGCAGGCGGCGGATCAGGTCCACACCGCGGCGCGCGGCGGTCAGCGCCGGGTCGAGGCAATCGGCCAGCGCCGCGTCGTGCGGCTGGCGTTCCTTGAGGGCGGCGAGATTGCCGATCACCACCGTCAGCATGTTGTTGAAGTCGTGCGCCAGGCCGCCGGCCAACTGGCCGACAGCTTCCATCTTGCGCGCCTGGAGCAGGGCGGTCTGGGTGTTCTTCTGTTCCGTGACGTCAGCCGAAAGCACGTAGGCACCGCGCACCTCGCCGCCGGGGCCGAACTCCGGCACCAGGGTGCTGCTGGCGTGGCGCAGGCTGCCGTCGCCGCGCCGCAGCGAGTATTCGTAGCTGACGCTGCGCCCTTCCAGCACGGCGTCGAGATGCGGCTTGAGTTCGGCGGCCAGGCGGCTGCCGATGACTTCCTCGATGTCGCGGCCGGGAACGTCCTCCTTGCGCCGGCCGAACCATTCGGCATAGCCGCGATTGGCGAAGTGATAGACCCGGTCGCGGTCGAAATAGGCGATCAGCGCCGGGATCGCGTCGGTGATCAGGCGCAGGCGTTCCTCGCTGCGGCTCAGCGCCTCGGTGCGCTCGGCGACGCGGCGCTCGAGTTCGTTGTTCTGCTCGCGGATCAGGCGTTCGCTGTTGCGCTGCTCGGTGATGTCGGTGTAGAGCGTGACGAAGCCGCGGCCCGGCACCGGCTCGCCGCTCACGGCGATGATGCGGCCGTTGGGGCGGACCCGCTCGAAGTAGTGCGGGGCGAAGGCGCGCGCCGCGTCGACCCTTTGCGCCACCAGTTCCTCGACCGGGCCCGGGCCGTACTCGCCGCGCTCGGCGTTGTAGCGCATGAAGGTTTCGAAGGGCGTGCCGAAGCGGCCGAACTCGGGCGGGAAGTCGAGCATTTCGAAGAAGCCGCGGTTCCAGGCCACCAGCCGCAATTCGGCATCGATGATGGTGAAGCCCTGGTTCACCCTGTCCAGCGCGGCCTGCATCAGGTCGAGGCGGGCGGCGGTGTCGGTGGCGTCGATGGGCGGAAACAGGGGCCGGTTCATGGCGGAATTGTAGGCCCGCGGCGTGGGCGTTTCGACGCCGATACGATTCGATACATTCGGCCAACAGTGGCGCAAACATCGCCGCGCATGATCGCTTCGCTGACAAATTCATGGCCGTTTCCCCTTGGGGCGGCCCGGCGGAGAAACCATGAACCATCCCTACACCAGCGGCCTGGACCGCAACCCGGCCAACTTCGTACCGCTTTCGCCGCTCTCCTTCATCGAGCGCACGGCGCTGGTCTATCCGCAGCGCGCCAGCGTGATCCACGGCGCGCGCCGCTTCACCTGGGGCGAGACCTATGCGCGCTGCCGCCGCCTGGCTTCGGCCCTGGCGGGACTGAAAGTTGGCGCTGGCGATACGGTGGCGGTGATGCTGCCCAACGTGCCGGCGATGGTCGAGGCGCATTTCGGCGTGCCCATGTGCGGCGCCGTGCTGAATACCCTGAACACCCGGCTCGACGCCGCGGCGATCGCCTTCATGCTCGGCCACGGCGAGGCCAAGGTGTTGCTGACCGATCCCGAGTTTTCGCCCGTGGTCGAGCAGGCGCTGGCGCTGCTCGACGGCTCGCGGCCGATCGTGGTTGACGTGCTGGACGCGCTCTACGAAGGCGGCCAGCGCCTCGGCGGGATCGAGTACGAGGACTTGCTGGCCGCCGGCGATCCCGACTACGCCTGGGCCCTGCCGGCCGACGAGTGGGATGCGATCTGCCTCAACTACACCTCGGGCACCACCGGCAATCCCAAGGGCGTCGTGTATCACCACCGCGGCGCCTACCTCAATGCCGCCAGCAACATCATCTCCTGGGCCATGCCGCCGCATGCCGTGTATCTGTGGACGCTGCCGATGTTCCATTGCAACGGCTGGTGCTTTCCGTGGACCGTGGCGGCCAACGCCGGCACCCATGTCTGCCTGCGTCGGGTCGAGCCGCAGGCGATTTTCGAGCTGATCCGCCGCCATCGGGTGAGCCATCTGTGCGGCGCGCCCATCGTTTATGGCGCGCTGATCAACGCGCCGGCGGCCTTGCGTGAGGGCATCCCCTGGAAGCTGCACGGCCTGATCGCCGGCGCCGCGCCGCCGCTGGCCATCATCGAGGGCGCCGAGCAGATCGGCATCGAGCTGACCCATGTCTATGGCCTCACCGAGGTCTATGGCCCGGCGGCGGTCTGCGCCAAGCAGGAGGGCTGGGACAGCCTGCCGCTGGAGCAGCGGGCACGGCTCAACGGGCGCCAGGGCGTGCCCTATCACATGCAGCAGGCGATCACGGTGCTCGACCCGGAAACGCTGCTGCCGGTGCCCTGGGATGGCGAAACCATGGGCGAGATTTTCTTTCGCGGCAACATCACCATGAAGGGCTATCTGAAGAACCCGCAGGCGACCGCGCAGGCCTTCGCCGGCGGCTGGTTCCACACCGGCGACCTGGCGGTGATGCAGTCCGACGGCTACGTCAAGATCAAGGACCGCAGCAAGGACATCATCATTTCCGGGGGCGAGAACATTTCCTCGGTGGAAGTCGAGGACGTGCTCTACAAACATCCGGCGGTGCTCACCGCGGCCGTGG
>JAUYSD010000153.1 GCA_030696505.1 Sulfuritalea sp. | reverse complement strand
ATCATGTCGATCAGCTTGTCGGCGTCGGGCTCCTGCAGTTCGATGTCGAAGACGTCGATGCCGGCGAACTTCTTGAACAGCACGCCCTTGCCTTCCATCACCGGCTTGGCCGCCAGCGGGCCGATGTTGCCCAGGCCGAGTACCGCCGTGCCATTGGTCACCACGCCGACCAGGTTGGCGCGCGAGGTGAGCCGGCTGGCCATGTTCGGATCGTCGACGATCGCATTGCAGGCGGCGGCCACGCCCGGCGAGTAGGCCAGGGCCAGGTCGCGCTGGTTGGTGAGGCCCTTGGTCGGCACCACGGCGATCTTTCCCGGCGTGGGCCACTCGTGGTATTCGAGGGCGGCGGCGGAGAGATTCTCTTGTTCATTGGACATGGCGGGTACCCGTGGTTCGGACGAATCGCGGAATCATAGCCCCGCATGGCTGACAGCACCATTACGGAAATCCACGAGTCCGGTCCGACCGGTAGAATCCGCCCCATTCCATCCGGGGAGGCATCAAACGCCCATCCCCCAACCCCTTCCCCGCGGGAAGGGGTGACTGTTGTTCCGCCACGCGCCGCGTGGCGTCCGACTAACTGATTTGCTGCCCCCCTTGGGGCGGCCCTACGGAGGCAGCATGAAGCGCGTCGTATTCAATCAAAAGGGCGGTGTCGGCAAAAGCACCATCACCTGCAATCTCGCCGCCATTTCCGCCGCGCGCGGCGCACGCACCCTGGTGATCGACCTCGACCCGCAGGCCAATTCGACCCAATACCTGCTCGGCGCCGCCGCCAGGGACCTGAAACTCACCGCCAACGAATTCTTCGACCAGATGCTGAGCTTCAAGCTGCGTCCGCTGCCGACCGAAGACTTCATCGCCGCGACGCCCTTCGAGAACCTCTCGATCCTGCCTTCCGGTCCGGCGCTGGAAGAACTGCAGGCCAAACTCGAATCCCGCTACAAGATCTACAAGCTGCGCGAAGCCCTCGACGCGCTGGAAGGCTACGACGAAATCTGGATCGACACGCCGCCGGCGCTGCACTTCTACACCCGCTCCGCCCTGATCGCCGCCGACGCCTGCCTGATCCCCTTCGACTGCGACGAGTTCGCCCGCCGCGCGCTCTACAGCCTGCTCGACAACGTCAATGAAATCCGCGCCGACCACAACGCCGGGCTCGAAGTCGAAGGCATCGTCATCAACCAGTTCCAGGCCCGCGCCAGCCTGCCGCAGCAGATCATCAACGAACTGCGCGAGGAAGGCCTGCCGGTGCTGGCCTCCTTCCTCTCGTCATCGGTGAAGATCAAGGAATCGCACCAGCAGGCCAAGCCGATGATCCATCTCGACCGCAGCCACAAGCTGGCGCTGGAATTCGGCGCGCTGTTCGACGAACTCGAAGCGGCGAAGAAGGTGCGGGCCAAGGCGACAGCGAAAAAACGGGCCTGACCGCCTGCCGGGCCGGCAAAATCCGGCTTGCACGTTTCGAAATTACGCCTAAAATGGATACACATATCCGTATATCCATAAGGGCACCATCATGAACTTGAACATCGCACGTTGGGGCAATAGCTTGGCTCTGCGCATTCCCGCCGAGTATGCGCGACGTATCGGCATCAAGGAAGGCGACAGCGTGGAAGCTGGTTTGACCGTGGATGGCGGGATCGCCATCCGTCCTGCGCGCTGGAACCGGAAGGCCTTTGCGCAGGAACTCGCGAAAACACGTGATGCCATGCCGATGGGAACATCAGTGATGGACGAATTGCGGCGCGGCGCGCGTTACTGATGTTGTACGTCGATACCAGCGTGCTAGTCGCGCTGCACACGCAGGAAGCCAAGAGTACCGATGTTTCCCGCTGGTACGCCGCGTGCGCCGATGAACTCGTTTCCGCCGCATGGTGCGTCTCCGAGTTCGCCAGCGCCCTCGGAATCAAACAACGCACCGGGCAGATCGGCGAAGCCGAGGCGCAAACGGCATGGCGACAGTTCGAACGCATGTGCGCCGGCGACCTGTACCTGCTGCCGGTCGAACCCGCCACATTTCAACGCGCCGCGATTCTGTCGCTGGCTGTTGCAACAGGTCTGCGCGCCGGAGATTCCCTGCACCTTGCCGCCGCACTGGAGGCGAAGGCCAAGGGCGTGGCAACGCTGGATGAAGTGATGGCCAAGAACGCGAAGCGCCTGAAATTCAAGTTCGTCGCGTTTTAGCTGCATGTCGCCGTATCACCAGCGCCGACTTTCTGACTTCGCTTTCAAGGCTGTTGCCGGGACTCGCCCCGACAGGTGAGATTCAGCGACAGCAAAAGACTGGGAAGAGACATTCTGGTCGCCGCGCTATCGGGCCGTTCCTGCCCCATAGCAGCCGATGGCAGGAATGGAAGACAGACGATTGGTAATTGCAGTTAATGGCGGTTCGCTTCTTTTCTCTTGCGTTGCCTCAATAACCAGATCCAACCCGGCAAGCCTTCCAGCCGTGCCTTGCGCTCCGGCGATATGCTATCTCTTGTTGTTCGCTGAACACCAACCCACTGACCCAGTCGGTATCCATCGGGCATTCTATAACGCGCAGGAACCTTGGCATGCCCCTCGCGTTCTATGAATTCCTTG
>JAUYSD010000145.1 GCA_030696505.1 Sulfuritalea sp. | reverse complement strand
CGGCTTTTCGCGCAGGTCCGGTGGAATGAAAGGTTCGATTTCTGCTCACCCGAACCAAGCTTCAAGTTTCCTCAGTGGTTGCAGCTCGTCAATATCACCCATGAGCACAATTGCATCTGAGGTGAGGCCATTTATTGACGGCCCAAACACTCCCTTGATCTTCCCCGAGCGGTGACGAACGACGTAGAACCTGTCATGGAACTTGAGTTGGGGGGAGTAATCCTTAAACTGAATGTTCTTGAACTGGGCCTTGAGGTGGCGATGCAAGTTCCTCTTTGCCGTCACGGTTCCCCGCTTTGGTGATGGGGTCGTGCGTAGGGTAAAGGTATCATCAGCGGATATTCCGAGTGCTTCAAGATAAGCAACCAGATTGGGAAAGCCGCCTTCGTGACCATCTTCGCTGACGTCGGAATATATGTATGGGTCAGTCAGTATGACCTCTCTAGGAGGGTCATTCTCGGGGTGCGTGCGTCTAACCAAATCTAGGAAGGTGTCCTTTGGTGGCTTGGCCTTTGGTCCGCCGGCGGCCACCATAAATCGCGCGATAGAGAGCCCGTCATCTCTATTCGCTCTGGCTTTGTTACTTCGAAGGGGGCAATTGTTCGATGGACAATTGCGATAGTCGGATGGCCAAAAGTCATCTGGGGTTTCAACTTTGGATACCCAACGCCGAAGGGCCTCAAGTAATTCCTCGTTAGTGTCGAAGTCTGGATGAAAGAGCCAGAAATAGCGCCGATGCTCTAATCGAAGTTCCCGACTTTCTAACTCTGGTAGAGCTTTGCGCAAAGCGGCTGCATCTTCAACCCTCGCGGGGAGGCCAAGAGTAAATCTGATAAACCAGTCCATAGTGATTTCGAGGCGTAAAGAAATCTAACGAGGATGTAGAAAAACCCCCTGAGGGATCGGTTGGGGATGATTCCAGGGGTCCCGTGACCATTCACCGGCCAGAGATCGGCCCGCAGAGAGCGTTTTGAAAAGTCGAGTTATTCTCATGGCATTCGCTAAATTCCCGAAAGGGTTTTCTACAGCTTCAACGTTTGAATTCACCGGTGCTGCGCGGCTTCATCGCGCAGCGTCCGGTGGAATGATGGGTTCGGCGTGTCATTGCTTCGCGATAATCTTCGCGGTCAGGCTATCGAATTCCATGAGCGCTTCGTCGCTTATTGGACGCTGCATGACCTTTCGCCTTTCCTCGCGCAACGATTTCACCGAAGAGAAGCTGACTAATCCAAGCGGGGAAACTTTTCTTTCCAATAGCGTCCTCGCGTACGCCTTGGCTTCTTCGGGACTGGCTGGGTGGGCAGCAAAGGACTTGATTGCTGTATTTCCCTCGGGCGTTGCCAGATACCAAAGAGCCAACAGAAGGCTCTTCAATGCCTGTGTATTGCGTTCCACCAATATGCGTTTCGCAAGGTCTGCGGAAAAGACAGACTCGTCCAATGGGAAAAGCATATAGATCAGAGAGTAGTTTTGACCAAGGGTTAGTGCATGCTGTGGAATGAACGCCTTGAAATCGGGGAATGCCAGAATCCGAAATGCCGCTTCCCGTGTGTCGAGGCCGTTGTTGGCAAACCACTTAATGGTTCGCAAATAGTCGTCATGTTGAATTCCCGTTAAGTCGGCCTTTGGCATCGAGCGAAGTGCAAGAAGTTGATCGGCATGATCCTTCGAGAGCGACAAGAGCAGTTTGCTGCCGTCGTAGTAGAAGAAGGCGGAATTCGATGAGTCAGCGAGTTCCCGTCTGAGCAGGGGAAGAGTATTGGCAGGGTCGGTCTTTGCCGCAGACCAAAACTGATCCAATTGATCAGACTTGGCTTTCATGTCGGCACCGTTGAGCTTATGGGGTTCAAAGCTATAGAGCGCCACCACCTTTGAATGAAACTGTATTTGAGAATCGGGCGCCGCGAAAGCGAAAGCGGAGGCAGCCAAAGACAGAACTACTAGCGAGAAATTGCGGATTACATTCATAGTGGCTTGAGACGCCGAACAGTTATTCACGCGCAGAAACGTCCGGGTTATTGCCAATAATATGGACACAATCGAAATGCCTTTAAGGTATTGAATGACGGGGAGATTATCCGATCCCAGTCTCCTTATCAATCATCAATCATACGGACAGGGCGCCAACGTTCGCTTTGCGGAGCATTCGTCAGCGGCGGCTCCTGGCCGGGACGTGTCGGCTGCCTGAATCGAATTCAACCGACTGGAGCGGCAGGTCCACTCCAACGCCGGCCGTTTGCATCTGGTACCTACCCTTTCGCCGGTGACGGTAGCCGCTGTCTACTGCAGATGGGCCGTAGAAAGTTGGCGCTGGCGAGACGGCACTTTGGCGTCCGTGTGATCCGGCACAGGGAGGACCACAGGCAGGAGTCGAGCAGCGCGATTCTCGCCGCATGGCGATCGATACTATAATCAGTACTGTTCTGCTGAAAAACAGGTACTGACATGAACACCCTCACCGTATCCGAATTGAAGCGTCGCGGCATGGCGGCGATCGAGGACGGCCTGCGCAGTGGTCCGCTGCATATCCTTAAACGCAACAAGCCGGCCGCAGTGGTGCTGACGGAGGCGGAGTATCAAATGCTGGCGCATGGTCGGGCCAGCGGTCCCGGCGGCGTTACCGCGCTGCAATGGCTGCTGAGTCAGCGCGTAACAGGCAAGCGAAGCAAGGCGCAGATCGATGCCGCGCTCAAAGCCGAGCGTGACTGGTGATTGCCTTCTTCGATGCCAGCGCCCTGATCTACCTGATCGAAGGCGCCGATCCGTTTGCCGCCAGGCTGCGCAAGGAATTGGCGGCGGCGGCGAAGAAATATCCGGATCTGGGTGCCGCCGTAAGCCGGCTCTCGTGGCTTGAGTGTCGCGTAGGGCCAATGCGAACAAACGACTCGGCGACACTGGCGCTGTTCGACGGTTTCTTTGCGCGGCCTGATCTGGTCTGGGTCGACCTGACCAGGGAGGTTATCGAACTGGCAGCGGCCATCCGGGTTCGAACAGGGCTGAAGACGCCCGATGCGCTGCAGGCGGCATCCTGCCTGCAGTTGGGCGACGATCACTTGTTTCTGACCGGGGATGGTGCGTTCCGACGGGTTTCCGGGCTGAACGTAAAGATCCTGGCATGAACCGTAGTGCGCCCCGCCAACTGGGCGTGCGATCCCTGGCCGCCCTTGGCCGCCAGGTCGGCGCAGATCGCATCGGCGGCCGGCCAGCGCGTGTGGCACCAGTCCGGCGCGATCAGCATCGGTTCGCGCGCGGTGGCGGTGACGCGGTGGAAAATCACCTCGGTCGGCGTGCGCCGGATCAGCTCGGCGGCGGTGGCCACGTAGTCCGCCATGGCCGGCGGCGCCAGGCGGCCGCGGGCATGGTCGGCGGCCAGGCGCGAGCCCTTGACGATCATCAGCGGATGCAGCTTGAGGCCCTCGACGCCGCAGTCCAGCACGCGCGCGTGGGTCTCGTAAATCATCGCCGGGGTTTCCCCGGGCAGGCCGAGGATCAGGTGGGTGCATAGCGGAATGCCGTAGCGCCGCGCCCGCGCCACGGCGTCGGCGTAGGCGGCGAAACCGTGGCCGCGGTTGATGCGCACAAGCGTGGCGTCGTGGGCGCTTTGCAGGCCCAGTTCGAGCCACACCTCGTAGCCCTGGTCGCGGTAGCCGGCCAGCATCTCCAGCACCGCGTCGGGCACGCAGTCGGGCCGGGTGCCGACGCACAGGCCGACGATGTCCGCCTGCGCCAAGGCCTCGGCATACCGGCGGCGCAGCTGCTCGACTTCGTCGTAGGTGTTGGTATAGGCCTGGAAATAGGCCAGATAGCGGCTGGCGCGGTTGGTTGCGGCGCGGCCGGAGGCCAGCTGTTCGCCGACCGATGCCTGCGGATTGCCGTCGTTGAACGAGAGCACGCTGCAGAAAGTACAGCCGCCACGGCCCAGCGTGCCGTCCCGGTTGGGGCAGGTGAAGCCGACGTGCAGCGACAGCTTGCGCACGCGCGTGCCGAAGCGCGACTTGAGATGCTGGCCGAAGGTGTTGAGGTAGTCTTCCAGTTGCACGGCGCGGAGTTTGCGTAAGGGTGGGGGCGAATCCTAGCACCCGCTTGAAATAGGGTTTGCGGCGCGGCATCATCCGCAAACTCTCTTCCCCGGAGCGCCCAAATGCCATCGCCGTCCAGCATGCAGCAAGTCATGATCGTCACCGGCGGTTCGCGCGGCATAGGCGCGGCGATCGCCCGCCTCGGCGCCGCCGCCGGCTACGCCGTCTGCATCAGCTACCTGAACAGCCACGCGGCTGCCGCCGAGCTGGTCGCCGCCCTCACCGCGCAGGGCGCGCGCGCCATGGCGGTGCAGGCCGATGTCGCCCGCGAGCCGGACGTGCTGCGGCTTTTCGGCGAAGTCGACGCGGCGTTCGGCCCGCTCACCGCGCTGGTCAACAATGCCGGCATCCTGGAGCGGCAGGCGCGCGTCGAGGACATGGACGCCGCGAGAATCAGCCGGGTTTTCGCCACCAACGTGACCGGCAGCTTCATCTGCGCGCGCGAAGCCGTGCGCCGCATGTCGACGCGCCACGGCGGCCGCGGCGGCGCCATCGTGAATATTTCCTCGCGCGCATCGCGCCTTGGCGCACCGGGTGAATATGTCGATTACGCCGCCTCGAAAGCCGCGATCGATACGCTGACCATCGGCCTGGCCAAGGAGGTGGCCGCCGAAGGCATCCGCGTCAACGCCGTGTCGCCCGGGGTCATTTACACGGACATCCACGCCAGCGGCGGCGAGCCGGGGCGGGTCGAGCGGGTCAAGGATGCGATCCCGATGAAGCGCGGCGGCCATCCCGAGGAGGTGGCCCGCGCGGTGCTGTGGCTGCTGTCGGACGATGCCTCGTATACCACCGGCGCAACGATCGACGTCTCCGGCGGACGTTGAACGGCGGATTGCTGCGCCGCACCGCTGCAAATCGCTTGTCCTTGCGTCAATGTATCCCGTATACTGAATTCAGTCGCGAAATACCGGCATTGACCCGAGCACCCCAGTCAAGGCCCGGAGGCTGGCACACAAGAACAGGGGCGGCACCAAAGGAGGGGTTCATGACCGGGATCCAGTCCGGGGGAGCGGCGATTGCCGATCTCGGCGCCATCATCGATTGGCTCGATCGGCGCGGACGGCTGGTGCGCGTACGCTCCGAGGTCGACCCGGTCCACCAGCTCGCCGGCATCGCCGCGAAGTTCGAGGGCGGCCCGCGCGCCGTGCTGTTCGAGAAGATCAAGGGCAGCGCCTACCCGGTGTTCACCGGCCTTTACTGGTCGCGCGAGCTGCTCGGCGAACTTCTCGACCGTCCCGTACTGAGCTTGCCGCAGTACGTCTCCGAGTGCATCCGCGACTGGCAGCAGAATCCGGTGCCGCCGGTGGTGGTCAGGTCCGGCCCGGTGCGGGAAGTCACCGAGGAGAAGGTCGACCTCTCCGTGCTGCCGGTGCCGACCCACGCCGAACTCGACGGCGGGCCCTACTTCGACGCCGGCGTGGTGATCGCCAAGGACCCCGAGACCGGCATCCGCAATGCCTCGATCCAGCGCTTCCAGGTGGTCGGCAAGGACAGGCTGGCGATCAACATCGATGCCGGCCGCCATCTGGAGCTGTGCCTCGCCAGGGCGGCGGCGCGCAACCAGACGCTGCCGTTCACGCTCAACATCGGTGTCGGTCCCGGCCTGCACTTCGCGGCCGCCACGCCGGCCGAGGCGGCACCCTTCGGCAGCGACGAACTCGGCATCGCCAGCCGCTTTCACGGTCGGCCGCTGGAGTTGATCGCCAGCAACATTTCCAACGTCGAGATGGTGGCCGACGCGATGTTCGCCCTGGAATGCGAAATGCTGCCCGGCGAGGTCCATGCGGAAGGTCCCTTCGCCGAGGTGACCGGCTACTACGCCACGGTGGCGCCACGCCCGCTGGTGCGCGTGAGGCGGATCCACCATCGCCGCGAACCGGTGTTCCAGACCATCATTTCAGGCGGCGAGGTGTTCAACTCGGTCGGCCTGCTCGGCGAGGCCAACGTGCTGAGCCTGCTGCAGAAGCAGGTGCCGGGTGTCAGGGACGTCTATTTTTCCCACGGCGGCTGCGGTTTCTACCATGCCGTGGTGCAGATTTCGCAGAAGCGTGCGGGCTGGGCCAAGCAGGCCCTGATGGCGGCCTTCGCCGCCTTCCCGCCGCTGAAGATGGTGACGGTCGTCGATGATGACGTCGACATCCGCGACCCGGGCGACGTCGAATGGGCGATGGCCACGCGTCTCGATCCGCAGCGCGGCATCATGGTCATCGAAAACGTTTTCGGTCACGGCCTCAATCCGACCTTTCCCGATTACCTGGGCAGCAAGGTCGGCTTCGATGCGACGCGGCCCTTCCCGCATACGCCGAACTTCGACCGGGCCAAAGTCAGGGACGCCAGTCTCGACGGACTCGAGATCGAGGTGCCGGAGATCAGATAGGCAACACCGCCGCGCGGCCGGTTGCACGCGCAGACAACAGGAGGAGACAGCATGAACCGTCGCAAAACCCTTTCCGGATTGTTCGCCGCCCTGGCCGCCGGCCTGTTCGGAATGACCGTCCCGGTTGCCGCGCAGGCTGCGGAAATTACCCTGACCTACGCCTTCTTCGCGCCCGCCAAGACCTTTCCGGCGCGGCAGATGACGCACTGGGCGGAGCAGCTCGCCAAGCGCACCAACGGCAAGGTGGACGTCAAGACCTTCCCCGGCGGCACGCTGCTCGGCGCCAAGGACATGTATGACGGTGTCACCAAGGGCGTGGCCGACATCGGCCTCGGTTCGCCCTCCTACGATCCGGGCCGCTTCCCGCTGACCTCGGGCGTGGCGCTGCCGGTGGGCTTCACCACCGCCACCCAGGCCAGCCGCACGCTGTGGGTCCTGACCAAGGAATTCAAGCCGAAGGAATACGAGGGCTTCAAGGTGATCGCGATGTTCACCACCGAACCCGGTTTCATCCAGACCAAGACCGCAGTCAGGAACGCCGCCGACCTGGCCGGTATGAAGCTGCGCGCCGCCGGTACCGGCGTGCCGGTGCTGAAGGCACTGGGCGCCGCACCGATCGGCATGCCGATGCCGGAAGTGCCGCAGTCGGTGTCGACCGGCGTGATCAACGGCACCATGACTTCGCGCGAAGTGCTGCAGGATTTCAAGCTGGCCGAGTCGCT
>JAUYSD010000138.1 GCA_030696505.1 Sulfuritalea sp. | reverse complement strand
GCGCCATGGGCCGCGGCGATATCGCCGGCGGCGCCTCGAACTGCGAGCAACTGGTCGAGCTGGGCACGGGCACCAAGCAGTTCGATGCCAACGACCCGCATATCGTCACCATCGTCGATTGGCTCTGGCAATACGCCTTCGAGCAGCGTGCCTCGGACATCCACATCGAGCCGCGGCGCGACCTGGGCATCGTGCGCTTCCGCATCGACGGCGTGCTGCATCAGGTGTACCAGATCCCGATGGCGGTGCTCAACGCCATGACCAGCCGCATCAAGATCCTCGGCCGCATGGACGTGGTGGAAAAGCGCCGCCCGCAGGACGGCCGCATCAAGACCCGCACGCCGGATGGGCAGGAGGTCGAGCTGCGCCTGGCGACCCTGCCGACGGTATTCGGCGAAAAGCTGGTGATGCGGATTTTCGACCCGGAAGTGCTGGTCCGCGACTTCTCCGAACTCGGCTTCGCCGAGGAGGAGTCGACGCTGTGGCGCGACATGTCGTCCCAACCCAACGGCATCATCCTGGTGACGGGGCCGACCGGCAGCGGCAAGACCGTGACGCTGTATTCGACGCTGAAGACGCTGGCCACGCCGGAAGTGAATGTGTGCACCCTGGAAGACCCGATAGAGATGATCGAGCCTTCGTTCAACCAGGTGCAGATCCTGCCGGACATCGGCATGGACTTCGCCGAGGGCATCCGCTCGCTGATGCGGCAGGACCCCGACATCATCATGGTCGGCGAGATCCGCGACCTGAAGACCGCCGACATGGCGATCCAGGCGGCCCTGACCGGTCACCTGGTGCTGTCCACGCTGCACACCAACGATGCGCCGTCGGCGATGACGCGCCTGATCGAACTCGGCGTGCCGCCCTACATGCTCTCGGCGACCGTGCTCGGCGTCATGGCGCAACGCCTGATCCGCACCCTGTGCCCGCACTGCAAGCAGCCCGGCGGCCTGCGCGCCGAGGACGAGGAGGCCTGGACCGCGCTGGTGGCGCCCTGGAAATCCACCATGCCGACGCAGATCTATCGTCCGGCGGGTTGCCTCGAATGCCGCATGACCGGTTACAAGGGACGCGTCGGGATCTACGAGATCATGCCGATGTCGGCCGAGATCAAGAAGCTCGTGGGCAACGGCGCCGAACTCGCCAAGCTGCGCGAGCAGGCCATGCGCGAAGGCATGAAGCCGCTGCGCATCGCCGGGGCCAGGAAAGTCGCGGCGGGGCTGACCACCATCGCGGAAATCATCAAGGTCGCGCCGCCGATGTTCGAGCAGGCTTGAGCCGGCAGGGCAATCGCGCGAAGCCTGCAAACAACACTCCTCCCCCTTCAAGGGGGAGGTCGGGAGGGGGATGGGGCACTGCGCCGGCGTCTCACCACCCGTTTGCCCATCCCCACCCCAGCCCTCCCCTTGAAGGGGAGGGAGTTCGGCGCTCACTGCGATTGCCCGGCCTGAGCCGGGGACTGGCCGCCCCGCCTACCGATTTCCGGTAGCGACAATACCGGGACCGTGGTATTTGCATTGTCGGCGCCGGGGGTATCTTGGAATCGTCGCAGCCGGCTTTCATGCGCTTGCACTGCGGCAATCGTCGGTGGCGGATCGATCGCCGACGAATAACCGATCCACAGGAAAGGACCAGGCCATGGCGGCGATGATTCCCGAAACTACCTCCGACTTCGATCACACGCGGATCATCGAGCGTCCCGACGGCTTCTACTGGCAGGATGCGGCGACCAATGACGAGTATGGCCCGTTCCCGACGCTGGTCGATGCTGTGGCCGACATGGAATTCAGCGCGGCGTCCGACTACGAGCCGGGCGAGTCGCTGGAACAGGCCGAGAGCGAAGTCGGCCTGACGCAGTGGGTCGATCCCGACACCGGGGAATTCGCCGAAAACGGCACTCCCCGGCTCGAACAGCATTGACCCTGCGGCCGCCATGATGCCGCGCGGCGCCGGTTCCGTTCAGTATTTCGGCCCGCCCTGGCCATAGAACGGCGGCCAGCGGCCGACCAGGGCTTCGAGCAGCTTGAGTTCGTCGTCGCTGTGGTTGATCACCGCGGCCGGCACCATCATCTTCGGCATCTTCATGTCGTTGTGCACGTACATCGGCTTGTCGTGGTGCGTGGTGCTGTAGGTCTCGCGTTCCTGCGGCGCGGCGGCGGGCGTCAGTTCGACCTCGCCATAGCACAGGCAGAAGTAGGTGCGCGCCGTGGCGCCGCTCCCCTCGTCCTCGATGTAGCAGCCGGTGCCGCGGATGCCGATGGTGGCGGTCGATACCTGGATCTTGCGGGTGGCGCCCTTGCCGAACACCGAAAGCAGCTTGCCGGTGACGACGCGCATCAGGTTCTGCACGGCGTCGGCGCCGAAGCTGACGGTCGACGCTTCGCGCTGCAGGAAGGCGTCCTGGCCGATGACGTAGATCGCTTCGCTGCCGGGGCCGGTCACCACCGTGTCGCCAGCACCAACTATCTGGCCTTCCTTCGCCGGCTTGCCATTCACGGTCACCGTGCCGCGCAGCTTGTGCAGTCCGGGCGCCACGGGGGCGTTGCCCTTGGCCAGGGCATTGCCGATCAGGCCGGAGATTCCCGCGGGGCCGAGCAGTCCGGCGGCGGCGAGGGCTTTCAAGATGCGGCGACGCAGTTGCATGGCGCTTCCTCCTGGTAAATACCGCTACTTGTTCAGCTCCCTCATGGCGCGTTCGAGTCCGGCCAGCGTCAGCGGGAACATGCGGCTGTTGAAAATGCTGCGGATCAGCTCGATCGAGTGGCGGTAGTCCCACAGGCGCTCGGGCTCGGGGTTGAGCCAGACTGCGCGCGGCCAGGTGTCGAGCATGCGCTGCAGCCAGACCGCGCCGGCTTCCTCGTTCGAATATTCGACCGAGCCGCCGGGCTGCAGGATTTCGTAGGGGCTCATGGTGGCGTCGCCGACCACCACCACCTTGTAGTCCTCGCCGTACTTGTGCATCACGTCCCACAGCGGGAAACGCTCGCCATGGCGGCGGCGGTTGTCCTTCCAGACGTAGTCGTAGATGCAGTTGTGGAAGTAGAAGTATTCGAGATGCTTGAACTCGCTCTTGGCCGCCGAGAACAATTCCTCGCAGACCTTGATGTGGTCGTCCATCGAGCCGCCGATGTCGAGGAACAGCAGCACCTTGACCTTGTTGTGGCGCTCGGGGCGCATCTTGATGTCGAGCCAGCCGGCATTGCGCGCCGTGCCGGCGATGGTGCCGTCCAGATCAAGTTCGTCCTCGGCGCCTTCGCGGGCGAAGCGGCGCAGGCGCCTGAGCGCGATCTTGATGTTGCGCGTGCCGAGCTCGACGGTGTCGTCGAGGTTGCGGTATTCGCGGTTCTCCCAGACCTTGATCGCGGTGCGGTTGCCCGCCGATTCGCCGCCGATGCGGATGCCCTCCGGGTGGTAGCCGCCGTGGCCGAAGGGCGAGGAGCCGCCGGTGCCTATCCACTTGCTGCCGCCGGAATGACGTTCCTTCTGTTCGGCGAGGCGCTTCTTGAACTCCTCCATCAGCTTGTCCCAGCCGAGCTTTTCCAGCTTGGCTTTTTCCTCGGGCGTCAGATGCTTTTTCATCATCATCTTGAGCCACTCTTCGGGGATGTCGGCTTCGAGGCCGGGAATCTGCGTCACGCCCTTGAAGTACTCGCCGAAGGCCTGGTCGAACTTGTCGTAGTGCGTTTCGTCCTTGACCAGGCAGGTGCGGGCGAGGAAATAGAAGTCGTCGATCGAGTTCTCCGCGACGTGCTCCTTCAGCGCTTCCAGCAGCGTGAGGAACTCGCGCGTGGACACGGGGAGCTTCTTGGCCTTGAGGTGGAGGAAGAAGTCGATCAGCATGGAGAGTCGGCGCTGGCGGGACGGTGAAATGCGCGGCGAATTTAGCGGTTGTGCTTGGCCATGAACACCAGGCGCTCGAACAGATGTACGTCCTGCTCGTTCTTCAGCAGGGCGCCGGCCAGCGGCGGCACCACGGTCTTGCGATCCTTCGAGCGCAGGGCTTCCGGCGGGATGTCCTCGGCCACCAGCAGCTTGAGCCAGTCGATGAGTTCCGAGGTCGAGGGCTTCTTCTTCATGCCCGGCACTTCGCGCAGCTCGAAGAAGACTTCCATCGCCTCGCGCAGTAGATCCTTTTTCAGGTTGGGGAAGTGCACGTCGACGATGCGCCCCATGGTGTCCTTGTCGGGGAACTTGATGTAGTGGAAGAAGCAGCGGCGCAGGAAGGCGTCGGGCAGCTCCTTTTCGTTGTTGGAGGTGATGATGACGATCGGGCGCACGACGGCGCGCACGGTTTCGCGCGTCTCGTAGACATGGAACTCCATGCGGTCGAGCTCGCGCAGCAGATCGTTGGGGAACTCGATGTCGGCCTTGTCCACTTCGTCGATCAGGATCACGGAGGGCTTGCCCTGTTCGAAGGCCTGCCACAGCACGCCCTTGACGATGTAGTTGCTGATGTCCTTGACCTTCTCGTCGCCGAGCTGGGAATCGCGCAGGCGCGACACCGCGTCGTATTCGTAGAGGCCCTGCTGCGCCTTGGTGGTGGACTTGATGTGCCACTGCAAGAGCGGCACGCCCAGCGCGCCGGCGACTTCCTCGGCCAGCATGGTCTTGCCGGTGCCGGGCTCGCCCTTGATCAGCAGCGGGCGCTGCAGGGTGATCGCGGCATTCACCGCCAGCATCAGGTCGGGGGTGGCAACGTAGGTATCGGTTCCTTCAAAGCGCATGGTGTTTTCTTTCAAGGTTGAAGCAATAGATTATCCCAGAGCTGGGGCTTTGTCGCCGCGCATTTCGCCGCGCATTTCACCGTAGTGTCAGCGTCAACTCTTAGCCGGCCTTGCGCCGCACGCAATCGATGTAGGCATCGCCATCGGGCGGCAGGCCGCTCGTCTGGGCGCGCCAGAGCATTTCGCCGAGGCAGTCGAGCACCGCGTGCAGCGCGTCGTGGCGGTCGCCGCGGCGGCTTAGCAGCAGGGTGAAGGCGGCACGGATGCCGGGCGGCTGGTCGATCGACAACTGCTCCTCGATCGCCAGGTGCAGCGAAAGGTGCAGGAAGGGGTTGGTCTCGCCCTGTTCCGGCGTCCATTCCCGGGTCAGCGCGTCCTCGGCTTCGAGCAGGGCGTGGTATTCGGGATGCAGTGCGACCAGGTCGGCCGCCAGGGCTTCCATCGCCGTGCCCGGCAGCCGCTGCCGGTGCTTGGCCCAGGCGTCGATCAGGAACTGGCGCGCCTGGTCGCGGGACGGGTTAAACATTTTTCTCTTTGAATCCGCACAGATCGAATACGGGGCAATGCACGCAAACCGGCGAGCGTGCCTTGCAGGTGTAGCGGCCCAGCAGGATCAGCCAGTGGTGGGCATGTAGACGAAACTCAGTAGGTACGACTTTCAGGAGCTTCTGCTCGACCGCCTCGACGGTCTTGCCCGGCGCCAGGCCGGTGCGGTT
>JAUYSD010000088.1 GCA_030696505.1 Sulfuritalea sp. | reverse complement strand
GCGCGAACCTCCGGCTGCCTTTCCCGGTGGATGCAGGAGTTTGCGGGCTTAATACCTACGGGGACGGGCATTATGAGCACAATCATGCTGGTGGACGATTCGGCGACGATCCTGTTGTCGATCTCGAACATCCTCACCAAGGCCGGCTATGCGGTGGAGAAGGCCAGCAACGCGGCCGAAGGGCTGACCAAGTTCCAGAGCGGGCTGAAGATCGACCTGCTGATCACCGACCTCAACATGCCGGGCATGAACGGCATCGAGTTCATCAAGCAGGTGCGCACCCTGCCGCGCTACAAGTTCATGCCGATCCTGTTCCTCACCACCGAATCGCAGCAGTCGAAGCGACTGGAGGCGAAGGCCGCTGGTGCCTCGGGCTGGCTGGTCAAGCCAGCCACCGCCGACGAACTGCTCGGCACCATCAAACTGGTGATCCGCTGATGGACTTCGAACTCCTGTTGCGCCGCATCCTGTACACCGCCCTTGCCGTTGGACTGGCCTCGCTGGCGGCCGTCTATTTCCTCCATGGAATATTTCACAACGAATTCCTGCCCGCACTGGGCCTGTCGCATCCTCTCGGCGATGCGATCGGAACATTGGTGGCGATCATGCTCGCCTTTGCCTGCCAGCGCATGGTCGCGCTTGCCGTCTACCGCGACTGGCGCTTCGGCATGGGCAAGGTGCATGAGACGGCAGCCGCCCGCAGCGGCACCCTGGTGACCGCGGCCGAACAGGTGGCCGGCGAGCTGCGCAGCGTCGAGGGCTTCAACAACGTGGTGCGCGGCCAGTTGCATGGCGTGGTCGACGAGACCGAAAAAGCGGCTTTCGATATCGCCGGACGTCTGCAGAACATCGACGAAGTCATCACCCGTCTGGCCGGCGTCGTCGAATCCAGCACCGCGGAATCGAACAAGCTCCTGACCGCATCGGAACAGCGGATCGCCCGCAACCGGGAGCTGATAGCCACCCTGGAGAACTACACCCGGCAACGCGCCGCGACGGCGATCGAGGATAGGGAACGCATCAATCACGTGGTCAAGGAAGCGCGTTCGCTGGGCACCCTGGTCGACCTGATCAAGCACATCTCGGGACAAACCAACCTGCTGGCCCTGAACGCCGCGATCGAAGCCGCCCGCGCCGGCGAGGCCGGCCGCGGCTTCGCCGTGGTCGCCGACGAGGTGCGCAAGCTTTCCGGCGAGACCGACAAGGCCGTCAGCAAGATCAGCAGCGGCATCCAGACCGTTGCCAACTCGATCGAGGCGCAGTTCGAAGGCAAGCTTTCCGAGGACAGCGCCGCCTCGGAACGCGAAGCCCTCGAAAGCTTTGCCCTCCAGCTCGACGATCTGGGCAAGAGCTACAAGGAAGTGACCGAACACGAAACCGTGGTCATGGCCAGCATCACCGACAGCAGCCGGCAACTGGCCGACATGTTCATGTCGGCGCTGGCCAGCGTGCAGTTCCAGGACGTCACGCGGCAACAGATCGAACAGGTGGTCGATGCACTGAATCGCCTCGACCAGCATTCGAAGCTCCTGGCCAGCAGGCTTGAGCAGTTCGAAGATCCCGATTTTCGGATGCAGCCGCTGTCGGTACACCTCGACCAGATCTACAGCAGCTACGTCATGGATTCGCAGCGCAACACGCACCACAGCGCAACCCAAAGCGGTGCGGCGCATGTCGCTACCGGCCCGAAAATAGAACTGTTCTAGCAGGAAGCAGGGAATGGAATTCATCACCCAGACCACCGCGGACGGCGCCACGCGCCTCACCATCGAGGGCGAGCTGAGCATCTACGATGCCGCCGAAATCAAGCACCGCCTGATCGAAGGCATCCGTGGCGCCGCCGTATTCGAGCTCGATCTCTCGCACGTCGGAGTCATGGATAGCGCCGGCTTTCAGCTGCTGACCCTGGCCAAGCGCGAAAGCCAGGAGCTGGGCCATGCCCTGCGCATCGTCGGCCACAGCCCGGCGGTACGCGAAGTCATCGAGTTTTTTAACATGGTGGCCTATTTTGGCGACCCGCTGGTCATCCCGGCCGGCGAGCAATCCTGACGGAAGCAGGCAATGGACGAAATACTCAGCGTTTTTTCGGTCGAGGCGCGCGAACAGCTCGACGCCATGGAGGCCGGGCTGCTGCAGTTGGAACGCGGCGACCGCGATGCCGAAACCATCAACGCCGTGTTTCGCGCCGCCCACACCATCAAGGGCGGCGCCGGCGTGGTGGAGATAGCGTCCATCGAGCACTTCACCCACGTCCTCGAAAACGTGCTCGACCGCCTGCGCAACGGCGAGATAGCGGTCGACAGCGAGATGATTTCCGCCCTGCTGCTGGGCTGCGACCACATCAGCGCCCTGCTCGACGCAGTCCAGTCGGGGCAACTCGGACCCGATGCCGAGCTCGACACGGCTGGCGCGGCCATTGCCGATCAATTGCGGCCTTTCTTGGACGGCAATGCCCCGGCGGCGCGCGGCGGCGCACTGACCGCGGACGGCGGCGATGAGGCGGACCTGCAGCGCAGCGACCGCGCCAGCGCCACCAACGACTGCTGGCACATCTCGATCCGCTTCGGCCGCGGCGTGCTGCGCAACGGCATGGACCCGCTGGCCTTCCTGCGCTACCTGCTGAACCTCGGCGAGATCGTCCACATCACCACGCTCTGCGACGCCATGCCCGATGCCGACAGCATGGACCCGGAGGCCTGCTACCTGGGCTTCGAAATCAGTTTTCGCAGCCATGCCAGCAAGGAAGCCATCGAGCGCGTATTCGAGTTCTGCCGCGACGACTGCGAACTCTTCATCCTGCCGCCCAACAGCAAGCTCGACGAATTCATTGCGCTGATCGAGGCCCTGCCCGAGGAAACCATGCGGCTGGGCGAAATCCTGATCAAGAGCGGCGCGCTGACCCGCGAAGAACTCGACAGCGGCCTGCACCAGCAACAGGCGGCAGGAGTTGCCGCTGGCGCCACGGCGGCACCGCCGCCGCTGGGCAATATCCTGGTCGAGCGCAACAGCGTCCAGCCCGAACTGGTCGAGGCCGCCGCCGCCAAGCAAAGAACCGTCTCCGAAAAGAAGACCGCGGAATCCAGCCTGATCCGCGTGCATGCCGACAAGCTCGATCAATTGATCGACCTGGTCGGTGAGCTGGTGATCGCCGGCGCCGCGACCAACCTGCTGGCGAAGAAGAGTGGCGAAGCCGCACTGGTCGAAGCGACTTCGGTGCTCTCCCGGCTGGTGGAAAGCATCCGCGACTCCGCGCTGCAACTGCGCATGGTGCAGATCGGCGAGACCTTCAACCGCTTCCACCGCGTCGCCCGCGACGTTTCCAGGGAACTGGGCAAGGAAATCGAACTGGTGATCAACGGCGGCGAAACCGAGCTGGACAAGTCCGTGGTCGAAAAAATCGGCGATCCGCTGATGCATTTGGTGCGCAATGCCATGGACCACGGCATCGAGTCCGCCGCCGCGCGCGCCGCGGCCGGCAAGCCGGCCACGGGCCGCGTCGAGCTGAACGCCTTCCACGATTCCGGCAGCATCGTGATCGAAGTCGGCGACGACGGCGGCGGCCTCGACAAGCTGCGAATCCAGGCCAAGGCCATCGAACGCGGTCTGCTCCAGGCCAACGAGACCCTCTCCGACCAGGACGTGGTCAACCTGATATTCGAACCGGGCTTCTCCACCGTGGACAAGGTCAGCAATCTGTCCGGGCGCGGCGTCGGCATGGACGTGGTGAAGAAGAACATCACGGCGCTGCGTGGCAGCGTCGATGTCAGGACCGAGCCCGGCGCCGGCTCGCGCTTCATCATCCGTCTGCCCTTGACCCTGGCCATAATCGACGGCTTCCTGGTCGGTGTCGGCCGCGCCTCCTATGTGATCCCGCTCGACATGGTGGTCGAATGCATCGACCTGGGCGACGCCGGTGGCGACCGCAACTATCTGAACCTGCGCGGCGAAGTACTGCCCTTCGTGCGCCTGCGCGAACTGTTCGAAGTTCCCGGCCAGCCGCCGTCGCGCGAGAACGTGGTGGTGGTGCAGTACGCCGGACAGAAGGCCGGCATCGTGGTCGACCAGTTGCTGGGCGAATTCCAGACCGTGATCAAACCGCTGGGCACCCTGTTCCGCAATATGCGCGGCATCGGCGGCTCGACCATTCTCGGCAGCGGCGAAGTCGCGCTGATCCTGGATGTGCAGGCACTGATCGGACGTTGCGCGAAGAGCGAGGAACAGCGTGCGCACGGCAATACCGGCAGCCGCCGGCTCGAGGCGCACTGAGTCGGTGATCAACGCTATCGCCGGCCCAGCCCTACCACCCCCCCCAACCAAAATGGAGTGAATCGTTGAAGAACCTGCCCATAAGAGCAAAGCTCGCCCTGATGCTGCTGATCGCCACCGCCGCCCTGTGCATTGTCGGCTACGCCGGATGGAGCGGAATACGCGGCACTGCGACCGGCATGAAGGAAATCGGCGAAGTAAGGCTGCCGTCCGTCCTCGGACTGGAAATGCTGAAAGAAGGTCAGGCCATGGTGCGGGCAACCAATGTTTCCACGGCACTCTGGGAAAACCACGCCAAGGCCCAGACCCAGTTTGCCGAGATCCTGAAGAAGCGCAAGGAAGCCTGGAACAGGATCGACACCGGCTGGAAGATGTTCGAGTCATTGCCGCAGACCGGCGAAGGGGAAGTGCTGTGGAAGCGCTTCCTCAAGGAATGGGACGACTGGAAGGCCGGCGACAAAAAGCTCGAAGTCAATATTGAAGCCTTGAGCAGGATCAGCGCCGAAGATGAAAGGAAAGCCCTGTTTGTCGATTTCCACGAGAATATTGCAGCGCTCACCCCCCACTTCGCAAAAACCACAGAGACGCTGGAGAAGCTGGTCGCACTCAACGTCAAGATGGCGGACGATTCCGTGAAAGAAGGCGGCGAGATCGCTGCTCAAGCACAGATGATCATGGCCACCGCCGGGACCCTATCGATCGTGATCCTGATCCTGATCGGATTGTTCATTGCGCGCAGCATTACCCAATCGGTCAATGAGGCGCTGGCCGTCACCCGGCGCCTGGCCGACGGCGACCTGACCGTGACCGTCAATGCGGCCGGCAAGGACGAAATCGGTCAGATGATGACGGCACAGCAGGGCCTGATTGTCAAGCTGAACCAGATTCTCGGCGAAGTGAAGGGCGCCGCCGACGCGCTCTCCAACGCCTCGGGCCAGGTCTCGGCGACGGCGCAGTCGCTGTCGCAGTCGTCTTCCGAACAGGCCGCATCGGTCGAGGAAACCACGGCCAGCATGGAGCAGATGACCGCCTCGATCGCACAGAACACCGAGAACGCCAGGATCACCGACAACATGGCCACCAAGTCCTCGACCGAGGCCGTCCAGGGCGGT
>JAUYSD010000063.1 GCA_030696505.1 Sulfuritalea sp. | reverse complement strand
ACACGGCGCGCCCGCGTCGCCGCTTGCGCCTAGCGCTCGGTGGCAGCCACCAGTCCGCGCTTGGAGAAAGTCAGCAGCGAGCCGTCGCCGGCGACCGACGCCGCAGTCAGCGCAAGCCTGTCGTCGCGCTGCCGGGCGACGAAGCTGATACCCCCATCGCTGCTGCTCAGCGTCACGCCGTCGAGCCCCACGGCCCACAGCGTGTTTCCCGATTCCACCAGGTCGGTGATGGAGCTCTTGGTATGGGTCGTCGCCTGACTCCATGACTTTCCGCCATCGACGCTGCGGTACGCGGTTCCACGCAATCCGGCCACGACCAGGCTGCCGTCATGCAGCACCAGGCCGGTCCACAACGAGCCCTTGTAGCCCGTGTCGAGATAAGTCCAGGTCGCCCCGCGGTCCGCGGAGCGCAGCACGGTACCGCGCTCGGCGGCGATGTACAGAACATCCCCGCGGTTGCCGAATACCTTGAACAGGTTCCGGTCGCCCCGGCCGCCGTCGGGCGGCTTCGGCAGGCTCACGCTGTTCCAGCTCTTGCCGCCGTCCTGCGTCGTCAGCAGCAGCGACCAGAGACCGACAGCGACGCCGTGCTTGCGATCGACGAAATGCACCGAGAACAGGGGCCGGTCCGTCGTCGTGTCGAGGCGCTGCCGGGTCCAGGTCTCGCCGCCGTCCTCGGTGTGCAGGATCGCGCCCCAATGGCCGACGGCCCAGCCGAACTTGTCGTCGACAAAAGTCACCGCGGTCAGCGCGGAATTCACCGGCACTTCGCGCGCCTGACGAAACGCGCCACCATCGGAAATCATCACCGTGCCGTAGTCGCCGACCGAAACCACGCGCTTGCCGGCGCGCGCGGCGGCGAGCACGGGCGCCTTGCCCGCATACGAGCTGGCGACAGCCGCTTGCGCAGCCAATGGGGCGCCGGTCGCTGCGGCCGGCATGGCATGCGGCAAGCCGAGCAGGAAACTCAATGCAAGCAGAAGTCTGGGATTCATGTCGAGGGTTCAATGCGTCAGGATGCCCGGCGCGCGGACGGGACCGCGGCGCGGGAAAAGCCGCTCCAACCAGACCGCCAGGGCCGGCAGGGCGGTCATGGCCATGATCATGTTGACCATGAACATGAAGGCCAGCAACTTGCCCATGTCGGCCTGGAACTTGAGTGCCGAGAAGCTCCAGGTCGCGACGCCGATCGCCAGAGTCACCGCCGTGAAGATGGTCGCCGTCCCGACTTCGAGTATCGAGTGCTCCAGCGCCTTGACGATGGGCTGGCCACGGGCCATGTGCATCTGCAGGCGGTTATAGATATAGAACGCATAGTCGACCCCGATGCCCACCGCCAGCACCATCACCGGCAGCGTCGCCACGGTCAGTCCGATCTGCAGTTCCTTCATGAACCAGTAGCCGATGAAGGTGCCCACCGTCAGCGGCAGGCAACAGGCGATGACGGCGCGGAAGTCCCGATACACCGCCGCCACCAGCACAATGATTGCCGCATAGACGTAGAGCATCATCGGCAGCTCGCTCTTTTCCACCTCGTCGTTCACCGCGGCCAGCACGCCGGCATTGCCGGAGGCCAGGCGTATCGTCACCCCCTCCAGCCGATAGTTGTCGCGGAATGCCTTGACCGCATCGACCACCCGATTGATGGTCTTGGCCTTGTGGTCGCTGAGGAACAGATGAACCGCGGTCATGCTGCAGTCCTTCTTCATGTAGCCGCGGTTGCGGCCGATCTCGACGCTGAGCGCGGAATAGTTGCCCGGATCGATGGGCACCACGCTCATCTTCGGGTTGCCCTCGTTGTAGCCTTCGTTGAACATCCGCAACTGCCCCGCATAGGAATTCGCCGAGAGCACCCCGGGAACATTCTGCAGGGCCCAGGTGAACTGGTCCTGGAAAACCCCGAGCGCGACGTTTTCACAAGACTCGGGGGCGGCCTCGAAGATCACCGTCAGCCAGTCGAGGCCCGCGTCGTAGTTTTCCGCAATCGCCACGGCGTCGAGGTTGAAACGTGCGTCGGCGCGCAACTCGGGCGCGCCGGGTTGCAGCGTGCCGATCACCCGGTCGTGGCTTTGCCAAACCGCGACGCCGAAGATCACGGTGGTGATGCCGATCACGATCAGCGCATTGCGCGGTTCCGCAACCCGCGCGATGACGCGCAGCCAGCCGGCGCGTTGCTCGCGCTTGAGCATCGCCTCGTCGGCATACTGCTTGGTGAAGTTGAACATCGATGCCGTGATCGGCAGCATCACCAGGTTGGTGATGATCTTGAAGCCGACGCCCAGCGAGGCGGTGATCGCCAGCTCGCGCACCATCGGAATCGGAATCAGTATCAGCGTAATGAAGGAAACGAAGGCGGTCACCAGGGCCAGGGTGCCCGGAATCAGCAAGCCGGTGAAGCTATTGCGCGCCGCCTCTTCGCTGCTCTTGCCGTGGGAAAGCTCGCGCACGATGAAGTTGATCTGCTGCACGCCGTGCGAAACGCCGATGGCAAACACCAGGAAAGGCACCAGCACCGCCAGCGGATCGAGCCCATAGCCCAGCAGACGCAAGGCGCCGAACTGCCAGACCAGGGAAGTCAGCGAACAGACTATGGGCAGAATGGTGAAGCGTATCGAGTGGCAGTACCAATACACCGCCAGGGCCGTCAGCAACAGCGCAATGCCGCAGAATTCGACGACGGCGGAGGCGCCATCGGCGATATCGCCGATCTGTTTGGCAAAGCCGATGATCTGGATTTCGTAATCGCCGTCCTCGAACTTGGCGCGGATCTGCTCTTCGAGCAGGCGGTTATAGGCGATGTAATCGACCTTCTTGCCGTCCTTGTCGTATTCCTGGATCTCGGCGACGATCATCGCGCTGCGCTGGTCGTGCGATACCAGCGTGCCGACGAAACCGCCCTGGCTGGCCGCGCGCTGGATGCCGGCGATTATCTCGGGGGTAAGTTGCGGCGGCGTGATGGTCCCCGAAATCAATGGGTCGGCGCGAAAACCTTCCTCGGTGATTTCGTTGACGAAGCTGTTCGGCGTCCATAGGGACTGCACGCCCAGGCGATCGATGCTGGGCAGATAGGCGACGGCCTGGGTCACCTCGTAGAGACGGGTCAGCCCCTGCCTGGTCCAGATCGTGCCCTGGCGTGCCTTGACCACCACGTTGAGGCGATTGGCGCCCAGTACGTCGTCGCGATACTTGTTGAAGGTTTCGGTGTACTCGTGCCCGGAGGGCATTTGTTTTTCGAATCCGGCATCCATGCGCAACTGCAGCGCGAAATAGCCCATGAACACGGTGAATACCGCCAGCACTGCGAGGATAGGCAGGCGAAAGCGGAAACAGAAGGACTCCAGTTGCTTCAGACGCCGCGTGAGAAACTGATCGAGGTCGTCAATTTGAAATAGTTTTGGCACTGGCGATGGCGGACAAAGGTTTAACGTGCAATAACTCGTTCGGAGCGACTGGTGATAGCCGAGCGTAGCGAGCTGACTAGAAGCCTCCCCGTGAGGGGAGGATGGGAGGGGCGGGCCTTCAATTCGTCCTTCGCGTGTTTCACCATCGACGGGCGATTCTGACTGCGACGCGGTTTACGAAAACCGGCGGGCCTCGGCCCGCCGGAACCGGAGATGGACTCAGAAGTTGTACGACACGTAGCCGCCAACGAAGTCCCTGTCCTTCAGCACCTGATGGTATTCGGACTTGCCGCCCCAGAAGGTGGTGTAGTTGACGCCAGCCTGCCACTTCGCCGGGTTCTGCACAAAGTTGACATAGAAGTTCGCCGATTTCGCGCCCTCCTGCCAGAACGCCACCAGATTGGGCGTTTCGCCCTTCAGGGCGCCCATCATGAAGATTCCGGGAATCACCTGCCAGCCGCTGATCAGCGAGCTGTCGTAGACCAGGCTGAAATCGAACATATAGCCAAACGAGTCCTTGCTGCCGGTGCCCCTGACCGTGGTCTTGTTGCCGTTGGCGGGCCAGGTGTACAAGCCCCCGGCGATCACCTGGTCGACCGTGATCGGACCGCCGGTGCCATTTACCGTTCGCGTATAGATCTTGTTGGGATCGGCTTCCGGGTAGCGCGTCCAGACGAACTCGCCGAGGAAGGTGCCGGTCTGCGCGCCGACGGCATCGAGGAACCAGCCGTGATCGCCCGGCGTCAGCGCCAGGATGCCGGTGATGTGGGTCTGGTACTTCTTCATGTCGATCCAGCCATCGCAGTCGTAGGCACCTGGTCCGACGGCCCCCGGAATGAAGTTCTGTGCCGATCCGCCGGTTCCCGTCGGCGTGCATGCCGAGAGCGACACCGCATCCTTTGGCCGGTAGGACAACTCGGCGCCGACCGCCCAGTTGCCGATTGAGGTGTTGACGCTGACGCCATACATTTTCCGGTTTTCCAGGAACACGTTCTCGACCGTGCCGAAGGGTGCCAGCCCGGTATCCTTCCACCAGCGGCCATTGGGCGTCTTGTCGTGGTAGTTCATGTAATAGAAGCCGAGATTGAGGTCGCTTTCCGGCGGCGTCCAGCGCAGCGACAAGCCGTACTGCCCCGAATTCTTCGGCGTCAGATCGGAGGTCTGCGGTACCGCAAAGGCGGTTGCCGATACTCCGACGCCGGCAAACGCAAAACCCGCCAGCGCCGCCTCGGCGGCGGCCAGGCTGACGCCGTTCATCCGCGCGTAAGTCGGCGCATCGATGCCGTTGAGCCAGGAAAGGCCGCCGGGGCCGCCGCCGAAATCGAGATAGAGCTGCTTGTGCGATCCCTTGCCGGCGAAATCGGCAACCGACCAGTAGCTGCCGACCGCCGGCAACTTGCTGCGGTTCCAGCTGGTCTGGTAGTAGGCCTCCAAATTCAGGCCGTGACCGAGCCCGGTGGCAAAGCTGATGATCGGGGCCGGCAGGAACACTTCCTTGAGTTGCATCCCCGGGCTGGACAGACGGTTGATGTCCATGGCATTGGTGGAATTGATGCCGCCGGGGGCAAACAGGCTTTCGCCCCAGCTCACCACCTGGTTGCCAACCCGCACCCGCGCACGCTGCTCGCCGATGTTGAATTCCTTGCTGACCCAGAGGTCCATCAGGTTCACATCCGAGGTCATCTGCTGTTTCGCATCCCCCAGCAGTTCGGTGCGGCGCGTTTTGTCGGCAGCGAAGTCCTGCATCCAGTTCGCCCGCGCCATGAAGGTGATGTCGGACGGCAGCTTCAGCAGCAGTTCGTGATTGCCCTTGAGATAGGTGGTGAAGAAATCGCCCTTGTTGTAGTTCATGTTGCCGTCGTCGCCATTCGACCAGACGGCGAAATCGGCGCTGGCGCCGCAAGGCCCGGTGACGTCGCCCACCAGGGAGCAACTCTGGTTCTTCAGGCGCTTGCCGAAGCCGAAGCTGACGGTCGAATCGAATGAACCCTTGACCGATTCACCCTCGAAGGTGAAGGCCTGGGCACCCAGTGAATACAGTCCTGCCAAAAACATCGCGGATGCGAGTCGTGTCGTCCTTGCTTTCATGTTCTTTCCCTCCCCAAAAGAATCAACGCTCGCTGATGGCGCGCAGGTTTTCAGCCGAATAAAACTCTTTCCTGAATTTCGCGTCTTTCGACTCGACCACCCAGCGCATATCGGTTCCTGCGCCCAGCGGACTCTGGTCGAAAACAAAGCGCCCGCCTTCCAGCATGTTGTATTGGACGAAGGCCGGGTTGTCGCAGCTGGCGGTTTCATAGACGGGAATGACGAAGCTCTCGCGCAGTTTCCACAGCTTGCCGTTGGCGTCGAAATCCTCGGCCACGGAAATCGACCAGCTGTCCTCGTCCAGATAGAAGGTGCGCTTCGGCACCACGTGACGCACGCCGGCCTTGACCGTCGCTTCGACCACCCAGACGCGGTGCAGCTCGTAGCGCCGCGCTGCCGGATCGATGCCGTCGGGTTTGACCACGTCATTGAACTTGGCCTTGGGATCGTAGATGCCGAAGGAGTTGTAGCCGACGTAGATTTCCTTCTTGCCGACCAGCTTCCAGTCGAAGCGGTCGATGGTGCCGTTGAACATGCGCGGCTCGTCCAGCGTGTACTGGTTCTCGAAACCGATCTGCGGCGCGTCGTAGGAATACGAGGGCATACGACGGACGCGGCGCTGTCCCGGGAAATAGTAGAACGTATCGCTGCCGACCCGGTCGGTGTAGTAGGCGATTGCCAGGGCCTGACCCGCCAGCGCCACCGGGCTTTCATAGGCGAAGTAGGTGTAGTACTCGATGGGCGGCAGGTCGGCCAGCGCGGCCGAGCCCTTGGCGCCCCAAGGGAAGAAGTAGGTTTGCGTGGCGCCGGCCTGCACCCAGTCGCTGCTGCCCTTGCGCGGCGAAAGCGTGATGAAGTTGCGTGCCCATTCGAAACCGATGCCGGCGTACTTCATTTTGTAGTTCCACATCGCCTCGGCCCCGGATTTCGGGATCGGGAACGGGATGCCCGGCATGAAGCCCTCCTTCAGGCTCCAGCCGTCCGCACCGAGCTTGGCCGCGGTGGCATTCTTTTTGGTGTTCTGCTCGACGAAGTCCGGATTCGCGCAGCTGCGATGCGTCGGGTAGACGTCCATGCGGTAGCCCGGCGTCTGCTTGATCAGTTGCACCTGCCCCGGCGTCAGCTTGTCGGCATACTTGTCCACGTTCGCGGCGCTGATCGAGTACAGGGGCTTTTCACCCTTGTCCTTCCATGCCGCCGCGCGATTCTGGCCATGACTCCAGCCCGGGCCCTGCGCCTGGCGGCCGGGCCATGCGGGTATGGAGCCGTCCTTGTTGCCGGCCTTTTCGGCACCGACGGGCGTCAGGTCCTTGCCCAGCCGCTCGGCTTCCTGGGGCGATGCCGCAAGACTTGCTCCGCAAAGCATCGCGGTCACCGCCATTGCGATCAGTTTCATTCTCTCCATCATTGCCATTACTCCTCTAGGTATGGTTTTTCGTATCAGGTCGCCGCGCCATGCCGCCGCGCTCGCCAGCCACCGCTATCTACTGCCCACCGATTTGCGCCAAGACCTGCTCCCGCAATTTGCGAACTTCTCCCGGCGCCAGCGGCTTGCCGCGCAGTGCCGCGAAGCCTTCCGCTTTCAGTGCCACCGGACTGTCGTTGAATGTGGACAGCACATACGAAGCCACGGCCGCCAGTTCCTGATCCGAAAGCGCCGCCTGGGAAGGCATGACTCCGACAAACTTGCCGACACGGGTCTTGATCGTGCCGGCCATGCCCGAGACCAGGACATGGGCGATATAGGTGCGCCCCAGGTCGGCTTCCGCAACTTTCTTGAGGGCTCCCACCAGCGGCGGCGCCAGCCCGGGAATCCCCTCGCCGTCGGCCTGGTGGCAGGCCACGCAGTGCTTGCCGAAAAGCTCGGCGCCCGCAGCGCCGTTGGCCTCGGCGCAGATCGAGGTGCTGCCCAGGGCCACCGCCATCCCCAGCAAGAACAGGCGCCTCGCCATCACCGTGCCCGAGGCGACTCGGCCGTGCCGACCACCGCCGCGACCGTGCAGTGGTAGTTGTTGTTGCCGTTGGCCATGCACCAGTTGACGTCGTTATGCACGCCCATGCGGTAGCCGGGCCGTTCGCCTTCGTTGCCGTTGCACAGGCAGCGCCCGCAACTGGTCGCCCCGCAGCAGTCGTTGTAGCTGATCAGGTAGTCCCGGCCGTCGTTCGGGTTGTGGCAGGTGCCGACCCAGGTCACTTTGGATACTTCGGTTCCCGGCGGGCAGCTCGAAATCGTGCCGCCGCAGCAGGTGCACAGCCAGCCGTCGAGCGCGCAGTACCGCCAGTATTCGCAGGCGGTATCGTCATTGCGCTTGTCCTTCGGCGCCGCATGGGCTTCCCGCGCCACGCGATCGAAGGGCAGCACCGGCAGGATCAAGGCCGTGCCGACCAGGAGGCGGCCGATGCGCGTCAGCGCACTGCGCCGGGACGTGCTCTGCGCCGCGAGTCGCGTCTTCTGTTCGAAGTAATTGTCGAACCATTTCACCTGATGTCTCCTCCGCAGATATGTCCGATGCGCGCCATTACGCGCGCTGATCGATGAATTCCTGAACCGAGGCGACGCCCAGTTCCTTGGCCGTGAACAAGCTCTCAAGCTGCTCGCGCGAATTGACCAGGCCCTTGGCGCGAATCCGTCCGTCGTCGCCGACCAGCACCGCGTAGGGCAGGCGGCCGACCTTCAG
>JAUYSD010000060.1 GCA_030696505.1 Sulfuritalea sp. | reverse complement strand
CGACGCAAGCAGCTATCGCCAGTGGCGCGAGCACAAGCTCGACTCTGCGCCGCGCCGCATCGAGGACATCCTGGTCGCACTGGACGATCCGCGTGCGCTGACGGCCGGCGAACGCGATGCCCTGCTGGAGCGCTGCGCCACGGCCAACATGGCGCTCTACACCAGCAACACGGCCGGCAATCCCGACAAGGAGATTCCGCGTCGCCTCGGCGCCCAGCTGGGCCTGCACAGTCTCGACAGCCACTGGCTGACCGACGACGATGCGATCTCGCCGATTTCTGTGCGCGGCGCCGAAGAGCGCGGCGAACGCAAGGAATTCATACCCTATACCGACAAGCCGATCCGCTGGCACACCGACGGCTATTACAACCTGCCCGAGCGCACGGTGCGCGGCATGGTCCTGCATTGCGTGCAGCGCGCCGAATCCGGCGGCGAGAACCAGCTGCTGGACCATGAGCTCGCCTACATCCTGCTGCGCGACGAGAATCCCGACCATATCCGCGCCCTGTCGCAGCCCGACACCATGACCATCCCGTCGCGCATGGACGAGACTGGCGTCGCGCGCGCCGCGCAGCCGGGGCCGGTATTTTCAATCGATGCGCGGGGCTATCTGCACATGCGCTACACGGCGCGCAGCATCAGCATCGAATGGCGCGCCGATGCGGCGACCCAGGCGGCCGTGGCGGCCTTGTCCCGCATTCTCGCGACGCCGACACCCTGGACCCTGCACGGACGCATGGAACCCGGCATGGGCCTGGTCTGCAACAACGTGCTGCACGACCGCGCCGCCTTCGTCGATTCGCCGCAACACCAGCGCCTGCTGTATCGCGCGCGCTATCACGAGCGCGTCGCGCCGGTGCCGGCGCCGGCCTGAGCGACGCGTTGGCGCTCAGCCGCCGGCGGCCGCCAGCAGGTCTTCCATGCGCACCAGTTTTTCGCGCGGACGCCCCTGTGCCGCGGCGACTTCCGCGGCATTGATCTTCTGCCAGCCGGCGAAGTCGATCGGCCGTGCACCGCGCGTCGCCAGCAGGGAGTCGATCAGCGCGCCACCTGGCTTTTTGCCCGATGGGCCGCCGGCGATGTCGGCGAGGATGAGTTCGGCCACCGCCAGCGAGTCGGCGCGGTTGGCCGGGATCACGCCCTGCGGTCCGCGCTTGCACCAGCCAGCCGTGTAGACGCCCGCTTCGACGCGGCCCTGATCGTTGGCCACCACGCCGCGCGCGGTGTCGAAGGGCAATCCGGGGAAGGCGGTACTGCGATAACCGATGGCGGATATCACGGTATCTGCCGCAATGGCGAAGCTTTCGCCGCCAGGAACCGCGCGGCCATGTTCGACGCGGGGTCTTTCCAGCAGCAGTTCGCGGGCGCGACCTTCGCCACGGATGGCCAGCGGCCGGGCATTGAACACGAAATGGACGCGCAGCGGGCGCTCGTCCTGTGCGCCGCGCTGGGCATAGCCGCGCAGCACCTCGAGATTCCGTTCGGCCAGCTTGCGCTGTTGTTCGCCGAGTTCCGCGGGAAGTTCCGTCGGCAGTTGCGCAGCTTCGACTCGTGTCGCCGCGCGTGCAAGATCGCCGAACTCGCTGAGTTCCGCGGTGGTGAAACTGGCGTCGGCCGGCCCGCGGCGACCGATCAGCCAGATGTCCTCGATGCGGGCGGCGGCGAAGGCGGCGCGGGCATGGGCGCAGAGGTCCGAGGCGGCAAGCTCGTCGGTGGTCTTCGCCAAGAGGCGTGCGATGTCCAGCGCCACGTTGCCGTTGCCGATGATGGCGACCGACTTGCCGTCGAGCCTGGGTTCGAGGTCGCGGTCAGCGGGAATGCCGTTGTACCAGGCGACGAATTGGCCTGATCCATACACGGCATCGAGTTCTTCGCCGGGGATGCCCAGGCGGCGATCGTCCAGCGCGCCGATGGTGATCACCAGCACGTCGTAGGCGGCCTTGAGTTCCTCGTAGGAAAGGTCGCGGCCGACAGCGACGTTGCCGAGAAAGCGCACGCCTTCCTTGCCCAGCGTGCGCTCGAACTGTCGGGCGATGTTCTTGGTGCCCTGGTGGTCGGGCGCGACGCCGCCGCGCACCAGGCCGAAGGGCGTCGGCAGCCGGTCGAAAATGTCGATGCGCGCGCCGGGCAGTTTGCGCCCGAGGGCGTCGGCCACATAACAGCCGGAAGGGCCGGCGCCGACGATGCCGATATGGAAGGAAGCCTGATTCATGCCAGAGCCTCGATTCTGCTTGTTGTCGCATCGTTGAAGCGCCGCTGAAAATACTCGGCAGCTTCGGGCAGCCGCCCGTCGGCGGTTTCCAGAACGCTCGTCAGGTGTTGCTCGGACTTCGGTGCGACCAGCGTGTAGAGCTCGCCGCAGATCTGTCTTGCACTGTCGCCCGGCCAGTCGGCGGGGAGCAACTGCCTGGGCAATTGCGGATCGCGCAACTGGACGCGGCGAAATTCGTGGATCAGCAGCGTACGCACGCAGAAGGCCTGTTCCGGATCCAGTTCGCGTGCCGCCTTGATGGCCCGCGCCAGAGGGCGGAAACAATCGATGAAACGTTTGTAGTCGGCAGCGATGGTGTCGAGGTTCCAGCATTCGCGCACCAGTTCCTGCAGCGGACGACTGGCCAGCGCTCCCAGGCTGCGTCCCTGGATCACCACCACCTTGTCGTGGGTGCCGGTGCTTTGCAGAATTTCCAGCACCGCGTCATGGTTGGCGTAGGGGTGCGCCAGCACGCCCGGTGCAATCACCCCGAAACCCTCCCAGAGCAGTTCGCGGCGCAGCACGTCGCGCTGCGCCGCGCTCAGGATGCCGCCGCCGGCAAACACCACCTGCCAGTCGCCGTCCCATTGCCGGTGCGGATCATCGTAGATGCGCCGGTAGGCATGTTCGAAACGCCGGCGCCCGGTCGCTGTCAAACTGTAGTAGCTCTTGCGTCCAATGCGCTCGGAGACCAGCCACTTTTCCCTGGTGAGGCGGAACACGCTGGTTCTGACCAGCCTCGCGTTCGGGCCCAACGGCTCGATCAGCGTGATCAGGCTGCCGATGCCGACGGTGCCGCCGCGCGGCGCGATCGCATCGCCGTAGATGGTGATGATCAGCGAGTTGGCGCGCAACTTGTGGTCGGCGAGGAAGGCATTCAGCCATTGGCTGATGAAGCGGTTCTTCATGGGTGGAACGCTCCCTGAGTAATTTCTTTAAATGATATCACTGGCGGTACTGGTGTGTAACACAACTGCGGAAGTCGCTACTACCCGCTAGTTGATGTCAGCTTGCGCTGTTTTATGTAATCCAAAAAAACAACTACAAAACAGATGAAAAGGCATCTTTGGTTGAAGTATAAAAAATAAATTGACACGGTGGAAGTGATACATTACTATTTTACGCAGCAACTGCATTTGTATCGCAATTAAGAATTTTTCTGAAATATGCTTTGCCCTTGCGCCGGTTTGCAAGTCGGCGCAAGGGCCTGTTGGCACTACCTGGAGAGCTGAAATGAGAACATTCAAGACTTACGACAAGGGCGACGTACTGCCCGACGACTACAGGAAGGCCCTGATCAACCTGATGTGTTTCCAGGCCGACTCGGAATACGCCGGCGGTCAGCGCGTGGCCGAGAACCATCAGTATGCGACGCGCCCGGAAGAGGCCTATCGCCTGTCGAAGAAGGTGTTCGAGGAAATGGGCCACGCCTTCTATGTCTGGAACCTGCTGCAGGAACTCGGTGTGGACGTCGATGCCCGCCTCTACGAGCTGTCGCACAATCCCGAGAATCCGGACCCGAAGAAGGTGAACGTGATCAACGGCTTTCGCAAGGAAAACTGGTCGAAGTTCTTCGAGTGCTGGGAAGACGTGGCACTGTTCTCGACCGTGGTCACGCCCGCGGCCGTGGCCTTTCTCGGCCAGTATCGCGAGTGTTCCTACCTGCCCTGGGCGCGTGTCAATGTGCGCATCCACAAGGAGGAATACGGCCACCTGGCCTTCGGCGTCTGGGCTTCCAAGCGCTGCATCGAGTTCGGCGGCGAGAAGACGCGCGAATTCATGCAGCAGCGGATTCCCAAGTTCATGCAGATGGGCCTGGGTTTTTACGGCCGCCCGTCCGCCGGCGACAAGAAGTCGGAAATGTTCGACATCTATTACGAGTACGGCATCAAGGTGAAAAAGCCGGAAGAGCTGCAGGCCGAATATCTCGAACTGCTGGATTCGCGGCTCAAGGAAGTCGGCCTGATCATGCCCACGGACGTCGAGGCCGATTACGACATGCGCATGGGTTACGAAGCCGCACATCCGCTGGCCGCCTGACGCTATGAGCCTTCCCTCCAGCCCCCTTCCCGAAGAAGGGGGTGACGTTGGCTCGCGGGCAGTGCCCGCTCCGGGCGCTGGAGGCTCCGCCTTGGGGCGGCCCGGCGGCGCAGCGGCGTCCCCCCAGCATCTGATCGACGGCGAGGTCGCCGAGCTGAGGCGCTTCGGCTACACGCCTTTTGGCGATGCGGCACCCGACTGGGCAGGCATGTGGCAACTGCTGCAAGGCGACTTTGCCACGCTGCAGCGGAGCCATGTGCCCGGCTATGCGGAGCTGAGTTCCTGGCCGCAGGAAGGCGCGCGCATCTACATGCGGCGGCGCCTGCTGGCGGATCGCCTGTTCGAGGAATGCCAGGTCCTGTATCGCCGGCTGCACGGCGAGGGCATCAATACCGAGCTGGTGGAGGCCTACACCCTGGCGCGAGAAGCCTACGAGGATGCGGTGCTGGATTTCGGCCGGGCGCGCGAAATGCTCGAGGAGGTTTTCACGCGGACGGTCGATGTCAGACGTGCCGCCTGCGGGTGAGACGTCCAGGAATCGGGGAACTCCGTACGGGTATACTGGCGGCAGGCATGTTCCTGCCGACCTTCAACCAACCACAGGAGTTTTCATGAGGATTCTATCCATCGCTTTCGTCGTGCTCATAAGCACCATCGGGCTGGCTTCATTCAGTGCAAGCGCCGCAGATGCCAAAGTGCAGACTGTCGCCGCCCTGAACCAGAACAAGGCCACCCTCGCCGGCAAGACGATCAGCGCCCAGGGCAAGGTGGTGAAGGTCAACAACGGCATCATGG
>JAUYSD010000035.1 GCA_030696505.1 Sulfuritalea sp. | reverse complement strand
TTGTCAGCGTGGACGACGAGTGCGAAGAATGCGGTGCGCCTCTGAACCAGGACGAAGAAGGCTCAAGCCTGTGCCTGGATTGCTACAACGACAAACGCATGGCGGATTCTTCGGCCGAAGTCGATCCAGACGAGTGCGGCTACCGCGGCAGCGGCACCGATCCGGAAGTCATGTGCTCGGATTGTTGGGACGAGATGCAGGACCGGGCCTTGTGATGGCAGACGGACCGGAACTCGTTGAATTGACTGCCTATTTCCCTAAGCGCGTCTTGTGCTTCGGCAGATGGCAGGAAGGCCACATGCGCGATGGTCGCGGTTGTCGCAAGGACGACGTCCACCAGAGTCTGACCTTCGCCAAGACCGTCCAGGACGCGGGCGGCCTGTTCTACCTCGACGGTCGCAAATTCAAGCATGTCGAAGTCTGGCCAGGCACGCCCAGGGCGTACAGTATCGTTCTTCGGGATGGCTACGTTGGCCCGATCTGCGCGGCCTCGGCCACGGCAGCCGCCTGGACCGGTATCATCAAACCCTTTGGGTGCATGGACGCCGAGGGCGCCGCAGGCGACCCGGCGACCATGCACAGCCAGGCGCAAAAGCTTTACGTGCTAGTTACACGTAAAGTTAGTCCGGAAATCGGGACTCGGACACGTAAAGTTAGTCTCACTGGTGAGACAAGGCCGGGGAAATTGGCGGCGTGAGTCCATGCAGCCAAATCCCGGTATTTGTCGATTGGGTGACTATGCGCCAGGATCACGGCACCCAGGGGGCACCGGTGCTTAACGGCGGTCAAGTCATTTCCGTCGATGCGGACGGATCGGTGGACTACGTGGTGCACCGCCGCACCGGCCTGGAAGGATCGTTCGATTCCCGGTGCGATGTCCGCTCGGACGGGTCAATAGTCGAATTCTCCGGAAACATCGCCCGCTTCAATCGCCGCGACAACCTCTTCGGCTACACCTGGCCGGAGACAGTGCGGCGCATCAATGAGCTGCTGAACCTCTATTCGATTCCGCCATTCAGCGCCGGCAAGCTCTACCGCTTCGCAGATCACGGATGGACCTGGACCGGTGCCAGGGCAAGCCGGATCGACATCACCATGAATCGCGCCTGCTTCTCGCAGGAGGCGGGCGAAGTCGTGCTTAAGGGCTTGGCCGGTCAGCACGTCGGCCGGCAAAAAGGCGTGCTCTCCACCGATGGCGCAACCGTCGCCTATGGTGAGGGCAGTAAATACGTCTACGGCAAGGTCTACTCCAAATATGCCGAATTAATGGCCCACAAGCGGCGCAAGTCCGGCGCCCATGTGGATGAAGAAGTGATTGAGTTTTGCCGGTCGCATGGCGTGTTGCGCGAGGAATTCACGCTCAAGTCTCGTTTCCTCACTCAAAGGCAATTGGCCTACCTCGGGGCAATCACGCATGACGAATTGACCGATATTTTCATGGGCCGGACGCAGTTCAGGAGGTTTGAACAAATGACATACGACAGCTTTGGAGATTTGCCGCGTCGATTGAGGTCGACGTATGTGTCGTGGCGTGATGGTCTGCCGCAAAACGTTAGCCGGACGACATTTTATGCACATCGGTCCGAATTGCTGAAATACGGCATTGACATCTCGATCCCGAACAACGTGCACCGGTTGCCGGTCAATGTGCGGGTCATTGATGTGGCCGCGCTTGAAGCGCCGCCCTGGTATCGCCAGCGGTACGGCTAAGGATTTCTTCGCTCGGGGAATCGCCGGACCCGGTACAGCGACATAGGCGCTAAGGAGCTAAACATCATGGCAATCGAAAAAGTAAAAGTAACGGGCGTCAAGTTCTTCAAAGGCGACATCGATGGCAAGGGTATCGATTCCGGAAAGGTTTTCATCGAGGAGTCGCTTGATTTCACCACTGGCCGCGCCAAGGGCTACGCAACGCAGGAATACAGCCTGGGCAAAGCGGAACTGGCGCAGGCGCTGATGCATAACGAATTCCCGATGTTGTGTGAGGTTGAATTCTTGCGCGTCACGAATGGCGACGTGTCGAAGAACATCGTCAACAGCGTGCGCCCGGTGGAACGGGTCGCCGCTGAACACGCGAAGAAAGCCGCCTAGTTTTCGCATGCGAAATAGACGTAAGTAAAGGAGGGGGGTGCTATGGCGATTCCAGCAGTAATAACCACGTTGGCGACGGATTTGCTCGTGAACGGCGTTGCCGTGGCGTCGTTGATTGCGGTGGCGCGGTTCTTTGTTTACGGCGTCTTGTTCGTCGGCACTCCCCTTGAACCGTTTCGCGGTCCTGAGAACGATGAGCCGGAGGAATGGAAACCTTCCTCGGATTGGTATGTGTTGCCGGCACTCGATAAGCGGGAAGTTGTAGAGCCGTCGTGGGAACGGGGCATCGACATCGAGGATGCCGCTAATGACGATTTCACAAGTGAAGAAATTGAAAGCGGCGAATTCGCTGAACGGTAGTTGATTTTTCTGCCTGGCTGGCGCTGGCCCGATCCAGCCGGGTTTCCTTGTAGGGCCACGGAGCAAGAAATTATGAATCGCAACTTCATCAAGCAGCAAGCCATTGCAGCCGGCAAGAAAATCGGCCTGACCGGTGCCGCCCTGGTCGCCTTCGCCAACCAGGCAATGGCAGCCGTCCCGGCAGCCATCACCACGGCGGTGGGTGACATGCAGACCGATGGCATCGCCATTGCAACGGCGGTGGTCGTGGCGTTCTTCGCCGTGTTCACCATCAAGTTTCTCTGGCGCAGCAAATAAGGCCGTGGGTTCCCTGGTCGGGTCGTATTGTTATCAATCCAGTGCGGAAGCGCTGGACGGGTATTACACGGCCAAGGAACCTAGTTTCACGGCGGGCAGTACATCGTATTTGTCATACTTCGAGAAGGTGGCAGGGGATTGGACCATCGTTCGCAAGTCGATTGCGTCGGATGGAACCGTAACCAGCTTGACGAGTTCGACGGCTCCCGCTGTGGAATTTCCGGCCTGCGATCCGGCCGGCAATTTTCTGGACGGCATGACGATAGGATGGGCTATCGCTGCCGCAATGGTTTCTGTCTACGCGATCAAATTCCTATGGCAAGCCAAGTAATAGAGATTCTGGTGGGCGTTGTCGCCGTGTTGCTGCCGGTGTGGATGGCGCTCAGGTGAAGGCCGTGACCAGGATCGCGGCGCTGTTGTTCCTGTTGCTGGCGTCTGGCGCGACCTGGGCGCAATCTTGTGTCGGTGTGTATTCATCGAATGCGGCCGCTAAGGCGGCGTGTGATGCATCGAGAGCGCCGCAGGGTTACAGCAGCTGCACCGGGAATATCTCTTATACGCCGGGCCTGTGCGGTGCGCAATATCACTGGCGGCAGCCGAATGGCGGTCCTGAATTGCAGTTTGGTTTTATGGCGGCGGGTGGGACCTGTCCATCGGGTTACACCCTATCCGGATCGTCGTGTATTCCTCCAGCGCCGCCTCCGGAATGCGCGGAAATGCAGCTGGTAGTCGACGGCGTCTGTACACCAGAAACACCGGAACCCGAGCCGGCATCGAGTCAAGATATCGGAGTGACTGTTTGTGAGCCGCCGACGGATTGCAGCGCGCAGGCGAACTGGACGCCCTGGGAGGATTCGGTGAACGTCGGCGGTTGGAGCCATGCCGCGAGTTCGCCTTCCGGGTGTTTTGGCGCGACGACAGTAGTATGCAATACGAATGCAGTGTATCAAGGGGCGGGACCGGCGCCAGCTGGAACCACGATAGGCGGAACTTCTGTAGTAGGGGGAACAAATGCGGTTACTGTGTCTTGTCCTAATGGCGGCGTCGTCGTCAACAACTTTTGCGAATACCCTGCAGTTGCCGGCACCCCGACAACCACAACAGCGCCTGGAACGCCAGGAACCCCGGCGACTGTCTCCTGCGGCATCGGATACGCAGCGGACGGGAAAGGCGGCTGTATCTCGGCCCCAGGGGCAACGAACTACATCTGTCCCCCTGATTACATCAAGCAAGCGGACGGGAGCTGTACCGGTGCCGCAGGATCAATTCCGGGCGTATTTGGACCGGACGCGGGCACGGGGCCAAACGCGGTAGGCAGCTGCGGCGGGCCGGGGCAGCCGGCGTGCGCTGTGAATGTCAATTTCGATCAGTCGATTCCGGGGGCTGAAGAGTTGGCGACGGAGGAGGGCGGGGTATCCACCATTACAGCGGTAGACGTCGGCGGTCCGGTGGCGGCCTGTCCTGTACCTGTGCAGCTGCCGCATGGCATCGTCTGGTCGTGGTCGACGGTGTGTGATTTCGCATCCTTCCTGCGGCCTATTGTGTTGGCGCTGGCCTGGTTGGCGGCGGGCATGCTTGTTCTCGGGGGTAAGGGCATATGAATCCGGCTGTATGGGTGCTGGCGTTGGTGGCTCCGCTGGTAAGGCGGATATTGATCGCCCTGGGCGTCGGCCTGATAAGTTACGGCGGGCTGGCGCTGCTGGCTACGCAAGTTCGTGACCAGGTGTTGTCTAACCTGTCGGGCCTGACCGGGGATGCTTACCAGGTGGTCGCCATGTCCGGGGCATTCGAGGCGGTCGGCATCATGCTCGGGGCGTTGGCGGCGCGTGCGGCGTTGATGGCGGTAGAGCGGTTCGGTCGGATTGCCACAACGCCATGATTAATCTTCTGACCGGGAAGCCTGGTATCGGCAAGACGGCCCATATCGTGCAGCTGCTGCAGGCCGAAGTCGGCAAGCGGTTGATTTTTGTCGACGGCATCAAGGAACTGAAAATCGCGCATGAGCCTGTCCCGCATATTGACGAGTGGGTGCGAGTGATTCGGCGCGAGAACGGCGCGGACGATTACGAGTGGATCGGCTTCCCGCCTGGTTCGTTGATCGTCATCGATGAATGCCAGCGCATGTTCCGGCCGCGTCATCCGAGTCAAAAGGTTCCGGATGTGATCGCGGGATTCGAAACGCATCGGCATGCAGGCTTGGATTTCTGGTTGCTGACGCAGGATGCAACCTTCCTTGATTCGAACGTGCGCAAGCTGCTCGACTTTCATCACCACGTCCAGGAAAGCTGGATCGGCGCGTTTATGTACACCTGGTTGAAGGAAGGCGACCCCAAAACCAAGGCATCCCTTGAGGTCGCATCGCGGAAGAAATACAAGGTTCCGAAAGAGGTCTTTTCGCTCTACAAGTCGGCCGAGTTGCACACCACGCGCAAGCGACCGGTGCCGATCCTGGTCTATGTCGGCGCGTTGTCGGCGATCGCGTTCGTTGTGCTGGTGACAATGATTGTCCGATCGGTGGCGAACAAGAGTCAGACTATCAACGCGGCCGATCCAGCGAAGGCCGAGATTACGGCCAGCAAGCGGCCGGTGCATTTTTCGCAATGGCGCATCGTCGGCGTGCTGGAGTCGCCGACGTTTCGCCTTGTGCTGAGCGACGGGCGGCAGCAGCGCGTGGTTCAGCCGTTGAGTTTCAAGCGGCAGGGCAGTGCGGGGATAGAAGCGAACCTGGAAGGCGGCGAGGTTGTGACCACCTGGGCGGTGCTGGATGACCGGAAGGGGAAATAATGCGGCGCTGGTGGTTGCTGTTGTGGTGTTGCGCGCTGACTGTGCAGGCGCAACCGGTGTCGGTCACGCTCGATGAAGTGCCGTTGGCGGACCTGGTGAAACTCGTGTACAGCGAACTGGCCCCACGGCCGTTCGTGCTGTCTTCGGCAGTGCTGCAGGCGCGTCGGCCGGTGTCGCTCTCACTCAAGGCCGAAAAACCGGAAGCGGTGATAGCGCAGCTGACCAGGCTCCTGAACGACAACGGATTCACGGTGCAGGACGTCGCGGGCGTGGCCTGGATCGGCGCGACTAAACCAGCGCCGGAAGAAATCCTGGTTTATCGGCCGCGTCATCGGTCGGCGCGCTACCTGGCGGACGTGGTGCAAAGTGTCACGGCGGCGCGGGTGATGGGCGGACCGCAGGAACATAACAGCAAGGAAGGCGGGCCGGTCGTGGCGGACAAACAGCCGCAGGGCAGGGACGTGGCCAGCGTTGCCGGCATGCAGGCGCGCAGGGAACAAAGCAGGCCGGCGAAAGTCGGCGGGGGCGAAGGGCAAGCGGAATCGCTCGAGGTCGATCAAATCGCGTTCAGCGTGGCGGCGGCGGATGTTGCCAAGGTGAGCAAGTTGCTGAATGACCTGGACACGGCCAGCGGTGAAGTGCTGCTTAAAGCGGCCGTGTATGAGGTTGGCTTCGACAAGCGGGAGGGATCGGCTGTGCAGATCGCGGCCAGTCTGATGTCCGGCAAGCTCTCGGGCACCGTCGCGGGCAACATCCTGGGCGGTGTGTCGCTGAAACTGGTTCAGGGTGGCTTGTCGGCGGTCGTATCGGCCCTGGACGAGGATGTTAGGTTCAAGTCGGTCAGTAGGCCCCAGGTGCGCGTCAGAAACGGCGCTCAGGCCCGTTTTAGCGTGGGGCAGGATGTGCCGGTGCTCGGGGCGGCTCAAATGGACAAGAACGGCAACCCGGTGCAGTCCGTCGAATACAAACAATCGGGGGTAATCCTCACGGCAACCCCGGAAATCCGGCAGGACGTGATCGAACTGCAGCTGCAGCAGGAGCTATCGAATTTTGTGGTGACGAAGACAGGCGTCAACGGCTCGCCGACCCTGGTCAAGCGGTCGGTAAACACCAAACTCGGCCTTGTGCCTGGTGAGGTCGTGATTCTGGCCGGTCTGCAGGATGACCAGGAGGACGCAGCGGAAAATCGCATGCCGTTCTTCGGGTGGTTGCTTGGCCAGGAGAAGCAGCAGAAACAGTCTGAAATCCTGGTGTTTATCGAAGTGGTGCGCATCTAATTTGACCGGCGCATCTGGTCATTGATCCGCAAAGAAAAAGCCCGCAATCGCGGGCTTTTGTCCACATAAACGGTGGATAACTCAGTGCGGCATGCGTAGCAGGATGGCCACCAGCAAGCCGACTTGTGCGAGCGCCAGGCCGATCACCCACTTCATGATGTCGGCGCGCAAGTCGCCCAGGGCAATGAGCATGTCTTTCTTGGTGACCAGCTCTTGGGCGCCGTTGTCCAGCACCTCCGCCAGTGCTTCGGCTTCGGCCTTGGCCTGTTCGCGGGGGATGCCAGCCTTTTCTAGCTTCTCAACGAATTTCAACGTGTCGAATGTAATCGTGCTCATGGGTCGATCTCCTTGGCGGCAAGTGTAACGGAAAAGTATTTCGCATGCGAAAGGCTAGGGCTCGTTCCGGTTGGCGAAGTTCGCCAGATCCTGGGCGGCCTGTTCGGCCGCGAGGATCTCGCTGCCGACCTTCACCAGCTGGCGCACTTCGTTCTTTGCTTGTTCCCGCTCGTCCTTGTTGGCGCTGGTGAGGCGGGCCAGCAACAAGGCCACGCGGTGGGCATAGACGCCTGGAGCGGCTTCCTCCATGGCCGGGCGGATCGCGGCGGTGATCGCCGTGGCCTTCGCCGTGGTCGCCGGCGTCAAAGTAGTCGCGCTCATGCTTCATCCTCCTCACGGTTCGCGGCCTGCAGGATCGCCACCACCGCGTAAAGGTTGTCCAGTTGCTGGCCCTTGAGCGCCATCACAGCCGCGAACTGTTCCAGATAACTGGCCGGGGTGTCATAGGGCCTCAACACGTCGGCCCATTGCTCGAAGTTCCAGTCCTTGGCCTTCGCCTGGTAGTCCTGCAGGTGGGCCAGCAGTGCGGCTGATTGCGCGGCGTTGAGGCCATTCAGAAACTCGTCCGCCTCGTTGGCATTGTCGAAGTCGGGTTCTGTGCACATCGTTGTCAGCTCGTACAGGGCGTGTTCGATGAACGGTTCGCCGTGACCCTCGTTCCTTTCCTTGTCAAGGGCGGCGCGCTCGGCCTTCCATTCGGCCATCTGTTGTTCTTGCGCCTGGCGCGTCTGTTGGCGCTCTGCGTCGGACAGGATCGGCCCGGGTTTGGCCTTCGCCTCGGTCTTCAACTCCTTGAGCACCTGGCGCGCGGTTTCCCGGGTCGCCTTGCCTTCGCGGATTTGCTGCCTTAGGTCGTTGGCTTTGCCGTAGCTGAGCTCTGCAATCGAGCTCAAGCAGTTGAGGATTTCGACATCCTCGGTAATGCCGTCCTCCATCAGTTGGCGCGCTTGCCAGTGAAGATCCGGATGCGACAGCGCCAGGCGCTTCGATACCCATGCCGGCGACTTCTTCACCGTCTCCGCCACGGCCTGCACGCTCTGCAGGTTGTCGTGCAGCAACCGAATCGCGTTGACCTCGTCCTGCAGCTCGAGGTCTTCCCGCTGGATGTTCTCCGCCAGCTGCATCAGCAGCGCATCTGCCTGCGATGCCTTGGTAATGAGCGCCGGAATGTCAGACAGTCCCGCCAGGCGGCAGGCGCGGATGCGCCGCTCGCCGGCGATCAGCACGAAGCGCCCGCCGTTCGGATTGAGCAATACCGGCTGCAGCAGCCCGCGTGCGCTGATGTCGTCGGCTAACTCCTGCAGGGAGTCGTCGTCAAAGATCGTCCTGACCTGCGGTTCGATGTCGATCAGGTCGAGCGGCACCAGCTTGACCACGGAAATCGCCGGCAGCTCGGGCGCGGCGGCCTTGGTTTTCGCATGCGAAACTTTGGCCGGGAGCTTTGGTGGTTGCTTGTGGGGAGCGGGTGGCGGCGTGACGCGTGGTTCTCCGGTGTCGGGGTCGGTCGGTTCGTAGCGGGGGACCTTGGCCGTCTTGGTGGCGGTGGCGTTCATGCTTTTATCTCCTGGTCGGCGAAATAAGGGTTTTCGGGTGGTCAATGGCGATGTCGATCAACGCGGCGAGTTTTTTCATCGCTGGCGTGTCGGCCGTGCCGTGAATTTCGATGGTGATCTTCAGCCAGGCATTCCAAAGGCAAGCCAGGGACCGGTATTTGATTTCCTCCGGTGTTTGGCCTTCTTGAAGCATCCGGCCTACGGTTTCATTGAGGGCGTCATTCAATTCGTACAGTTCGTCCTTGGTGAATTCCGTTTTCAAGGTCTTTGCTCCTGTAAGTGATTGTTCTGCCGAATGTTTCACGTGAAACGCGCTTGTCATATCTGGACTGATTGCATCCCGCTCCTGCTGTTGCGGTTGATTGTCGAATTGCGGCCGTGTGTCCATGCGCTTGCCTCCTTTTGTTGGTTATCCGTCCTGATTTGCAGTACCCGTGCCGTCATGGAACACAGGGCAGGTCTGCCGGAATCAAGGGGGAGGGCGTCTGTAACGCTGCCGTAGCGGCGTAAGCCGCTTGTCCTTTCAAAAAGACACTTTTCGCAGTGGCGGCGGTAGCCGCAATCCTTCGGGTCTTTCCCGTCTGGCAGGGTTATGGATACCCCCTTGATTCAGGCTCGCCCTGTGTTACAGGTCGGCGCATACGGGTGCTGCAAATCGTTCAGGACGGATAGCCGGCAAAAGGTGCGGGACCACGGCGGCGGGTTTTCGACAATCAAAAGCGCGCAGCGCGTCTAATTGCGCCCGAAGGGCGGCGCTTCCATCACGCATTGGCCTGGCCGTTTCCTTCAACTGGATGGCCTTGCGAGGTATCGCCGGCGCTCCGGGTTCATGCGGGCGATTCGTCGCGCCTGGCCGGGTCGATCGCGTCGAGGTCGATGCCGTTGGGCAAGGGATCAGAAGGGGCGCAGCTCCCACGGCTTCATCGTGGGATGAGCGAATAGCGAAACCCTGGCAGAGCCCGATCGGCGCAGCCGATGACCCCAGAACTTAAAATCGATCCATGCTCCCTATATGGTCGAACCGGCTCGCCAACCTCTATTACCTGAAACGCTATTGCCGTGCACCTGACCATGCCTGTCGACGCAAGGCTTGGCGGCGAATCGCAGTCGAAAAAAAACGCCTTCTGGGCGAAGGCGTTGAATACATCGAACTGCACCTGGTGTGCAGGGTGCTCACGAACACCCGAAACCGAAATGCCGTCGATCGGCTGCGAACGTATCGCGGACAAATGCGGCTATTCGACTAATAATTGCGCTTGCTGTAGTTCGCATAATTGGCATTATGTAAAATAGTAACAACGCGGTTTGTGTGCCAGATCAAACCGGATCAAGCGGACTCAGGTGACACAAATCTGCCCCTTGGATTCTGGGCATTTGTGGTCGCAATTTAGCCCCTTCAGTCCCCAAATGAGTCCCGCACACCGATGCAAGTCGCTTCTGCTGACCTGGCTGGTCACAAATGTGCCCCGTGTCCGAGGCACCGGCAACTACATGGCACTGATGGATAGGGTTCATTGCCTGCCAGGTTAAACGGCCTCCTCATAGCAAGACGATAAGGGGAAATGTGCGACGTAACTTTGGCCAGAGCTGCGACTCGTAGTTGGACACCCACCCCACTTCTGACTATTTCTGTTTTCAGAAGTGGTATTTGACGATAGGCATCCGAGTCACCTGCGATCCGAGTCCTCGAAGTAAAGTTCCAAAGCCTCCCGCAAATTCGCTAGAGCCTCCATTGGAGTTCTCCCGTCGCTAGCCACGTCCGGATTTTGGCAGTGCGCGACAAATCCACCGTCTTCCTCCGTCATTACGATATCCCTCCCCAATTCGACCAATGCCATCATCGTCAGAAAGATTGGCGGAAAGCGCTGACCGCGTGTAATTAAACCGGAATCAGCGTCGGATGCAACGCTCGAACCCGTATCCTGCGCCCACAATCGATTCTGTCGGCCACCTCGTCGGTCAAGAGCGCATACCACTCATCGACACCCACTGAGAGATTTTGCTCCGCCCTTAACCTGAAAAAAGGAATTTGAATGACCCGAAACAGCCGATTGCGAAGGCGATCTCGCCTAGCTTGAGCTGGTTCGTCATGAAGACGGCTGTCGAGTTCAAAAGCCGCCACGGGGTCGCCTTCGCCCGGTACAACCAAGACCGCATCAATCCTGCAGTGTTTCCCATATTCTAGGGTTTCTGCATCGAGTAGATTTCCTAGTTTGTCGAAATCGGCCAATTGGTCGAGAGGGTAGTTCGGGAATGCGTGCAGTCCTGGGAATCGCAACGAAAGTGCTTGAAGAAACGTTCGCTCCTGCTCTGACCGGAACACAGATCGCTTGAGTCCCAACGCATCCGACGCGGAGTAGGTTCCAAATCCCATATCAATAATCTGGATGACCCGCCTGAGTTGAATGGGCGGTTGCTCCCCACGGGCATGCGATGCTTGCCGTTTGCCGGGCGATCTATCGAAAGGCTCCGCGTCGTTGCGCGCCAGGTTGTCCGCAAGCGCAACGAGGTCTGGCGACGGCATCCTCTGATTGAGTGCCAAGACAATGTTTGCGGAGGCGTGAATTTTCCCGGATAGCAACAGACTGGCGTAGGCCCCCAGGAGCGCGGGCGAGCTTTCCCCATGTAGCAGGACGTAAAGACCTTCTCCACCCAACGCCGCCAAGTAATCTTGCTGGGATAGTTCCGCATCCTCCAGTGCGAGCAACAGCTCGTCGAGAAATGCTTGATGCTCGCGCCGCGCAAGCAAGCGTTGAAGATTGGTGACGCTGGATGGGTTGGCTTGAGTAGTCACTCGCAGAAATCTATCTCCTCGGCGGACCTGCAAATACTACCCGCTGCGGCGCCAATTGTCACTCATCGAGCGTGGCCTCATAGTGACCTGATCATTAGCATCCGCCGAAACATCTCTCTAGGCGGAACGTGCGAAAGACTGATCCCAGAGTTATCTTCGGCAAACGCGTCACCGCTCTACGCAAAGCCCGCGGTTGGTCTCAGGAACAACTGTCCTTGGAAAGTGGCCTGGCGCGCAGCTACTTGGGGGGCGTCGAGCGCGGGCAACGAAACATTTCTCTGGTCAATATTTATCGGCTCGCTGAAAGCCTGGCGCTACCGCCTGCTACCCTTTTTCAGGACGACTGAGCCCTGCCCCGTTTTGGGGCACTCTGTGGTAACTGCGGTTCCTTCGCTTTTTTCCGATCTTTCCTTTGTTGCGCTGCGCGCAATGTCTGGAGTTCCGATTGGGCGTCGATCGCCTGTTGCTGCCAAGTTTCAGTTTCCTTGATCGCCGCAGCAACCTTGGACGAGAGTTCAAGAACTGACGTCCGCTCGTGAGCCAATTCGATGACCAATTGGTCGCGTGCGGCGTTGACTCCACGAAGTTCGCCCTCGAAATTGCCGAGACTCCTCTTCTGGTTGCCGATTTCATCATGCAGGGTTCGTAGTTCCTCCCGGTGCCGACCAACCATTTCGGCCGCAGACGTGCGTACGAGATCCAACTCTTTTTGGAGCTTGGCGGCCTTGGTGCGTTCCCGGTCGATCTCGATCAATGCTCTTGATTCTGCGGCCTCGTGCCGCTCCTCGGTGACCTTCAAGGCATTCCGCAATTTCTCCAGCTCGGAACTGAAATCCCGACGGGCTTCCGCCATCGCTTGATGCTGCTCCGTGGCGGCTTGGTTGGCGCTAGCGAGTTGAGCTTCCAAAACAGAGCGGGTGGCGACCTCGCCGGCGAGGGTCCGTTCGAGTTCACGAATTGTCGACCTGGCCAGATTGATCTCTTCGTTTGCATCACGAAGATTGCGCTCAGCGGCTTCCTTCGCCACCCCAGCGTCGCGCAGGCGCGCTTCTGCGTCCTGGACGGAAGCTTTCGCCTCGGATCGGAGTGAGGCCAATGTCGCTTCGGCGGCGTCCTGGGCTTGGGTCCATAAAGTGGCGACCAGGTCGCCTGCAGCGGTTTTCAGGGCATCCGGTAGATCGGGGTGCTCGATTCTGACACGACTCTTTTCTCGGAGATTCTCCCAGAACTTCGCCAAGGCCTCAGCCGGCGCCGACATGCTGCCCTTGCGAACGTATTGGTACAGCTTGTTGGCGGTTGGCGTGATGCCATGCCTGAAGAACAGGATCACGCAGACCTCCCGATAAAGCTCCTGGGTGTCCGCGATTTGCTCTCTGAGCTGCGCTATGTCGGCTTGGATCTGCGCTTCGGTGTTCATTTCTCAGCTCCACTGGCAGTAGACGAGCAAGAATCTTAGCCGCTAGAAAACGGTAATACAACGTATAACATACTAAATGTTACTTTATCTTAAAGTAATTTGACATTATGACTCTAATGTCGAATAATTGCATTGGTTCGGGATTCAGGAAATACTGCGATCTTGATCCCGACCTTTGGAGCGAAGAATGGCTGATTCCTTGTTGGTTCCTGCGCCGTTCGATGGTTTTGGATTGCCACTCGATCTGGATGGCAGCGAAGGTCGCAACCGCGCAGTCGGCAGGCCGGCTCAGATCGCCGCAACCACGGATCTCCAGGCAATTCAAGCCTGGCTCGCCCGCTTCGTCGACACGAAGACCACTTTCAGTAACTATCGAAAGGAAGCCGAGCGGCTCTACCTCTGGGCTGTGTTTCAACTGGGCAAGCCAATCTCATCGCTGACCCATGAGGATTTCCTCGTGTATCAGCGTTTTCTGCTTGATCCGCAGCCGAGGGAGAAATGGGTCGCCGGCGGCGGCAAGAAACATCCGCGTGGCGATGAGCGCTGGCGGCCGTTCTATGGCCCACTGTCGGTGGCCAGTCAGCGCCAAGCCATGATCATCCTGAACGTCATGTTTGCCTGGCTGGTCGAGGCCGGCTACCTGGCCGGAAATCCGCTGTCGCTCTCCCGGCACCGCGCTCGACGGGCCAAACCCCGAATCACACGTTACCTGGATCCGGACCTCTGGCAGGAGGTTAAAGCCTACATCGAGGGCATGCCCAAGGAGACGGACCGGGAGCGGGCGCATTATTTTCGGGTGCGGTGGCTTTTCACGCTCCTCTATTTGGGTGGCCTGCGGATCTCCGAGGTCGGTGAAAACACGATGGGGAGCTTCTTTTGCCGGCGCGACAAGGATAGCGAAGAGCGCTGGTGGCTCGAAGTCTTGGGCAAGGGCGACAAGGAGCGCTTGGTGCCGGCGACGAACGAGATGATGGTCGAGTTGGCACGATATCGGCGCGAGATGGGATTACCGCCCTACCCCACTCCCAACGAGGAAACGCCGCTTGCGCTGCCCATCGGAAAGTCGCGGGAGCCGCTGACGCGGGCTGCGCTGCATTCGATCGTGAAGAAGGTTTTTGATGGCGCGGCTGACAGGTTAAGGCAGCGCGGCGATGAATACGTCGTGCGCGCTAATTTACTGGAACGCGCTTCCGCTCATTGGCTGAGGCATACCGCCGGCTCGCATATGGCCGATCAGCAGATCGACTTGCGGCTTGTGCGTGACAATCTGGGGCACGAATCTCTGAGTACGACCAGTCAGTATCTCCATGTGGATGATGATCGTCGCCACAAGGAAACCGAGCAGAAACATCGAATAGGTTGGTAACAAGTACCTGAGCTCGCATCTGGGCCATACAACGCCCATTTAGACATGTATTCCGAGGTCGAACGCACGATGCGGGTTCAGTCCAGAGATTGGCATATTTCCGACCCATACCGGCCCAAGAACTCGGTTACAACGGAAGCGCTTGTATATGCTGCATACCTTTGATACTTATCATCCTTAAGAAAGCTGGCGTAATCGCAAACCCCTTTAGCGCTAAATACAAATGGTTTCGGGCGAGTCGCCTTTCGAACGGCATAATAAACACCGTAAGCTTCCATTTCTAATCCAACCGTTCCTCGATGCTGTCGTACCCTCAAGTCGTCAAATACCGAGGCATCGGCAATAACCGCAGGTCCAGTAGCAGACGGGCCTACTATGATTTGCGGGTTATTTCGCGGCTTATCACCTGGCCAACGATCTGCCAAATTCGAAAGATAAGAGCGGTCCTGAGACAAATTCTCGAACCGCGCAGAAATGTCGCCCTCCAGCGTAATGAAATCGGGCGCGATTGCGACGCTCGTCACACCATCAGGGGTTGTCGTGATCTTAGAACTCATCGTGTAGTCCCAGCAAGGGTCAGCAACAATTACGTCGCCATAGGCCGCCTTCTCCTCAAATCCAGCACATATTCCAGCCAGGCCAAATATCTTTGGACGAAAGCGATCAATCAGTTTTGCTGTGAGCAATGCACTCTCAGTCGAACCCATGCGAAGGCAACAGCCAACAACAATTGATAGGGTTTGGCCATTTGAAATCAAGGTCCCTGTTTGGACGTAGGTCATGCTGTCGATCAGAACAGGATCTGCTAAACGAATGGGCGTTCGGGTTAGGGCCTCAAATTCCGGTTGCCTTAATGCGGTGATGAGACACACGTCAGTCTGATATCTCGCGGCATCCTGCGCGGCCTCACTATCAAAAGCATGCCTTATTAGTGCGAGCAACCTCTCTTCCCAAGGAGCTCCATTCGACGTTTTCAAGAGAACCCATGGTTTGGATTGAAATGCCTCCTCAACTACCTTAATGGCATCGGCTGATGCAGTTATTCCGATAATGTAGGTTGGGAGCTTTAGATCTGGATCTTCATCCAGGTGCTCAAGCAATTTGACTCCACCATCTTCGACTGGATCCCCCCAAGGAGCTTCCGGCAAGAGCATATCTAAAATAAGAACGTCAAAATGCTGCCGCTGAAGTTGCACCAATCCATCTCGGATACACCCAACAACTACAACGTCGCGGTCTACATTTATCGACCGATCAATCCTGCCAAGCAGTACTGAGTACTTTGACGGCTTGTCGTCGATGATGAGGATTTTGCTCATACGTTTTCCAAGAACTCCCTTAATCGTTTTGCCCAGGCGTCGGTGCTATGGTGAAAATAGGTGAAACCCATATAGAGTCCCGGAAAATCTCGCGCGAGTGCTGCATCGAGCTCTTTTAGCTTGACTTCTTTGCCGCCCTCATTCTTGAAGCCGGGCAATTGTGTGACTAGCATTACGCGAGACTTTATCTCTAGCTCCCACATGTAAGTCAGAATTTGGCGCCCCCCAAAGTCCTGTTGACGTCCGCTAGATGACACGTTAGGGCCTTCATTGAATGTCGGTAGCGACATGTCCAACAAGATACAGTCAAAGGCCGATTCATCTAGCCTGCGAATTGCTTCGTTAATTGATTTTGCGATCGTCAATTCAATATCACTCGCCGCCACCGCGTCGGCTATTTGGGTCAGCTTGGGTAAGTCATCTTCAACAAGCAATATCTTCTTAATCACTTGCATTGTCCTGTCAGCAAGAAAACAGGAACAGAGAACTTAACGCGGAAACGAGTGCAATCCACCACACCAAAATCGACGACTTTGTCATCACTGTTTTCGTAGTTAAGTACAGAAGCTAAACGAACGAGTCCCGTTTTATTTCTTTGCCTAGCGACGGTGTCGAACTGTCCGAGCCGTATTTGCTCTTTTGCAGAATTGACATTAGTTTCAATTGAAACTATGTCTTTAGCTGACGAGATTTCATTCTGCACCTCCACCTCAATGACATTAGGATCATTCCATCGAAGCCAGATTTTTATTTTAGGTTTCTCCCTGGTGCTGTAACCATCGAAAAAGCCAGAATGCTTCTGAATGTTTCCGAAGATGAGAAATGCCACATCGTTAATCATCTGAAAACCAGCTGAATGTAGTAAGACATTTGCACGGTCATCGATATCCCACTCAACATCACTAGTGAACTGCGGCCTGAGGTGGCGCAGTGACGTTAGGCCGATTTCTATCCCTGTCTTCAGCAAATATGATGAGTCAACATCTGTAAATTGAGGAGGCGCGAACCACTTAGACACCTTGACCGCCGCACCATCTATATCACCTCTTGCGGCACTAATGCACGCTGATAAGCCGCCGTGGTTCGGAGTGGCTTTGTGCGCCGCCACAGCAAGCGAATCCAATTGTTCCTTTATTTGCCCGGTTAGCGTTGTGGTAACAAACTGGGCAGCCTCAGACAGGGAAGCTTTGAGATTTGGCCAAAATAAGGCTGTGGCACAGTACTCAACGAACTGTTCAATTGTGACTTCCTTTGATAGGCCGGCCTTTGCCTGAATAAGCCATTTCGTCAATAGCTGGCGTCTCCCCTTTTCATTCGATGGCCATAACCAAATCAGGCCATCTGCGTATACCGCACTTCTAACGTGAACGAATCGGCTTATCGCGGTATCCAATAGCGAATCAATATTAGCCGAGAATGTATTTAGCGCCTTATTCAGGGCGGCATGCTGTGCTGTACTCATGGAGTCGTCAGCGTTTAGCCAGTATGAATTGCTCTCATAATGGTTGGTCGACGAGTCAATCTTGGTAATTAACTTGCGCGCTTCGAGTGGACTACGAAAAGCCCCTTCTAGGGATCCATGACGAACGCGTGATCCCAAGAATGCATCAAGGCCAAATCTTGGGAGAGTTAGAAAATGTGCTGCGCACTCCTCAATCAGTTCCGCTAGCAAGGAATCGGCACTGATGTCGTATGCGTCGAGGAAACTTAAGAACGCAGTGTCCACCCCCGTCTTCTTTATTATCAGGATTATGCTTCGCTCAAGCTCTTCCTTTGATGCCTCAAGCCCTGCTCCCGCATAGTCCATGTAGCGAAAGAAAAGCTCGTTAAGATTTTGATGGCACCACCGTTGAAGTCCAACCAGGTCAACATAGACGCGGGAACTCTCAACCTGCTGGACTCCGTCCTCAATTGAAAGCCTCCGAGTCAACTCAATAATCTCGGCATCATAATCACTAGAGCGATCCGAATCCAATTCTGAAAGTGCAATACATATTTGAAGCCTTTCTGTATCTAGGTCACCCGGGCTATTAAACGCAGCGCTTAGTTCCATAATTTCTTGCGTACATACGTTGCGCAAGAAGAACAGGATTTCATCTCGATCGAACTCCGCAAACCTTGCTCGTAATTCAGACGGCTTAGTTAGGCGATGCACCTTGTGAAACTGTTTCCAAGCCACCTTTAGGGCGACATCCTTTGTGCTTTCACGTGTTAGATTGGCGTATAGAAAGAACCCTATCGAAAGGCAAGGTTCGCGCTCCAATAGCTTAAGATCACGGAATCCGCGATGCTCAAACAGTTTGACAAGAGGAAGCGATCGCAGCAGCGTAGGTCGAGATATCGCGCTCCTGACGGTATGCAAGATGGCTCCGTAGATGTCACCATCGTCATGAAGATACCATGCCTTAAGGATCGCCGACTCTTGTCTGAAATATGGATTCTCGGAGTTCGCCAGTTCTTCTAAGTGCGGAAATGCGCGCGACGGTCGCCCTTCCTTCTTACTGAAACCAATCGCAGCGTAGCTTTTAGCTTCCAAAGATAGGGCACCATCGATGGCTGCCATCCCAAGCTGTGCCCCTGTCTCATATTGCCACGTGGCATCCTGAACCTCTGCGTTGCCACCTAACAGCTTTTCTCTTCTGCTCTCGTCTAACAGTGAAAGGCGAATCGGCAAATACGTACACCTTGAGCGCATTGCCGCGGCTGCAGGAATGTCTCCGATTAGGTCGGTACTTGCATGGTGTATGAGATTGTCGATACTCGACGAAATTGGCAGTGATTGATAATTTAGTGCAATGCGTTCAAGCGATTGGGCTGCCTCGTCGCTTCCCTTGCCTTGCTCAAGGAATGATCCTAGTAGCGAAAGAATATGCTCAACAAAATGGTTCCCGTGGGCAGGCACCGAATACCCCAACGCATTCAGTCTGGCGGCAACCAAGATCAGAAGCGGATCGTCAGGCTGCTCCAGTAACCCAGTTTCAACCAACGAAGCGGCCCTTACGTAATGGCCGCTTAGAAACTCATTTAGATATTCGGCAACATCAACAGATGCGGATATGTCCTCGCCATATAACAGCCTCAGATTATCAAGACAATGATCCGAAATTCGATCCAGCTTTTTTAGGTGAGAGAGAACTTGGCTATGTCCCCTAGAAGATGGATCCTTGGTAATCACCATTACATTCAAGAACGTTTCGTAAAGATCTATGGCAGAGCTAGCCGCCTCGAAACTCAGGATATCGGCGGCTTCTATTGGAGTTAGCGATGACGAGCTAACCAATTTAAAATAAATGTATGTTTGCTGATCTGACTTTATGTTCCAGGTTTTCGCTCGCTCTCTGAGGCGAGTTTCAAAGCTAAACCTGCTAACTCGTGATTCATTTCTTTCGCCAATATTGCTTGCATAGAAGGCTATAAAGGTGCGACGATCGCTTGATAAGATACTATTGACATATGCCTTCTGTCGTTCAAAACCTCCAGTGAGCGCTGCTATTGATATTCTATTTTCGACGGCCCAAAGAGAATACCCACACTCCCTATCAACCTTGTCTAAGCAAACCCCAGCTTCATCGTATTGCCCCTTACTCAGAGCCATCCCAAACTCATTTCTTAGCGCTACGAATTTCCCTATGAGTGCCGCGTTCGCGGCGAGTACGGTTGTTACCCACGCGATCTCTTGACGAATTCCAATTGTGTCAAGTGGCGCTACGGATTGGATTTGGCCGGTATTTTTGACGGGCTTGGCCGCGGCAATAGCGACAGCGGTCATGATATTCGTGAGGCTGAAGCGATACAGCCGATCAAAATCTCGTGGGGACCCGTCGTTCTTGATGCTATCCAACGCACTCCGTATCGGGCCCCAGTTTTTGCGGTCTCCGATCGTACCTCGCAGACGGTTGAGTGGAGTCGTTGGCTTCGAAGCGCTACGAGAAGCCCGTGTGCGTCGGTTGGCTGATTGATTTCCCTTTACCTTACTCACCCTATTTCAAGTCCCTATGGTTGTCACTTCAGCGCATTCAATACATATAGGAAGTGTTGCCTGCTCGGCCACCTAACTTCGCAAGCATGCCTGTTGCAGTGTACCGCCGGGTTGAAGGGTATGGGTATATAGGTTTGGAATGCAGAACCCGGAACACCTCAGCAGCAAGATTGATTTTGAGTATTCCCTTCCCTTTGCTGCTCAGTTGCAATGCATTAGCATCGAGGCACGCCTTTTTTGCATTAACTTGACATTGTCCGCCTGATGTTCTTTGATCGACCTGATCGGCCATTGGACGCTTGATGCTTGAGCGGCAGCAACTCCGCGCGTTGCAGCCGGAAGCCTATTCCGGCAGTCGTGGGCGCATAAGGCTTAAGATTTTTCCCTCCGGAATTTTCAGTCTTTCATGAAGGGCATCCTCGATATTGGTGGCGACGACGATACCCCATTCAGGTATCGCATAGTTGTCTGCGAGTTCAGACTTGATCTCTGACACAGTTGCCGTTTCGTCACGGGACCATCCGGTAAAGCCAATCGTATCGAGTGCTCCAGCCTCCTCAGCATCACGCAGGCGCTCTATGCCAAGAAAGCGAACCGAATGAACGGCGAAGCGATGCTTTCCGGCCTCTTGCGGATCGCCCTCAATGGTGCCGACTTGAAATTCCAGCGACAGAGATTCTGTCGTTCCCGGTTTAAACGGAACCCAATCCGCAAAGGGCAAAATCTGTGCTTGTACGAACTCCCTACTCGCTTCATACCGATCGCCGCTGAGTGTCGTCATGATCCGGCCGAGGTTCGAAACTTTCGGCCTGCGCCGAAATTGGCCTGCAGAGTCGAAATAGATTTCATACGCCATCCCGCTAAGGAAATGGGTAGCCGTATCGTCCGGCATTCGCGACAACTCAATGTCCAAGTTCTTCACAAACTCCAGCGCCTTCTGGGCATTCCCGCAAGCCGCCTGATAGACGTTTCGTCCAAGCACGAACCACTGCCTGGGCTCGAACTGTTCGTGCCGAATCTCTTTAATAGCCGCAAATGCAGGGTTCTGCACGTACCAGTTGTGCGAACGAAGCGCCCGAATAATCTCGTTGATTTTGCCTGGCGCATCGTCTTCATATGCACCGTCCCGAAGTGCGTCGGGAGGGTACTCCGGCACTACACCCGCCGCTCCGGCGGCCGGAATTGCGGCAACCGGTGCCGCTTCAATTTCAATGTCGGGAGGCGTCGCCAACACTGTTGCTGCCAACGTCGGAGCCGGTGCTGACGCATCGACGGCTGCTTCTGGCTCCTCCGTCGGGCGGCCTTCTTCATCTTCGCTCTCGACTTGAATTGCCGAGGCCAAGATGTCCAAGTCCTTTGGCCGTACGACTGACAATGCTCTAATGAGCATTGGCAGCGTGACTATGCGCAACCGATCATTACCTACTTCTGCCTCGAATTCAGCGATAAGCCTCGGATCTGGAAGTTTGAGAATCGGGTCGGCATTCTTTGCCTCTTTCGTCACACCCTGCACCAACACCTGCCGCTTATCGGGTGCATACACCCAGTCTGGCTTCTCGTCGTTGGTCACAAACAGCACCGAATACGGGCCTTGGGTAGTTGCTCCATCCTGCAGCACTGTCTGAGAGCACCAGCGTTTGGCTTCTCTAAGCAATTCGTACCAAATAATCAGGTCACCATACTTGTTCTCTATCTTGCCGGAATCCTTGGTTCCTGGAGGTAATCGATGTGAATTTCGCGTTTCACCCTCTGCGGCAGCCCGCGCGCAGAGTTCGCCCAATGGGGAACGCAGTACGCACGACGACAGATTGATTCTGATTTCTTCGTGGACACTCCACGTGTCAAATTGCTGGTTGAAGACCCGCGTAAACTTCTCCAAGCCCGCAATTGCCTCATCGAAGCCGTTCAAGAAGGCATCCCGCGAGTCAGCGTACTTGATTCGTTGCAGGCTTTCGGTATCAACGAATAGACTGGCCGTCTCCCGCAGATTCCTCAAAGCCCTTAAGACCTGCTCCGGACGAGATGGCGCATATTCGGAGAATTTGCCGGCCTTGAATTTCGCCAGATATTCGTTTGCAGACCATGCTGGAATAGCAACTCGCCCATCAATAAGAGCGAGTTCAACTGTCCATTGAAAAAACTGCCGCCTGGCTGCCGCATGCAACTTGTAAAGGTAGCCGAGGATATTGGTATCGAACAGTATCAGTGTCGCCGCATTGTTCGCGACGCCGCCTAGTTCGTTCAGATACTGATCAAGTGTTTGAGGGAGGAGATGGATTCCAAGTCGCATTTAAACCTCTCCGTTGTCTCGATTGGGCTGTGGGACCGACTAACGACGTTGGAATACTACCTGAAAATCCGGGTCTAGCTAAGCCACGACTTATCTGGGAGAAGAGAAATCTGACAGGTATGGGCACATAGGCTGAGCAGACCTTTTTGGTAATCGGCTGCTCAGTTTCGTCCGTTCAGACTTCTTTCCGATGGGCAGCAACGGGACGTTCATCTGCCGCTTAAGGCGATCGTTTCGAATGGCAGTTCAGGCCGAGATCCCGCCCGTCAGTATCGCCGCTGAAAAGACTGGAAGTCGACTGAAGCGACCATTGGTTGCCTGGTGCACAGGCAGCGGCCTGAAA
>JAUYSD010000021.1 GCA_030696505.1 Sulfuritalea sp. | reverse complement strand
GACGTCGATGAGCGGCGGCGCGCTGATCGGTCTTGGTCGCTCGATTTTTTCCATTCTCGAACGCGGGCAGATCACCCATTCGCTGGAGAACATCCAGCAGCGCCTGCGCAAGGGCAGCGCCGAGCCGAGCGCGAACTTCATTACGTCGACACGCGCGGGGCAGTTGCTGCGCTGTCAGATGGCACCGGTGCTTCGCACCGGTGCCATTCTGGCAAAAAGTGAGGACAATCCCCCCGGCCCCCTTTCCGGGAAAGGGGGTGACGATGTTAGTGGGCAGGCGCTGCCTGCCCAGGAGAAAATCCTCGACGACGCACTCGGCGCCGAGCAGCACGTCACCGGCTACGTGCTGACCATAGAAAACATCACGCGCAGTTTCGAGCGCGAGGCCGAGCGCGACCAGGCCCTGCATGCGCTGACCGACGGCAGTCGGGCGGCGCTGGGCAACATTCGCGCCGCGGTGGAGACGCTGCTCGACTCGCCCGAGATGGCGGCCGATTACCGCGAGCGCTTCACGCGCGTGATCGCCGACGAGGCGGCGGCGATGAGCTCCAGACTCGAAACCACCATGAGCCGTTTCGCCGACTCGCTGAAAACCCGCTGGCCGCTGGAAGACGTGCTGGCGATCGATATCGTGGCGGCGGCTGCGCGACGCATCGAGGACCGGCTGAAACTGCCGATCAAGCATGAAGAGCAGGACGCCAGTCTGTGGATGCAGGTCGACAGCTTCGCCCTGATCCAGGCCATCACCTTTCTCGCCGCGCGCCTGCAGGATCACTATGCGATCCGCGAACTGCGCCTGCGGTTATCTGCCGAAGGCCGCATGGTCTTCGTCGACCTGATCTGGTCGGGCACGCCGGTCTCGTCGGAGACCCTCTACACCTGGGAACTGGAACCGATGCAGGTCGGCGACGAGATCAGCCCGCTGACGCTGCGCGACGTGATCAACCGGCACGGCGGCGAAATCTGGTACCAGCGCGACAAGGCGGCGCACAACGCCTTTTTCCGCATCGTACTGCCGGCGGCGGCCGTGCCCGAACTGCAGCCGGAGGACCAGGTGCAGCATCTGCACAGCGACAGCCGGCCCGAGTACTACGACTTCGACCTTTTTGCGACGCGCGATGCGGCAGGCTCCGGCATCGATCCCGAGCGCCGGCTGACCGATCTCGCCTATTCGGTGTTCGATACCGAAACCACCGGACTGGAGCCTTCCAATGGCGACGAGATCATCCAGATGGGCGCCGTGCGCATTGTGAACAACCGCTTGCTGCGGCAGGAAATCTTCGACCAGTTGGTCGACCCCGGCGTTCCGCTGAAGCCGGAAGGCATTCCGATACACGGCATCACCGAGGCCATGGTGAGGGGCCAGCCGCGGATCGATGTGGCGCTGCCCGCCTTCCACGAGTTCTGCGCCGAGACCGTGCTGGTGGCGCACAACGCCGCCTTCGACATGCGCTTCTTCCAGTTGAAGGAGGACAGCCTCGGCCTGCGCTTCACCCAGCCCGTGCTCGACACGCTGCTGCTTTCCGCAGTGATCCATCCCAACCAGGAATCGCACCGCCTGGAGAGCATCGCCGAGCGGCTCGGCATCAATGTCATCGGCCGCCATACGGCGCTGGGCGACGCCTATGTCACCGGCGAGGTGTTCCTCAAGATGATTCCGCTGCTGGCCGACATGGGCATTGTTACCCTGCGCCAGGCGCTCGATGCCGCGCAGGCGACCTACTTCGCCCGGATCAAGTACTGAGATGGACGAGATCCTGCCCCAGGCCGCTGCCGTCGCCGATTGCAGCGCGCGCATCGCCGCCGCTGCCGATATCGCCGCGCTGGCGGCCTGTGCCGTCGAGGCAAGGCAACTGGCTCTTGCCCTGCAGCGGGAAGAGGCGGGCGCCGCGCTGGTGACCGGCGTCCTGTCGCGGCTCAACGACGCCATCGTGGCGCGGGTGCTGGCCCTGCTCGAACCGCGTTTTCGCCTGCCGCCGGCGCGCTGGTGCTGGCTCGGCCTCGGTTCCGAAGGCCGCCTGGAGCAGACCTTGGCCACCGACCAGGACAACGGCCTGGTGTTTTCCGCCAGCGACGACGGCGAGGCGCGCGAACTGCGCGAACTGTTCCTGCCTTTCGCCCAGGCAGCGAACCGGGCGCTGGCCGAATGCGGCTTTCCGCTCTGCGACGGCGAGGTTATGGCCGGCAACCCGCATTGGTGCCTGTCGCAATCCGAATGGCTGGAGAATTTCACGGCCTGGGTGCGCACGCCGGAGCCCGAGGCCTTGCTCAACGCGGCGATCTTCTTCGACTTGCGGCCGCTGGCCGGCGACCGCGAGCTGGCCGCGGAGCTGCGCCGCGCCTTGTCGGAGCTGACGCGCGGCAACGAGATCTTCCTGCGCATGATGAGCGTCAATGCGCTGGCGGCGCCACCGCCGCTGGGGCGCCTGCGCGATTTCGTCACGGCGGCCGAGGCCGGCGGCACGATCGACCTGAAGAAGTTCGGCTCGCGCATATTCGTCGATGCGGCGCGCATACTGGCGCTGGGCGCCGGCATCGCGGCGACGGCCACCGCGCCGCGCCTGCGCCAGGCCGCGCTGGAGGGCGCCATGGCGCCGGCCGATGCGGAAGCGGCGGTGCATGCCTTCCACGCCCTGCAAGGCATACGGCTGGCGGCGCAGGCCGGCAATCTCGGCGCCGGGGCGGCGCCGGGCAATCAGCTCGATCCCGAAGGCCTCAATGAATTCGACCGCCGCCTGCTGCTCGACGCCCTGCGCCAGGCGCGCACCTTGCAGCAGGGCCTGAAGACCCGATTCCACATCGACACATGATGTCAGGGAGACTCCATCATGCTTGCTGAAAGCCGCGCGGAACTCCTCGCCTTCCTGCGCCAGCATGCGCCGTTCAAGGACATGGGCGCGTTTGCCCTCGACGCGCTGGCATCCAGCCTGACCGCGGTCGCGGTGCCCGGCGGCGGCCCGATCCTGACGCCGCGCGACATGCCGCCGGATCTGTTCATCATTCAGGCCGGCAAGGTGCAGGCGCGGCAGGCGGGCGACGTCAATCTCACCGACCGGCCGCTCTATGAGCTGCTGCCGGGGCAAAGTTTTCCGCTGGCGGCGGTGGCGGCCAAGCGCTCGGCGATCAATGTCTATTCGGCGGTCGACGACGTCCTGCTTTGGCGTCTCGCCAGCGCCGACTTTTTCAAGCTGCTGCTGGGCAGCTGCGAGTTCAATCGCTTCGTGCTCGACCATGTCGCCGGCCTGCTCGACGCGGCGCGGCGCCAGATCGAGATCCAGTTCGGCCAGCGCAATGTCGATCAGCAGCCGCTCAACTCGCAGCTTTCCGCCTTCCTGCGGCCGGCGGTGATCAGCGTCGTGCCGCAGACGCCGATCCGCAAGGCCATGGAAACCATGGTGCAGGCCAAGGTCGGCTCGGTGATCGTCACCGATGGCGAGAACCGCTCGATCGGCATATTCACCCAAAGCGATGCGCTGCGCCGCGTGGTGATTCCCGACTACCCGACCGCCGCGCCGATCGAGGAGGTGATGACCACCGCGCCGGTGACCATTCCGGCCCAGGCCACGGCCTATGACGCCATGCTGGCGATGGCGACGCACGGCATTCGCCACCTGGTGATCGTCGACGCCGGCGAGCGGGTGGCCGGGGTGGTTTCCGAGCGCGACCTGTTCGCCATGCAGCGCATCGGCCTGCGCAACGTGCGCCGGGTGATCGAGGCCGCCGCGGACATCGACAGCCTGAGCCAGGCGGCCGGCGACGTGCGCCGGCTGTGTCTCAACATGCTGGGCCAGGGCGTCAGCGCCGAGCAGCTGACGCAGTTCATCTCCGGCCTCAACGACAACCTGACGCGCCGC
>JAUYSD010000078.1 GCA_030696505.1 Sulfuritalea sp. | reverse complement strand
GTATGGCAAGGAATCGCAGGAAACCCGCGAGGAAGCCGGCGAGAACCTGAACCTGCCGCCGCTGGAAAAAAACGAACGAGTCTGGGCCAAGGATGTCGAGGTCAAGGCCAAGGCCACCCAGCCGCCGCCGCGCTTCACCGAAGCCACGCTGCTGACCGCCATGGAAGGTGCGGGTTAGCTGTTCGAGGACGAGGAACTGCGCGAGGCCATGTCCGAGCGCGGCCTGGGCACGCCGGCGACGCGCGCGGCGACCATCGAGGGCCTGCTGACCGAGGAATATCTGCATCGCAACGGCCGCGAGCTGCAGCCGACGGCCAAGGCCTTCTCGCTGCTGTTCGCACTTGAGAACCTCGGCGTCGATGAAATCCGCTCGGCCGAACTGACCGGCGAATGGGAATACAAGCTGCGGGAAATGGAGCACGGGCGCCTGCAGCGCGACGAGTTCATGAGCCACATCGTGGACAAGACGCGCGAAATGGTCGAGCGCATCAAAACCGGCGAACTGCCCGAAGCCGCCTTCTCGACACTGAAGACACCCTGCCCGCGCTGCGGCGGCGTGATCCAGGAAAATTACAAGAAGTTCCAGTGCAAGTCCTGCGACTACAGCCTGTGGAAGATCGTCGCCGGCCGGCAGTGGGAGCCCGAGGAAATCGACGAGCTGCTGACCAAGCGCGTGGTCGGTCCGTTGCAGGGATTCCGCAGCAAGATGGGGCGCCCCTTCGCGGCGATGATCAAGCTCAAGGAAGATCACACGCCCGAATTCGATTTCGGCCAGTCGGATGCCGACGCCGATGCCGAGGAAGTGGATTTCTCGACCCAGGAAGCGCTGGGTGCCTGCCCCAAGTGCGGCAGCCGCGTCTTCGAGCACGGCATGGCCTATGTCTGCGAAAAGGCCGTGGGCGCCGGCAAGACCTGCGACTTCCGCTCCGGCAAGGTGATCCTGCAGCAGGAAGTGGCACGCGGCGACATGCAGAAGCTGCTGGCGACCGGACGCACCGATCTGCTCAAGGGCTTCATCTCGAACAAGACGCGGCGCAAGTTTTCCGCCTATCTGGTGCGCGATCCGGCCAGCGGCAAGGTCGGCTTCGAGTTCGAGCCCAGGAACCCCAAAGCGGCGCCGAAAGCCGGGGCAAAGCCGGGGGCAAAGGCGGCCGAGAGCAAGCCGGCGAAGCCCGCCAGCGTCAAAGCCGCGTCGACAGTTGGCGCTGACGACACGGCAAAGAAAGCCGTCGTGAAGAAACCCGCCGTGAAGAAGCCGGCGGCCAAGAAGCCCGCCGCCAAGAAAACCGCCGCCAAGCCCGCAGTGAAGAAAGCGGCAGGCAAGAAAGCCGGATGAGCACCGCGGTGCCGCTCGATCGCGCCGTCATCGATTTCTGGTTCCTGCCGCCGGACCATCCCGGCCACGGGACTTACCGCCCCGAGTGGTTCCGCAAGGACGAAGCATTCGATGCCGCGATCCGCGAACGCTTCGGTGCCGAGGTCGAGGCGGCATTGAATTCGACTCTCGGCGATGCCCCCGACATGGCCGTCCTCGCGCGCATCCTGTTGCTCGACCAATTCACGCGCAACATCCACCGCGGCACGCCGCGCGCCTTTGCCGGCGATGTCCAGGCCCTGTCGCTGGCCGCAAGCCTGGTCGGCGCCGGCCGCGACAAGAACCTCTCGCCCTTCCAGCGCTGCTTCGCCTATCTGCCTTTCGAGCACAGCGAGTCGCTGCTCGACCAGGAACGCGCCGTCGCCCTGTTCGCCGCGCTGCGGCGCGAAATGCAGCACGAAGCCTTCGACAGCGCCTACGACTACGCCCTGCGGCACCGCGAGGTGATCGCCCGCTTCGGCCGTTTTCCGCATCGCAATGCGATTCTCGGCCGCACCTCGACCGAGGCCGAAATCAGCTTTCTGCAGCAGCCCGGTTCGAGCTTCTGACGACCCGGGAGCGGCCTCGGCCGGAATCGGGCGCCTCGCTGCTCCTGCCAAGCCTTACCTGATCGCCAGCCACACTCTTTCCAAGGACATTCCGAAGTGATCAAGAACTACAGCATCAAATGGCGCATCTGGGCTTTGCTTGGACTCCTCGTGTTTGCCTTGATTGCCGTCGCCTTTGTCGGGCTCAGCCTTGCCACGCTTGCCAACCAGAGCGGGCGCGAGACCTACGAGACGACCATGCGCCCGCTGCAGAAGCTCGCCAAGGTCATGTCGCTCATGAGCGACAACCGCAGCCAGATCATGCTTGCCCTGCAACACGATCCAGCCAATCCGAATTCCGGCCGGCACGATCATGCGATCACCCTGCATACCGACACAGTCGCCCGCAACAATGCGGCCATCGCAGGCTTATGGGACGATTACGCCAAAATGATCGACAACCCCGAGGAAAAGGTACTGGCCGATCGGTTCGCCGGCGCTCGCGCCACCTATGGACAGGAGGGAGTGGCTCCCGCGGTCGAACATCTCGCCGCCGGTCGCTTTGCGGATGCGCAGGTCACGCTGCTGAAGGCCGTCAATCCGCTGTTCAATCAATCCATGAAACACGGCGCGGACGTGGAGGAATTTCTCGACAAGGAAGTGGTCACCCGCCTGCAGCAGAACGAGGCCAATTTCGCCACTGCCCGTTTCACGATAGGCGGCGGGATCGTATTGCTGCTGCTTGTTGTCGCGGCGCTTGCGGTTTGGATTCTGCGTTCCATCACCCGCCCGCTCGGTGAAGCCGTCGATGCGGCCAACCGACTCGCCGCGGGCGATCTGACGGTCCGGATCTCGATTGATTCGAAAGACGAGCCAGGCCAACTCAAGGCCGCCATGCAGACCATGGTCGGCAAACTCTCGCAAATCATCGGCGATGTGAAGGGCGCTGCCGATGCGCTCGCCAACGCGTCGGGCCAGGTTTCCGCCACGGCGCAGTCACTGTCGCAGTCATCTTCCGAACAGGCCGCATCGGTCGAGGAAACCACGGCCAGCATGGAGCAGATGACCGCCTCGATCGCACAGAACACCGAGAACGCCAGGATCACCGACAACATGGCCACCAAGTCCTCGACCGAGGCCGTCCAGGGCGGT
>JAUYSD010000333.1 GCA_030696505.1 Sulfuritalea sp. | reverse complement strand
GAGATCGCCACACGCGCGAACAGACTCGGCATGCGGGAGCGGACCATGCTGATCATGGTCGACGACAAGACCACCCGTCGCGACTTGCTGGCAAAGAACTCCCATCCGACCAGCGAAGGCATACTCAACAACCTGCTGGCGGACGGTTATATCGAGATCGCTTCCGGCGCCGAGCCGGCCGCCGCGCCCGCAGCGTTGGCGCCGGCCGCAACGCCTGAAGCGGCACCCGGCGCGCCGCCCGTCGAGGTTTCGCTGGTATCGGCCTCGCGCTTTGCCTGCCGCGCGCTGGTTACCTATCTGGGACCGGGAGCCGACGATCTGACCGCGCTGGTCGAGAAATGCAAGAACGTCGCAGATCTCACCGAAAGACTCGAAAAATGTCGTCAGGTCGTTCAGGGCATGGCAGGACGGAAAAAGGCCGACGAATTCTGGGCGGGTGTCAGCGCCCGCTTGCCACCGGCCTGATTTGTGGCAAGCTCGACGAGGTTCTAGTTTCGGCCGCAGCGCTTGAGGCGAATCAGGCGGGCCCCGGCCTCCACCGAAACGTAGTACCGAACGTCGCTCCAAACCCAGTTTCGCGAGGCCGCCATGAGAGTATTGCTTGCAGAGGATGACCGTATCATTTCCCAGGGGCTTATCGCCGCCCTGCGCAAATCCGGATATGCGGTCGACCATGTCAACAACGGCGCCGATGCCGACACGGCCCTGCTGTCCCAGCAATATGACCTGCTGATTCTCGATCTGGGCTTGCCGCGCCTGTCGGGCATCGAAGTCCTCAAACGCCTGCGTGCGCGCAAGCTGACCATGCCGGTACTGGTGCTGACGGCCCAGGATGGCGTCGAAGACCGGGTGCGCGGGCTCGATGCGGGCGCCGACGATTACCTGACCAAGCCTTTCGCCCTGCCGGAACTGTTTGCCCGGGCGCGGGCGCTTACCCGGCGCGGTACCGGCAATCCGACGCTGATCGAAGTCGGCAGCTTGTCCTACGACCAGTCGGAGCGCATGGCCCGCCTCAACGGCGACATCGTCGAGCTTTCGGCGCGCGAACTGGCGCTGCTGGAGATACTGCTGCTGCGCGCCGGGCGCCTGGTGGGCAAGGAGCAATTGGTCGACCAGTTGTGCAGCTGGGGCGAGGAAGTCAGCAATAACGCCATCGAAGTCTATATCCATCGCCTGCGCAAGAAGCTGGAACCGGGCGGCGCCCGCATCACCACGGTGCGCGGCCTTGGCTATTGCCTGGAGAAGCCCGCCGATCCTGCCGCTGCAGCCGATGACCGAGCCTGACGCCGCCACGGCCGCCGCGGCGCCCGCGGCGAAGGTGCGGCGCGAGGCGAATCCTTTCCAGCACAGCGAATACCCGAATTCGCTGTTCGGCGAGATACTCGACTGGATGCTGGCGCCATTGCTGCTGCTGTGGCCGATATCGATTGCCGCCACCAATCACGTGGCCAGCTACATCGCCAACCAGCCCTACGACCAGGCACTGGCCGACAATGTCGCCTCGATCATGCGCCTGGTCAGCATCGACGGCGACCGGGTCAGCGTCAATCTGCCGGCGTCGGCACGCACCCTGCTGCATGCCGAGGACCACGACGTATTGTTCTATCAGGTGGTCGGCCCCAACAGCAAGCTGCTGCACGGCGATCGGGAAATACCCTGGCCCAACCTGCCGCTGCAGGTGGAGGCGCGCAAGATCCTGTTCCGCGACGACCGTATCGAGGCCGACAACGTACGCATCGCCTATGCCTTCATTCCGGTAAAGAGCGGCCTGTCGCCGGTCGTGGTGCAGGTGGCGGAAACCCTGCGCAAGCGCGAGGAGCTGGCTTCGCGGATTATTTCCGGTGTGCTGTTGCCGCAATTCGCCATCATTCCGCTGGCGGTGATCCTGGTCTATCTGGGCCTCACGCGCGGCATTGCGCCGCTGCACAAATTGCGCGACCGGATTCGCCGCCGTCGGCCCACGGATTTGTCGCCGATACCGGTTTATCCGGTACCGGACGAGGTGCGGCCGCTGGTGGTCGCCTTCAATGAAATGATGGGACGGCTGGAAGACAATCTCCAGGCCCAGCAGCGTTTCATCGCCCAGGCCGCACACCAGATGCGCACGCCGCTGACCGGGCTCAAGACGCAGACTGAGCTCGCGCTCTCCGAAACCGATCCGGCGCAGATGCGCCATGCCCTGCAACTGATCGCCGAAAGCACCGACCGCGCTTCGCACATGATCAACCAGTTGCTGATCCTGGCGCGCGCCGAGGCCAGTCACGAAAAGCTGCACCGGGTGGTTCCGGTTGACCTCGACGCCCTGGCAAGAGACGTCGCCGGCGAATGGGTGGTGCGTGCGCTGGCGAAACAGATCGATCTCGGTTTCGAGGGCAACGGCGCACCCTTGATGGTTTCGGGTGTGCCCTTGCTGCTGCGCGAACTGCTGGCCAATCTGGTCGACAACGCGATCAAGTACACGCCGCGGCATGGTTGCGTCACCCTGCGCGTGCACGGCGGCCATCGCGCCGTGGTCGAGGTCGATGATGATGGCATCGGTATTCCCGCGGAGGAAAGTGCCAATGTGTTCGAGCGCTTCTATCGCGTGCTCGGCACCGATGTGGATGGCAGCGGACTGGGCCTGCCGATCGCCGCCGAGATTGCCGATCTGCATCAGGCGCGCATCGAGCTGTTGCCGGGCACCAAGGGCCGCGGCTGCCTGTTTCGGGTCAGCTTTCCGGAGCCGCCGCATGCGGCGGGTCAGCATGCTGCGGTGCGGCATAAACCGAGTGCCGGAAACTTCCCCGTCGGCCTGTAAGCTTCACGTCAGGATTTTCGGCGGACAATGCCGGCATCTTGGGGCAATTGGCGTTGGTCATCTATAACGTTGGTACTGCTCCGGGGGTAAATCGGCGCGCGATAGAGGGGAATCCCGACGTGCGTTACAGGAACGGCGAACTGATCCGGTTCGCCGCATACCAAAAAGGAGGAGTGCCAGATGCAACTCACTGAGAAGCACAAACAGTACTGGAACATCAACCTGAAGATAAGCAGCATCTTGCTTGTCGTCTGGTTCGTGGCCACATTCGTCATGGGCTGGTATGCCCGCGAACTCAACGAAATCAACTTCATCGGCCCTCTGGGCTTCTACATGTCGGCACAAGGCTCGCTGATCATTTACGTCGCGATCATCGCCTATTACGCCTATTACATGAACAACCTGGACAAGGAATACGGCGTCCACGAAGGGGAGCTCGAATAATGGCCGGACAAGTCACCCAATCGCAATTCGCCTCCAACCTGAAGCGTTATTACACCTTCTATACCGGCGGCTTCGTTGCCTTCGTCATCCTCGTCGGCATCCTCGAACAAATGGGCGTGCCGAACAAGATCCTCGGCTACATCTTCCTGTTCGCCACCATCATGCTGTATGCCGGCATCGGCTTCATGTCGAAGACGGCGGACGTCGGCGAGTACTACGTCGCCGGACGCCGCGTGCCTGCTTTGTTCAACGGCATGGCGACCGGCGCCGACTGGATGTCGGCGGCCAGCTTCATCGGCATGGCCGGCACCCTGTACCTGTCCGGTTACGACGGCCTCGCCTTCGTGCTGGGCTGGACCGGCGGCTACTGTCTGGTGGCGATTCTGCTGGCGCCCTACCTGCGCAAGTTCGGTCAGTTCACGATTCCGGACTTCCTTGGCGCGCGCTTCGGCGGTCACCTGCCGCGCTTCATCGGCGTGATTGCCGCCATCGTCTGCTCCTTCACTTACGTGATTGCGCAGATCTACGGCGTCGGCATCATTACCGCGCGCTTCACCGGCCTCGAGTTCCAGGTCGGCGTCTTCGTCGGTCTGGCCGGCATCCTGGTGTGTTCCTTCCTCGGCGGCATGAAGGCGGTGACCTGGACCCAGGTGGCCCAGTACATCATCCTGATCGTGGCCTACATGATCCCGGTGGTGTGGCTGTCGGTGAAGCATACCGGCGTGCCGATCCCGCAGATCTCCGCCTATACCTCGGCCCTGCCGAAGATCACGGCGCTGGAAAAGGAGTTCAACGACAAGGCCTCGCCCAAGGGCGCCAAGGAAGAGTCGGTGCGCGCCATTTTCCGCGAGCGTGCTGCCGCGGCTACCGCGAAGCTGGATGGCCTGGCGAAGGACGGCCCGGCTTTCCTCGCCGCTGAAAAGCAGAAGCTGGCGGACAAGGTTGCCGCACTCAAGGCCGAGGCGACCCCCGATGCGAAGGCGATCGAAACCGCCGAGAAGGCCGTCAAGGACTTCCCGGCCGACGCTGACGCAGCGAAGAAGGCCTGGACTGCCGAGAAGGGCGTCGGCGCTCGCGCCGCACCGGTCAAGGCACACGCCGAAGCCTTTGCGGTCGGCGGCAAGACGCCAGAGGAGATCGAGAAGAACCGCAGCAAGGCAAAGAAGAACTTCCTCGCCCTGATCGCGTGTCTGATGATCGGCACTGCGGCCCTGCCGCACATCCTGATGCGCTACTACACCACGCCTTCGGTGCATGAGGCGCGCGTCTCGGTGTTCTGGGGCCTGTTCTTCATCTTCCTGCTCTACTTCACGGCGCCGGCCCTGGCCATCCTGGCCAAGTTCGAGGTGTACAGCAACCTGGTGGGTTCGAGCTTCTCGGCGCTGCCGGCCTGGGTCAGCAACTGGTCTGTCGTAGACAAGACGCTGATGAACATTGCCGACATCAACAAGGACGGCATCGTGCAGCTGGCGGAAATCGTCATCGGCGGCGACCTGATCGTGCTGGCCACCCCGGAAATCGCCGGTCTGCCCTACGTGATCTCGGGCCTCGTGGCGGCTGGCGGTCTGGCAGCGGCGCTTTCCACCGCTGACGGCCTGCTGCTGACCATCGCCAACGCCATGTCGCACGACCTGTACTACAAGATGATCGACCCGAACGCTTCGACGGTTCGCCGTCTGGCGGTGTCCAAGGGTCTGCTGCTCGTGGTGGCCTTGATTGCCGCCTACGTCACCAGCCTGAAGCCGGGCAACATCCTGTTCCTGGTCGGTGCGGCCTTCTCGCTGGCAGCCTCGGGCTTCTTCCCGGCGCTGGTCTGCGGGGTGTTCTGGAAACGCGCCAACTACCT
>JAUYSD010000310.1 GCA_030696505.1 Sulfuritalea sp. | reverse complement strand
GGTGGCCGGCCTGCTCGGACTGAACCAGGAAGACCGCTGGATTCTGCTGGCCATGGGCGGCATGGAGTTTCGCCCGCCGCTGGAGCGCTGGCCGCACACTCCCGGCCTGCGCTGGCTGGTGCCCGGCGCATGGACGCTCGAGCGCCAGGACGTGCATGCCTTCGACGCAGCGACGCTGGACTTTTCCGACCTGCTGGCCAGCGTCGACGCGGTGATCACCAAACCCGGCTACGGCACCTTCGTCGAAGCGGCCGGTGCCGGCATTCCGGTCCTCTATCTGGAGCGCGGGGACTGGCCGGAAACGCCCCATCTGACGGACTGGCTCGCCAACAATGCGCGCGCCGCCCAGTTGACCCGCGGGCAGCTGCTGGCCGGCGACTTCGTGAGCGTCCTGCAGGGCCTGTGGCATGCTCCAGCGCCGGCCCTACCGGCAACCACGGGCGCCGCCGACGCGGCGCAGCGGCTGGTGAAAGCATTGGGCTTGAGCTGATCAGGCACCGGGCTACGTCTTGCCCGGCGCAGAAACAATTGACATCAATGGCAAAGCGTTTAGAATGCGCGCCTTTCCCGCCTCTCCAGGATAATTGCAATGCCGGGTATTCGCCTCAAGGAAAACGAGCCGTTTGAAGTCGCGATCCGTCGCTTCAAGCGCGCCATCGAAAAGACTGGTCTGCTGACCGAGCTGCGCGCACGCGAGTTCTACGAAAAGCCCACGACCGAGCGCAAGCGCAAGGCCGCGGCTGCCGTCAAGCGCCACCACAAGCGCATTCGCAGCCAGCTTCTGCCGCCGAAAATGTATTGAGCCGGATTGCGGTTCTGTAGCCTGAACCGCGTTCGTTTTGCCGCTTGATGACCGAAACCGCCGCCAGGCGGTTTTTGTGCTTCTTGCTTCTGGAAAGGATGATCCAATGAGCCTCGAAACCCGTATCGACGACGACTGGAAAGCCGCCATGAAGGCCGGCGAAAAGGCCAGGAAGGACGCCCTGAGCCTGTTGCGTGCCGCGATCAAGCAGAAGCGGGTGGACGAGAAGATCGAAATCAACGACGCCGCGGTGATTACGGTGATCGAAAAGATGCTCAAACAGCGCAAGGATTCGATCACCCAGTACGAAGCCGCCCAGCGCCAGGATCTGGCCGACGCCGAGAAGTTCGAGGCAGCGGTGCTGTCCGACTACATGCCGCAGGGACTTTCTGCCGCCGAGGTCGAAGCGATCGTGGTCGCCGCCATCGCCGCATCGGGCGCCAAGGCACCGGCCGACATGGGCAAGGTCATTGCCCTGGTCAAACCCCAGGTAGCCGGCCGCGCCGACATGGGCGAGGTTTCGAAGCTGGTCAAGGCGAAGCTGGCGGCCGGCTGAAGCGCGGCATAATGCCCGCGTGATCCCAGAAAGCTTCGTCCAGGAACTGCTGGCCCGCATCGACATCGTCGATGTGGTCGAGCGCTACGTGCCGTTGCGCAAGGCGGGCGCCAATTACAGCGCCTGCTGTCCCTTCCATTCCGAGAAAACCCCGTCCTTCACGGTCAGCCCAAGCAAGCAGTTCTATCACTGCTTCGGTTGCGGCGCGCACGGCAGCGCGATCGGCTTCCTGATGCAGCATGCGGGCATCGGTTTCATCGAGGCGGTCGAGGACCTGGCTTCCTCCGCTGGTCTGCAGGTGCCCCAGGAAGAGCGCAATGCGGCGATCCGCGCCAAAAAGGCGCCGCTGACCGAACCGATGGCGCGTGCCATGCACTTCTACCGCGAGCAGTTGAAAACCTCGCCGAAAGCCGTCGACTATCTCAAGAATCGCGGCCTCTCCGGGGAAATTGCCGCGAAATTCGGCCTCGGCTACGCGCCAGACGGCTGGCAGGGATTGCAGCAGGTTTTCTCCGACTACAACGATCCGGCGCTGGTCGAATGCGGCCTGGTCATCGTCAATGAGCAGGGCCGGCGTTACGACCGCTTTCGCGACCGGGTGATGTTCCCCATCCTCGACCAGCGCGGCAATGTGATCGGTTTCGGCGGCCGGGTGATCGGCCAGGGCGAGCCCAAGTACCTGAATTCACCGGAAACTCCGCTGTTCGAGAAGGGCCGCGAACTCTACGGCCTGCCCCAGGCGCGCAAGGCCATCCAGGAAGAAGGCACGGTGCTGGTGGTCGAGGGCTACATGGATGTGGTCGGCCTGGTTCAAAACGGGGTCGAGAACGTGGTCGCCACGCTGGGTACCGCCGCCACCGACGCCAACGTGCAAAAGCTCCTGAAACAGGCCAACCGGGTGGTGTTCTGCTTCGACCGCGACGATGCCGGCGACCGCGCCGCCTGGCGCGCCATGGAAGTGAGCCTGAGCCACCTGGCCGACAACAAGACCGTCGAGATTCTGCAGATGCCGGGCAACCAGGATCCCGACGAATACATCCGCGAACATGGCCGCGAGGCCTTTGTGCAGCAGACCAAAAACGCCGCCCGTCTCAGCGAATTTCTCCTGCGGGAACTGGTCAAACGGACCAATCCCAATACCGCCGAAGGCCGCGCCATGCTGGTGCATGCAGCAAAACCCCTATTGCAGAAAATGACCGCGCCTATCCTGAGGGTCCAGCTGACCAAGGAGATCGCCCAGCGCGCCCAGGTGTCGCAGGCCGAAGTCGAAGCCGAATGCGGCCTGAAACCCCTCGCCCGCGACCGCTACGCGCCGGCGCAGATGAAGCAGCGCCCGGTGCCTTCCTCGATCGAATACAAGCTGCTGCAAATCCTCCTGCACAAGCCGGAGTGGGCGGCCAGCCTGCCGCTGGAACTGATCGACCGCGAACGCGTGGAGAGCGAGGCGCTGATTGCGATTGCCGACGCCATCGAACACGGCGAACTGCCGGCCGGCGGTTTCGGCCTGCTGCTGGAGTTTTTCCGCGGCACACCCCATGAAGCCCTGATCGCCGGTATTGCGGCAAACATGGTGGAAGAAGTCGATCTCGGGGCTCTCGAAGCCATGTTCAACGATTCCGTGACGCGCCTGCGCCATACCGCCCTCACCGCCGAGATCGAACAGCTCACGGCACGAGCGCGGCAGGGCCTGAGCCCCGACGACCGCAAACGCCTCACCGAACTACTGGCAAAGAAGCGCCCCAGCGCGTCCTAGACGGAAGGGGGTCCGATCTGATATACTTAATGGTTCTCCAGCGCTTTCACGGCGCGCTGAGCCGACCTTTCCGCGTACGTCGCGGCGTTTCCATGGCCGGCGGCACTGCGCCGCAATCGTGCTCCAGCTGAGGATAGTCATGTCGAAGGAAATCGCCAAGCAGAGCAAGTCGAAGGCCGCCGCCAAGCCGGTCGCGAAGAAACCCGCGCCGAAAAAACCTGTGCCGGTCAAGAAGCCTGCCGCCGCCAAGGCCAAGCCGGCCAAGGCAAGCGTCAAAGCCGCTGCCGACAAATCCCACGCTGCCGCCAAGCCGGCGAAACCCGTGTCGCCGCCTGTCGAGGCCGTCGTGCCGGCGAAACCCGCAGTGCAGCCGGTCGCCGCAAAATCCGTGGCCAAGGCCATCGCCGAGTCGCGTGGGCGCAAGAGCAAGGAAAAGCTCGTCGCTCCCGAGGCCACCCCGATCGATCTGGACACCAAGCGCACCCGCCTGAAGAACCTGATCGCCCTGGGCAAGGAACGCGGTTACCTGACCTACGCCGAAATCAACGACCACCTGCCCGACGACCTGGTGGATGCGGAGCAGATCGAATCGATCATCTCCACCTTCAACGACATGGCGATCCAGGTCTTCGACGAAGCGCCTGCCGTCGATGACCTGCTGCTCAACGAATCCGCACCGGCCCCGGTCGATGCCGAAGCGGTCGAAGAAGAAGCCGAACAGGCGCTGTCCACGGTCGATTCCGAATTCGGCCGGACCACCGACCCGGTGCGCATGTACATGCGCGAAATGGGCTCGGTCGAACTCCTCACCCGCGAAGGCGAAATCGAAATCGCCAAGCGCATCGAGGATGGCTTGAAGCACATGATCATGGCGATTTCCGCCTGCCCGACGACCATCGCCGAAATGCTGGAAACCGCCGGCAAGGTGGCGCGCGACGAAATGCGCATCGACGAGCTGGTCGATGGCCTGATCGACCCCAACGCCAGCGACGAGGACATCGAGGCGCTCGCCGAAGACGAGGAAATGGAAGTCGAGGAAGACAACGAGGACGATGAAGACGACGGCAGCGCCCGGATCTCCGCCTCGCTGCTGCAACTCAAGCAGGATGCCCTCGAGCGCTTCTCCATCATCCACGCCCTGTTCGCCAAGCTGCAGCCGACGCTGGCCAAGAAGGGCTCGCAGGACAAGAGCTATCTGCGCCTGCAAAAGCAGATTTCCGATGAACTGATGAATATCCGCTTCACCGCCAAGTCGATCGAGCGCCTGTGCGACTCGGTACGCGGCATGGTCGAGGCGGTGCGCAGCCACGAACGCAAGATCCTGCATCTCTGCGTGGACAAGGCGCACATGCCGCGCCCGCATTTCATCAAGACCTTCCCGGGCCACGAGACCGACATGGAATGGCTCAAGCACGAAGTGCAATCGGGCAAGCCCTATTGCGCCCAGCTGATGCGTGCGGCGCCGAACATTCTCGAAGAGCAGCAGCGCCTGATCGACCTGCAGACCCGCATCGGCATCCCGCTCAAGGAACTCAAGGACATCAACAAGCAGATGTCCACCGGCGAGGCCAAGGCGCGCCGCGCCAAGCGTGAAATGACCGAGGCCAACCTGCGCCTGGTGATCTCGATCGCCAAGAAGTACACCAACCGCGTCCTGCAATTCCTTGATCTCATTCAGGAAGTCAATATCGGCCTGATGAAGGCGGTCGATAAGTTCGAGTACCGCCGGGGCTACAAGTTCTCCACCTACGACACCTGGTGGATCCGTCAGGCGATCACCCGCTCCATCGCCGACCAGGCCCGCACGAT
>JAUYSD010000306.1 GCA_030696505.1 Sulfuritalea sp. | reverse complement strand
CCATGATCGGCGCCAGCCAAGTACGGCGCTAACGTCGGCGGCCGTGGCGGGCGCGAAATCACCGCCGAAAATCCGGTCAAGCTCGAATCCGTGATGCAGACCGTATCCGGCGAAATCCGAGACATGCAGCTTGATCGGGACGTCCAGCGCCAGCGAGCGCGATCGTCCCAGCGCATATTGTAACATCTGGTTACCCAGACCACCGATAATATGGGAAATGATCATGAAGAAAGGTCAGACCCAGTGTGTCATTTGCATACGACGAACCTATTTGCCCTCGCCCGGGGTTGCGGAACGCCACCATGAACATTCTATTGTGCTGCGAGCACTTTCACCCCAGCGTCGGCGGCGTCCAGAAAATGATGTACGAAATCGGACTGCGCTTCGTCATGAAGGGACACAAGGTCTCCGTGGCGACGAGTTGGCGTGCCGACAGAAAGCAGGATTCTGTTGATGGAATGCAGATTCACTCCTTCAGGGTCAGCGGGAATTCCGCATCGGGCATGACGGGAGAAATTGATAGATATCGCGACTTCCTGATTGACGGTCAATTCGACTTCCTCATCGTCATGGCAGCACAGCAGTGGACCTTCGATGCCATGCTGCCCGTTCTGGACAGGATTCGCTACAACAAGCTGCACATTCCTTGCGGCTACTCCGGGTTCTATCAGAGGAAGTACAGGGAGTATTACAAGGAAATGGAAGCCCACCTGCGCAAGTTCGACGCGCTGATTTACAACTCGACGGATTACCGGGACGTGAACTTTGCCCGGGACAGAAAGCTTCCCAATATCAACATCATCCCTGCCGGCGCCAGCGAACTCGAGTTTCTGAATATCGACAAGGGCCGGACCCGGGAACAGCTGGGCATCGACAGGAATGATTTCATCTATCTGTCGGTAGGCGCGCCGGCCGTCAACAAGGGGCACAAGGAGATTCTGCAATCCTATCTGATGCTCGATGTACCCTTCGCCTCCACCCTGGTCCTCAACGGAAACTATGAAACCGGCGACCAGGCAAGCCTGCGTAAGCTGATCCGACAGCCGGGATCCACGCTGAAGGAAATGGGCCGGATAGTCCTCGGGCGCTCCCCATTCAACGTCATGAGACTGGCTCGCAAAAACCGGAATCCGGCGAAGAAAATAGTTTTTGCCGACCTCAAGCGCGAGGAACTGATTCCCCTGTTTTTCGACGCGGATCTTTTCCTGTTCGCATCCCACGTCGAATATTCCCCGCTCGTCATTTTCGAGTGCCTGGCGGCTGGCTTGCCCTTCCTGTCGATTCCGGTAGGCAATGTCGACGAAATCATCAGATGGAGCGATGGCGGTGTATTGTGCCCCGGCCGGCAATCCAGTGAGGGCTTCTCGTCGGTTGACCCCGTGGTTCTCTCCGGGGAAATGCGCAAGCTTTCTTTGGACGCGGAAAAGCGCAAAAAATTATCCGCAAACGGACGTCAGGCCTGGCTAGACAGATTCACCTGGAAAGAAATTGCGAACCGCATCGAACAGCTGGTTATCCAAGCTCGCGGATGAAGTCGAATATATCGACGGCCTGCAGACCGACGAGCTGCCTGAGCTTGCTGATGTTCGCCCGGGAATAAATCGCCTCGCCCGGTCGTTGCGCGGCGACCACCGAGATCTTTCCGAATTTCTCCTCGACCGCCCGGAGCAGGTCGATGATGCGCACCGATCGTCCCGACCCGACATTGATGATTTCATTCTTCAATGGCATTCCCGCGACCGCGCAAACCACCTTCGCCACGTCGTCGACATGGATGAAGTCCCGCTCGGCAATCCCTTCGTTCAGCAATGTGAACGGTCGCTGGTTTCTTGCACACGAAATCAGTTTCTGCACCACCGAGAACCTGTCGTCCCCACCGTAGGAATTGAAGACGCGCAGGATCAGGTAGTCGATGGCGTTGGCGCCACAGAACGACTTGATGAGTTCTTCATTGAACAGCTTGGTGTAGCCGTTCATGCTGACCGGGCTACACGGTTTGTCTTCGGCCGAATTGCTCGAATCTCCATAAACCGAACAACTGCTGATGAAGATGAACCGGGCAATCCGTTTTTCGCGGCACAGCCGCAAGGCCCTGCCGGTGGAAACGATGTTCGATTCGAGAACAAGGTCCGGCAACACATTCAGGTCGTTCTTGAGGTCGTACGCGCAATGAATGAGCGCCTGGTACTCGCCTGGCGCCGCCTCGTCCAATGCATCCCAATCGCTTCGCGAAACCGGCAGGCAGTCAAATGCGGCATGCGCCTGGATATGCTTGCCAAGGTTTCCGTTGGCCCCGGTCAGAACGACTCTCATCGGGTTTTCAGCCTTGGGGCAGCTCGGAGGCCGGACTGGTCAAGGGGTTGGGCGAGAACCCGCCCAGAAATTCGGTTTCGTGGCGCCGGATGATCGGCGAATTGGCACGGTATTGGTGTATGTGCAAGCGCTGTTCGGGCGTCAGGAAATAGTAGGTGTCTGCATACAGCTGCTCGGCCGTTTGCGGACAGTCACTGAACGCCTCACTCAGGTCCGATCTGACCAGATACAGATCCTGATGGAAACACACCGGCGTATAACCATGCTGCTTCGCGACCTCGACGATATAGGCGAGCGGCTGGTGGATGTTCTGCGCTGCCTCGGGCACGGCAATCGGGCTTGTCACCCTGGGCGAAAAACTGTGGCCCCCTTCCATCATGATCACGGCTGGCTTGAGGCCGAGGTCCTGGAAAATTTCCAGATCGAGTCCGTCCACATCGATCACCACGAAGCATATTTCGCGGACATCGGCTCCGCATTTTTCGACGATGGCGGCCACGTTTTCCTTGCCGATGCCACGGTTCGGAGCGCCCACATAGGTATTGACGCATTTGATCCGGTCCTTGAGCTCGCGATAGTTCGATTCCAGGTTCACGAACTTCTTTGCGTCTCCCTCGATAAACACGCCATGCCAGCCTTGCTCCACCAGCCAGCGGCAGTTCGATAGGTATACCCCGTCCCATGCCCCGAATTCGACGAAGGCCTTGCGCTGTGGCAAATGCGGCGCTATCCGCCGCAGTATTTCGTGAATGATGCCGTCCTGGCCAACCTGGCTATAGACGTTGCCGTAGCTGAAAAGAAGCGAACCGCGGCTCAGCCGCTCAAGATCGCCGGGGCTTCTGCGCTGAACCGTGGTCTCGGCAAGATGCCGGCATAGCTTGTTCAAAATCCGCTTATAGAGCATGTGCAAGGCCTTGTTTTTTCCGGCGCGCCGGGCGCGGACTGGCAGCCCAGCGTCCGCGCGCCACAATGACAGTTTAACGGTCGGCTTACCCCGTTCGCCTCATCGCGAACCGGCCGCAAAGCTTTTCTTTCTGAGTCGATTGAGCTGCATCAACAGCCTGACGACGAAATACAAAACACCCAGATTATCGCGCTTCACCCTCTCGATCTCGGCGTCGGACCGCGGGATATCTCCCGACACGCCTCCGCGGTAGTGAATTGCAGTGATCGGATCGGCAATCCTGAAGCGGTAGCCGCGCAGAAACAAGCGCAGGAACAGATCGTAATCCGAAGCGATCCTGAGGTCTTCCCGGTAGCCGAATGATTTCTGGATGTCCGTGGAGATGAAGGTCGACAGGTGCGGAATCGTATTGAAGAATGGAAGCAGGAAGGGGCGTGGTACAAGTACTTCGATTTCCTTGTCGTTTGGCCAACACACGTCGCTGCGACAGCACAGGATTTTTGGCTGCTCGGTCCTGAGAATTTCCAGCGCCTGGCCGAATCCGTCGGCATGCAGCCGGTCATCTCCGTTGAGGAACAGCACATATCGACCGGTTGCCCGCGCCGCCCCCTTGTTCATCGCGTTATAGACGCCTGTATCCGATTCCGAGACGAGGATATCGACCAGATCTCCAGCTTCACGCAGAATTCCCAGCGTGCCGTCGGTCGATACCCCATCGATGACTATGTACTCGATGTCACGGGTCTTGATTTCCCTTACGGATTGCAGGGCTCGCGCGATGGTGGGGGCGCAATTTTTTGTAACCGTGATGATCGACAGCAAAGGAGGAATGCGGGCAGAATCCATCGTCTTGTTCGAAATTCAGGTCGTGGCTTTCCCACGTTCGGCAGATACCAACCTGGCAACCAGTTCCGGAAGTCTGGTGGATGCGTTCCACCCCAGCAGTCGATGTGCCTTGCTGGGGTCGCCCGCGCTGTGGGTGATGTCCAGGGGGCGGAAAAATGACGCTTCGCTGTGCACATGCTCACGCCAGTCAAGCCCGACATTTTCAAAGGCGAGCGACACAAAGTCGGCCAGGGTGTTCGAGTACCCGGTGGCAATCACATAGTCGTCGGGCGCTTCGGCCTGCAGCATGCGCCACATCACTTCCACGTATTCGGGAGCCCAGCCCCAGTCGCGCACGATGTCCAGGCGACCGAGTGTCAGTTTCTCCTGTGCGCCGTCGGCAATGCGACAGGCCGTGGAAACGATCTTCTTGGTGACAAAACGCGCCGGGCGCAGGGGCGACTCGTGATTGAACAAGATGCCGTTACAGGCGAACAGACCATAGGCCTCGCGATAATTGGCAACCAGCCAGTGGGCCGAGGCCTTCGCCACCCCGTAAGGGCTGCGCGGCCGGAAGGGCGTCTCCTCGGTTGCGCGCTGGTTGCCGACATCGCCGAAACACTCACTGGAACTCGCGTGATAAACCTTGATCGGCTTGCCGATGAACCGTATCGCCTCCAGCAGGTTCAACACCCCAAGCGAAACACTCTCCATCGTTTCCGCCGGCTGCTCAAACGAAAGCCCCACAGAGCTTTGGCCGGAAAGGAAATAGACTTCCTCCGGATCGCTGCGCATCAGGCTGTTCAGGACACTTCGAAAATCGGTTTGAACCATCGACAGCGGTATTACGTTGTCACTGACCCCCAGGGTTTTCAGGTTTTGAAAACCGGCCACCTGCGCATCGCGCGCGGTACCCCATACCTGGTAGCCCCTGGCCACCAGTAACTTTGCAAGATAGGATCCATCCTGCCCCGATACACCACAGATCAATGCACGCTTCACAGAATGCTCCGATACACGCCGAGGGTTTCACTGGCACAGCGTTCCCAACTGAACAGTGCCCGTCGCACATGGCCTTTCGTTACAAGCTCGCGGCGCCGGTCGCTCGATTGCAATACACGCTCAATGGCATCTCGTATCGACTCGGGTTCTGCCGGATCGAAGTATTCTCCCGCATCGCCGACGACCTCTGGAATCGAGGTGGTGTTGCTGCAAACGACCGGACAACCCAAGGACATTGCTTCCAGGGGCGGAATGCCGAATCCTTCGTGCAGAGAAGGGTAAACGAATGCTGCTGCACCCCTGTACATCGACCCCAGCATCGCGTCATTGCCACTAACTTGACGGACATGAATATCCGACAATCCCAACTGCCGAACAAGGGTCAGTTCTTCCGGAACCAGGGCACCGCCGCCGAAGCACAGAATCGAAAAATCATCCCGCAAATAAGCCGAGCTGGCGAACGCCCTCAGCAATGCGACAAAATTCTTGTAGCCACCCCGGCTCCCCACGTAAAGCAGATAGGGACGAGAAGCTTCCAGACCCACCGTACCACCATCGACCTCGCCCGACGGCGTCAAATCATCGTAGCCAAGATACACCACCGAAGTTCGCTCAGGAGCAATCCCGAACACTTCAATCAGGTCACGCCGCGTATTCTCCGAAATGCACAAAACATGGTCGGCACCTAAAACTGCAAACTTCTTGGTTTCGGTGAACTGACCGCCGGGGAACTCGGCAGGAAATCGCTCCGAAATCATGTCATAGACGGTGATGATGCGGCGTGAGTTTGAAGGAGCCAGCGTTCGTTTCGAATAATAGGTTTCATGAACGATATCTGGCCGAAAATGCTGCATCGCGCGCTTCGCAAGAAACTCACTTGCTGTACATACGAATCTTGCCGTCCTGCGCACGCGGGGTACGCGCAACCCCAAAGCCAAGCCGTCCGACAGGTCAATCAAGTGCCGATTGTAATGAAGGGGAGCAAAGATTCTTGGGTAAACGCCAGAATTTCCAGCCAACTGCCGGGCTAGGCTAACGACATATCGCGAGATCCCCCCGTACTCTTGAAGCAAGAAAACCTGTGGATCAAACGCGACTCGCATGTTTTGGTTCGGTTCCAGTAGTGCCCTGCGGGCCTTCGCACAAGTTCCGGCCTAAAACAAGCTGCTGCATTCTCTGCCTGGACTGCTCTCAATGAATGCAAGGGTGTCATTCTAATCCGCCAAGCTCGCCGAAGAACACAGCCCGAAGTAGTTGACTAATTTTGTAGGGATTGATACCGTTGCTCCGTTCCAAGGGATTGTAACTGTGGGCCAGAAACAGGCCGGCTACACAGGTTTACACGTTTCGGATGTCTGTTCCTCGCTGACGATTGACTTCTTGATCGCTCCTGCTCATATTCCACCTTTCGACGCTACTCGAATGGCAGCGGCAGTTGGTGCGCGCTTCGCTTTAGAGTTTTATGAAATTCAATTGTTTCCAGGGAGACGCATGAATCAGCACCCCATGTCGGTGAACGTCAATACCGCCATACGATGGAATGTAATTCGAAATCTGCCCTTCATGAAGTCTCTGAGTGGCAAGAAGGTTTGTGATTTGGGAGCAGGCCTTGGATTTTTCAGTGTTGGTTTTGCGAAATGCGGAGCAAACGTAACTGCGGTCGATGTTGACAAGGATGCGCTTGACTACTTGTCCAGAACTTACAAGATCGACGTACTGCAAAGGGATGTCGAGAATGATGAGCTGGGCCTTTCTGACTATGACGTGGTCTTTATCGGCGAGATCCTGGAACATATTCAGGATCCATCGATGTTGATCGCAAAGTCTGCTGGCGCGCTGAAAACCAATGGTCTACTAGTTCTGAGCACTCCGGCACTGGAAGGCTTGCTGATTCATTCAGAGGGCAAGCAACTCGCACATACCCACGGTTCAGAGAAGCACGAGCGAGACGGATTTACTGAGAGTGAGCTTAAGGAGCTACTGAAGAATTCAGGCTTTGAGATCACCTATTCCCAGTTCACCATTTTCTTGTTTGCTGAGCTTTTCATGCAGATCACCAAACGTGCATACATGAAGAGCAAGAAGGCGTACCACAGTCAATCAGATGTCCTAGCCGTCACAAGAACCTTCAAGTATCGAGTACTGAAATTGATATTCCCTTTGCTTATGATGCTCTTTCGAGCAGAGGAGTTCTTGAGCCTAGCCATGGGGCTGAAAGGTCACTGTCACATACTGGTAGGGCGCAAGTTATGAATATCCCGGTGATGCTCCATATTTCGCCGTCTCAAAAGAAACAGGATTCAAATCCTCTGGATGACGCCGACGCAGTAGGCCGCCCGGAAAACGAGACGCTGGCATCGCCAATGAAAGTACTTTTCATCTGCCCCTACATTCCCCTTGAAAAATTTTATGGGAAGTACGCAAAATTTGGAGCAGTACTTCCTCCCTATGGGATGGCTTGTGTTGCGTCCTATCTAAGGAAGTATGGCTTAGACGTCACGCTGATGGATGCTAATAGAGCGGGATCAAGTGTCGCTGAAGTGACGGCAGCGGCAGCGAAAATCGCGCCCGACATCGTTGGCCTTTACGCAACCACGCTTGGCTATTCCGAAGCTCAAGAACTGGTGCGGGCGCTCAAATTTGCCTTACCTGCGTCCACCAAGTACATATTGGGAGGCCCTCATGCGATCGGTGAGCGCGGAGACGTACTGAGAAAAAATTCTGATTTCGATTTCTCCTGCTTAGGCGAAGGCGAAATTTGCATGAGGCAATTGACTGTCGCGCTGTCTGCCGGGAAAACTGACCTCTCCGAAGTTACCGCATTGGTCTGGCGTCGCGACGGCGATATCGTTGAAAACCCGGTTCATCAGCTAATCAACGTA
>JAUYSD010000064.1 GCA_030696505.1 Sulfuritalea sp. | reverse complement strand
TCATGTTGAAGTCGGCGATCGCCTGGCCCACCTCGCGGCGCAGGCGCTTGGCCAGCTTGTTCGCCTCGAAGGCGGTTTTCTGTGCCTGGCGGGCAGTCGGAGCGGTGCTTGCGGTCAGCGGAGCGTTCATAGATGGGCGGTCCGGCCGCCGTCGACATTGATCACCTGCCCGGTGACATAGGGAGCATCGAAGACAAGAAATTTGACGGCGCGCGCGATGTCGGCGGGCGAGCCGACCCGCTTCAGCAGCGTGTTCTCAATGATAGCCGCGCGCACCTGCGGCGGAAAGTCATCCGTGCCCTGGGGCCATTCGATGGCGCCGGGCGCCACTGCATTCACCCGTACCCGCGGCCCGAGTTCCAGCGCCAGGGCGCGGGTCAGGCCGAGCAGGCCGGCCTTGGCGGCGCAGTAAAGCGGATAGCCCTTGAGCGGGCGCTCGGCGTGGATGTCGGTGATATTGACGATGCAGCCGGCGCTGCTTTCGAGATGCGGCGCCGCGGCCTGGGCGAGGAACAGCGGCGCCTTGAGGTTGGTGCCGATCAGGTCGTCCCAGGCTGCCGCGTCGACGCCGTCGAGCCGCGTGGCATAGAACGAGGAGGCGTTGTTCACCAGCGCATCGAGCCGGCCGAAGCGCGCCACCACGGCAGCCACCAGGCGCGGCAGCGCCGCCATGTCGAGCAGGTCGGCGGCGAAGCAGGCGGCGGATTCGCCCGCCGCGTCCGGGCGCGCCGCGTTCAGCTCGGCGGCCAGCGCAGCCGCCGCGGCGGAAGATGCGCGATAGTGAATCGCCACGCGGGCGCCCGCGGCGTGCAGGCTGCGCGCGATCTCGGCACCCACGCGACGCGCGGCGCCGGTAACCAGGACCACTGGGACCACTGGCAGCACGGGCGGATTCGTCATGCCGGAAGTATACCGGCGAGAACGCGGGCCGCCGCGGCGAAACCGAAACTTGCCGTGACCGCCACCGCGGAACCGTAACCGGCGCAGTTGAGCCCGGCGCCGGCATCGAATTCCGCGTCGACCGCGCAAGAGTTGGCGCTGGTGGGACGGCGGCTCTGCTCGGGTGAGAACACGCAATCGACGCCGAACTTCTTCTTCGGGTCGCGCGGGAAGCCGTAATCCTTGCGCAACTGCGCGCGGACCTTGGAGGCCAGCGCATCCTGCGTGGTGCGCGACAGGTCGATGACCTCGATCCGCGTCGGGTCGCTGCGGCCGCCGGCGGCGCCGGTGGTCACGATGCGGATTCCGGCGCGGCGGCACCAGGCGATCAGGGCCGCCTTGGCGCGCACATGGTCGATCGCGTCGAGCACCGCGCTGCAGGGCGGGATCAGGCTCGCCGGATTGCGTTCGTCGATGAACTCCTCCACCGTAGTGACCACGCAGGCCGGATTGATCTGCGCAATGCGCGCCGCCATGGCCGCGGTCTTGGCCGCGCCCAGTGTCGAATCGAGGGCGTGGATCTGGCGATTGATGTTGGATTCGGCGACGTGGTCGAGATCGATCAGGGTCAGTTGCCCGATTGCCGAGCGCGCCAGGGCTTCCGCCGCCCACGACCCGACGCCGCCGATGCCCACCACCACGACATGCGCGGCCGCGGCGCGCGCCAGCGCACCGGCCCCGTACAGGCGCTCGATGCCGCCGAAGCGGCGCTGGTGATCGGCAACGGAAGTCATGCGGCGATTGTATCCGGGCTGTCGCGTCGGGCGGAGCGGTGCCCGCAGGCAGAACCGGGCCGTGAAGGCCGGCAGGCGGATCTGCAAACAAGCACGGGGGTTCCAAGGAACCCCCGTGCTGATGTTGGTGGCCAGGGGCAGAATCGAACTGCCGACACACGGATTTTCAATCCGTTGCTCTACCAACTGAGCTACCTAGCCGCAAAGGGGGCGAATTATAGGGTTTCGATGCCCGGACGTCAAAGGTCCCGGACGCCTGCCGGGCCATGGGCCTTTGCTGACGGCCGGCTTACACGTCGCGTAAGTGCGGCGTAAGACCCCGGGCCCAGAATGCTGCATTGCAATAAAACGCGATTGTTGGTATCCCTTCCGTACTGTGGAGCAAGCATGAAAGACGACATTGTCGAACGGATTCAGAAGAATCCGAAGTTCCTGAAAATGGTCAGCATCCGCAACAACTATTCGATCATCATGTCGATCATGATGATGGTGGTGTATTTCGGCTACATCCTGCTGATCGCCTTCAACAAGCCCTTCCTGGCCACCAAGGTCAGCGCAGGGTCCGTGATGTCCGTCGGCATCCCCATGGGTCTGGGCGTACTCGTGTTCACCATCATCATCACCGCGATCTACGTTCGCCGCGCCAACACCGAATTCGACGCGATGAAGGACGACATCGTCAAGGAGGCTTCCAAGTGATCAAGCTCAGGCATATTCTCGGCGGCGCGACCGCCCTCCTCGCGGCCGGCTTCGTCCTCGCCGCTGGCGCCGACCTCGGTCAGGCACAGAAGCAGGCGACCAACTGGACCGCCATCGTGATGTTCGGCATCTTTGTCGGCATTACGCTATTGATTACCAAGTGGGCCGCGGCCAAGACCAAGACGGCCGCCGACTTCTACACCGCCGGCGGCGGCATCACCGGCTTCCAGAACGGCCTGGCGATCGCCGGCGACTACATGTCGGCAGCCTCCTTCCTGGGTATCTCCGGACTGGTCTTCGCCTCCGGCTTCGACGGCCTGATCTTTTCGATCGGCTGGCTGGTCGGCTGGCCGGTGATCACCTTCCTGATGGCGGAGCGCCTGCGCAACCTCGGCAAGTTCACCTTCGCCGACGTCGCCGGTTACCGCTTCGATCCGGGTCCCATCCGCAGCTTCGCGGCCATGGGTTCGCTGGTCGTGGTGGCTTTCTACCTGATCGCGCAGATGGTCGGTGCCGGTCAGCTGATCAAGCTGCTGTTCGGTCTCGAGTACACGCTGGCGGTGGTCATGGTCGGCGCCATCATGATGATCTACGTGCTGTTCGGCGGCATGACGGCGACCACCTGGGTGCAGATCATCAAGGCCGTGATGCTGCTCACCGGTGCCACCTTCATGGCCCTGGCGGTGATGTTCCAGTTCGGCTTCAGCCCCGAGGCGATGTTCGCCAAGGCGGTCGAGGTGCATGCCAAGCAGGATGCCATCATGGGCCCGGGCGCGCTGATCACCGATCCGGTGTCGGCGATCTCGGTCGGCATGGCGCTGATGTTCGGCACCGCCGGCCTGCCGCACATCCTGATGCGCTTCTTCACCGTGCCCAGCGCCAAGGAAGCGCGCAAGTCGGTGGCCTGGGCGACGACCTGGATCGGCTATTTCTACATCCTGACCTTCATCATCGGCTTCGGCGCCATCACCAACCTGATCCCCAACCCGGCGGACTATTTCGTCGGCGGCGAACTTGCCAAGGGCCTCAAGGGCGGCGGCAACATGGCGGCCGTGCATTTGTCGAAGGCGGTCGGCGGCGACCTGTTCATGGGCTTCATCTCCGCCGTGGCCTTCGCCACGATCCTGGCGGTGGTGGCCGGTCTCACGCTGTCCGGCGCCTCGGCCGTGTCGCATGACCTCTACGCTTCGGTGTGGCGCAAGGGCAAGGTCGATTCCGCGACCGAACTGCGCGTCTCGAAGATCACCACGGTGTGCCTCGGCATCCTTGCCGTGATGCTCGGCATCATTTTCGAGAAGCAGAACGTGGCCTTCATGGTGATGCTGGCCTTCGCCGTGGCCTGCTCGGCCAACTTCCCGGTGCTGTTCATGTCCGTGCTGTGGAAGGATTGCACCACCAAGGGTGCGGTCGCCGGCGGTACGGTGGGTCTGATCCTTTCCGTGGCGCTGACCATCGTCTCCCCGGCGGTATGGGAAGCCACCCTCGGCAACCCCAAGGGCTCGGCGCTGTTCCCCTACGCCTCGCCGGCGATCTTCTCGATGACCGCGGCCTTCGCGGTGATCTGGATCGTCTCCCTGCTCGACCGCAGCGCCCAGGCGGCCAAGGAACGCGCCCTGTTCCCGGCGCAGCTGATCCGCTCGGAAACCGGCGTCGGCAGCTCCAGCGCTTCGGGTCACTAAGCGCCACCGAGCCGCAAGGCAACAAAAAGCCAGCCCCGCGGGGCTGGCTTTTTTATGTCCGCGCAGAATGTGCGGACGGTATCTCCTGGCGGGATATGCCCCCGCAAAGCTGGCCCCGGGTCCGCTGCCGGTGCGGTTCCGCCTAGCCGAGCGTGCCGTCGAAGGCCAGGTGGCCGTCGATCAGCGTATAGCGCACGCGGCCGGGAAACTCCATGCCGAGGAAGGGCGTGTTCTTGCCCTGGCTTCGGAGGTTTTCGCGCGTCACGCGGAATTCGGCCAGCGGATCGAAGACGCAGATGTCGGCAGCGCTGCCGAGGCCGAGGCTGCCGGCCTTGACGCCGAGTATGCGCGCCGGGTCGGAGGTCACGCGCGCCAGGGCGGTGACCAGCGGCAGCTTGATTTCCCGGGCCCACTTCAGCGTCAGCGGCAGCAGCAGTTCCAGTCCGGTGGCGCCGATCTCGGCTTCCTCGAACGGCATCTGCTTGCCGTCGTCATCGACCGGGGTGTGGTCCGAACACAGCGCGTTGATCGCGCCCGAGGCCAGTCCGGCGCGCAGGGCGTCGCGATCGCGCTGCGAGCGCAGCGGCGGGTCGAGCCGGGCGTGGGCGTTGAAGAAACCGACGTCCATCTCGCACAGGTGCAGGTGGTGGACGCCGACGTCGCAGGTCACCGCGATGCCGGCGGCGCGCGCGGCGACGATCATGTCCACCCCGGCCGCCGATGAAATCCGCGTCACATGAACCCGCGCGCCGGTTTCGCGCGCCAGGTGCAGGATGGTCGCCAGGGCGATGGTTTCGGCCGCCACCGGAATGCCGGCCAGGCCCAGGCGGGCCGCGACTTCGCCGTCATGGGCGACGCCCTTGCGGGCCAGAAAAGGGTCCTGCGCCTGCAGCCAAACCGGGAAATCGAAGGTCGCCGCGTACATCATGGCGCGCAGCAGCACCTGGGTGTCGACGATGGCGCGGTTGGCCTGGCCGAAGGCGACGCAACCGGCCTCGCTGAGTTCCGCCATTTCGGTCAGCGCCTTGCCTTCCAGTTGCGTGGTCAGGGCGCCGACCGGATGGACGTGGGCGAAATCGGGCAGGCGCGCGCGATGGGTCAGCATTTCCACCAGGCCCGGCTCGTCCAGCACCGGATCGGTGTCGGGCGGGCAGGCCAGCCGCGTCACGCCGCCGGCCGCCGCCGCCGCCATTTCGGATTCCAGCGTGGCGCGGTATTCGAAGCCGGGTTCGCGCAGCCGCGCCGCCAGATCGACCAGTCCGGGGCAGACGATGCAGCCCGTCGCGTCGAGCACGCTGTTGGCGCCATCGACCCCCCAGCCCGGCGGCGGGGTGCCAACGCCAACTATGCGTCCGGCGCCGACGAACAGGTCGAGCGCCTTGTCGGTCTTGCTCGCCGGATCGATCACCCGGCCGTTCTTGATGTGGATTTTCATGCTGCCTCCGCCGGGCCGCCCCAAGGAGGCAGCAAGCCAGCAATACGGAGCGGGCATTGCCCGCGAACCAAAGTCACCCCTGCCCACGGGGCGGGGGAAGGGGGGTGGGCTCTCATCAGTTACCAGCGAGCATCGCCATCACCGCCATGCGGACGGCAATGCCGAAGGTGACCTGCGGCAGGATCACGGCCTGGCCGCCGTCGGCCACCGCCGAATCGATTTCGACGCCGCGGTTCATCGGTCCCGGATGCATGACGATGGCGTCGGGCTTGGCCAGTGCGAGCTTTTCCGGGGTCAGGCCGTAGGACTTGAAATATTCCTGGGTCGAGGGCAGCAGCGCGCCCTGCATGCGTTCGTTCTGCAGCCGCAGCATCATCACCACATCGACGCCGCGCAGGCCTTCGCGCATGTCGTTGAACACCCTGACGCCGAGGCGTTCGACGCCGGTCGGCAGCAGCGTCTTGGGCGCGATCACGCGCACTTCGGCCACGCCCAGCGTGGTCAGGGCGTGGATCTGGCTGCGCGCCACGCGCGAATGCAGCACGTCGCCGACGATGGCCACGGTCAGCTGGGTGAAGTCCTTCTTGTAGTGGCGCACGGTGTACATGTCCAGCAGCCCCTGCGTCGGATGCGCATGGCGGCCGTCGCCGGCATTCACCTCATGGATGTGGTCGAGCCCGGTGGCGGCCTGGTGCTGCGCGATCAGGTAGGG
>JAUYSD010000222.1 GCA_030696505.1 Sulfuritalea sp. | reverse complement strand
CTGACCAGCAGCATGCCCTCGGCCACGCGCGGCAACATCACCAGCAAGTCGCCCGACAGCTACGCCATCCTCGATGCCAACGCCGGCGACTATTTCCCCTCCTTCCTGCGCTGCCACGGCTATGACCACGTCGTGCTCTACGGCCGCGCCGCGGCCTGGACGATGCTCAAGATCGCCTACGAGTCGGTCGAATTCGTCGATGCCGCGCCCTACGTCGGCCTCGACAACCTCGACATGGCCGCGGCGATCCAGCGCGACTTCAACTGCGTCGAGCGCGAGGACATGGCGCTGGCGCGCATCACCAGCTCGGGCGAGAACCAGGTGCTGTGCAGCGGCATCATGGGCGGCATCAAGGCGATCTGGGCGCGCGGCGGCGGCGGCGCCAAGATGGGCTCCTTGCGCATCAAGGGCATCATGATCCACGGCGCGCCGAAGGACCTGCAGCCGGTGCAGCCGATGGCCAAGTACAACAAGGTGATCGGCAAGAAGATCATCGGCACCAGCGTGATCAAGAACGCGCTGAAAATGGTCGGCACGCCCTTCCTCTACAAGCCCAGCCGCGTGCTCTGTGCGCTCGGCACCAAGAACAACCAGCAGACCAGCTGGAAGCCGACGCTGGATGCCGACAACTTCGATCCCTATCGTCCCGGCATGGACGGCTGCTACCTGTGCCCCGTGCATTGCCGCAACCAGAACGACATGACCCCCGGCGCCGCCAGCGGCTGGGGCGCCGCGGCGCTCAAGGGCCTCACCGGCAACGCCAGCTACGACAAGGCCCAGGCCGAAATCGAGCACGGCAAGCAGCGCACCTACAACGGCATCCACAACGACGGCAAATTCGACAAGTACGACAAGGGCGACGGCCCCGAGTACGTCACGGTCGGCAAGTTCGGCCCGATGATCGGCATCAGCGAGCCGGAGCAGGTGCTGCGCCTGAACAACATCCTCAACGACCTCGGCCTCGACTCGGCCTCCACCGGCAGTTCCATCGCCTGGGCCATGGAGCTCTACCAGCGCGGCATCATCACGCAGAAGGAAACCGGCGGGCTGGACCTGACCTGGGGCAATTACGAGCTGATCGAAAAGCTGCTGTTCATGACGGCGAAGCGCGAAGGCTTCGGCGACACCATCGCCGACTCGGCGCGCGCCGTCGAGCGCGGCAAGTATCCGCAAGAGGCGCTCGACTACCGCATGACGGTCAAGGGCCTGTTCCAGTCCGATCCGCACGACTCGCGCATCCTCAAGGCCTTCGCCCTCGGCCTCTCGGTCGCCACGCGCGGCATGGACCACCTGAGGAACCGCGTCACGCTGGAAATCAACGCCCGCATCAACGACGATCCGGCGTTCAAGACTTCTCTCTACAACGGCACCGTGTCGGCCAAACCTAACAGCTACGAAGGCAAGGAATACGCGGTCAGGAAGTGCGAGAACAACTACGCGGTCGGTGATTCCGTCGGCATGTGCCGCTTCAACACCAAGCTGTTCAACTCGCCCACCCTGCCCGACCTCAACGACTTCGCCACCCAGCTCACCTCGCTCACCGGCGAAACCTTCGTCGAGAGCGAACTGGACGAAATCGGCCGCAACGTCACGGGCATCGAGCGCATGCTGAACTTCCGCTTCGGCCTGCGCGCCAAGGACGACACCCTGCCCCGCCGCTGGTTTGAGGAAGCCCTGACCGAGGGCCCCTTCGCCGGCGAGAAGATCGAGCGCAAGGAATTCGACGGCATGAAGTCGCGCTTCTACGCGCTGACCGGCCTCAACGCCGAAGGCACGCCGGCCACCGAATGGCACGAAAAGCTGTCGCGCGCGATCACCGGCTTCTCGGTGCGCGTCGACTTGCCGAAGCCCCTGCCGGGCGCGCCGGAACAGTCGGTGGTGATCGACGAACAGGTCAGCGACGTAGCGGCACTGCGCCGGGCCTTGCTGCGCAAGCTTCCCGAAGCGGCGACGGACCTCAACGACAGCACCTGGAATGTCGCGGTCAATGGCGACATGGTCCTCTCCGGCGAAGGCGCGCGGCGGATCGCCAGCGGCGATCGCGTGAGCCTGGTGCCGATCATCGCCGGCGGCTGAAAAGCCCCATTGCCTTGCTCCACGAATGCCACACCCACACACGGTGACACTCACATGACATTTTTCGACGAAGCGACCGAAACCCTGCCGCGCGAGCAACTGGCGGCACTGCAACTGGACAAGCTGCAAAAGATGATGGCCGAGCTGTGGGGCCGCAACAAGTTCTACACCGCCAAGTGGCAGGCCGCCGGCGTGCAGCCGTCCGACATCCGCAGCATGGACGACCTGACCCGGCTGCCCTTCACCAAAAAGGGCGAGCTGATGGACGACCAGGCCGCGCACGGCCCCTTCGGCAGCAACCTGACTTACCCGGTGGAAGCCTACGTGCGCATGCACCAGACTTCCGGCACCACCGGCGTGCCGCTCAAGGTGATGGACACCCACGAGTCCTGGGACTGGTGGGGCCGCTGCTGGGGCCACGTGCTGGCCGGCGCCGGCGTCACGTCCTCCGACCGCCTGTTCATGGCCTTCGCCTTCGGCCCCTTCATCGGCTTCTGGGCCGCGGTCGAAGGCGCGCGCAAGATCGGCGCGGTGATGATCCCGGGCGGCGGGCGCGATTCGCAGCAACGCCTCGAACTCATGCGCGAAGCCGGCGCCACGATCCTCTGCTGCACGCCGACCTATGCCCTGCGCCTGGCCGAAGTGGCCAAGGAAATCGGCTTCGACATCAAGTCGATCCCGATGAAGGCCACGGTGCATGCCGGCGAGCCCGGCGCAAACATTCCGGCCACCAAGCAGCGCATCGAGAACGCATGGACCGCCAAGTGCTTCGACCATGCCGGCGCCTCGGAAGTCGGCGCCCATTCCTTCGAATGCGCCGAGCAGCCCGGCGGCACGCATCTGATCGAGAGCGAATACATCGCCGAAGTGATCGATCCGCTGACCGGCGCGGCCGTCGCCCCGGGCGAGCGCGGCGAACTGGTGATCACCAACCTCGGCCGCTGGGGGTTCCCGGTGATCCGCTACCGCACCGGCGACCTGGTCCGCGTCAATCTCGACCGCTGCAAATGCGGCCGCACCTCGCTGCGTTTCGAGGGCGGCATCCTCGGCCGTGCCGACGACATGGTCACCGTGCGCGGCGTCAATGTCTTCCCGGCCGGCGTGGAGAACATCATCCGCAAGTTCACCGAGGTCGATGAATTCCGCATCACGGTGAACAAGGTCAAGCAGATGGACGAGATGGACATCGAGGTCGAACTCTGCGAAGGCGCCGATCCCGACGTGGTACACGAGATCGCCGTCAAGCTGGATTCGATGCTGGCCTTCCGTCCGCGCGTGCATCATGTCGCACGCAATTTTCTGCCGCGCTTTGAGATGAAGGCCAAGCGCTTTCATGTGAAGCTCGGCGAATGAGTTGCCGGCTCGCCGCCGCCAAGAATTGGCGTTGGCGAGCCGGCGCGCGGCCCGCGGCCATTGCCGGCGGCCGCGGCCGGGATGCTGGCGCTCCGACTATTTGACTCACGGCATTTTCAGCGGTCATAATCGGGCTGCGGATTCAGCAAATTCGCATACCTCCCCGAACTGACCAAACCACGACATGCCTGCCACTCCTGCCGCCAAGAAGAAATCCTCCATCGACTATGGATTGCTGCCCGACCTGATCGGCTACCAGTTGCGCATGGCGCAGATCGCCTTGTTCAAGGATTTTGCCCACGGCCCCGGCGAGGAGGACGTCACACCGGGCCTGTTCGGCGTGCTGGTGATCATCGAGGCCAATCCCGACCTCAAGCAAAGCGAACTGGCCCGCGCCACCCACCTCGACCGCTCGACCGTGGTCACGGTCATCGACAATCTCGAACGACGCGGCCTGGTCGAGCGCCGGGTGGCGCTGCACGACCGCCGTTCCAACGCGATCCGCCTGACCGCCGCCGGCACCACACTGCTGCGCAAGCTGAAACGCCAGGTCACGCAGCACGAAAAACGCCTGCTGGAAAACTTCAGCGAGTCCGAGCGCGCGACCTTCATCGCCCTGCTGCAGAAGGTCTTCCCGCAACATCGTTGAAGCAGGCTGCCGCCCCGCGGGGCGGCCCCGCTGTGGCCTGATTGCGGCCCGTTGCGGCCGATAATGATGGACTTCCAATCATTGACGTCGTATACTAATAGCCATCGCCGGACCGCGGCCATGGAGCGTTGACGATGAGCGTCAGGAACAAAATAGATCGGTTGTGCGCACGCATGCACGACACGCCGCAGTACCCGACCCAGGGCGCCGTGCTGTTCGTCGATCTGGAACGTCGCGCAACCCGCAGCAAATACCTTCCCGCCGAAATCATGCGCAGCTTCCTCGGCGGCCGCGGCGCCAACATGGTGCTGCTCTACAACCTGCTCGATGAAGAAAAGAACGCACTCGATCCCGAGGTTCCGCTGATCTTCGGCGCCGGCACGCTGACCGGCGACATGCCCTCCGCCACGCGCGGCAACTTCACCAGCCGTTCGCCCGACAGCGACGCCTTCCTCGATTCCAGTGCCGGCGACTATTTTCCGGCCTTCACCAAGCGCCTCGGCTACGACCATATCGTGCTCCACGGCCGGGCGCCGCAATGGACGCTGCTGAAGATCTCGCGCGAGGGCATCGAGTTCCTCGACGCGGCGCCCTATGTCGGCCTCGACAACCTCGACACCGCCGCCGCCATCGAGCGCGATTTCCACTGCACCGAGCGCAAGGACATGGCGCTGGCGCGCATCACCACGGCCGGCGAGAACCTGGCGCTGTGCAGCGGCATCATGGGCGGCATCAAGTCGATCTGGGCACGCGGCGGCGCCGGCGCCAAGATGGGGTCGCTCAAGCTCAAGGCCATCATGATCGCCGGCAAGCCCGGCGACCCGCCGCTGCAGAAGGAACTCAAAGAGCACAACAAGGTCATCGGCAAGAAGATCACCTCGACCTCGGTGATCAAGAACGCGCTGAAGCAGGTCGGCACCCCCTTCCTCTACAAGCCTTCGCGCGTGCTGGGCGCCCTGGGCACGCTGAACAACCAGACCACGGCCTGGCACGCATCGCTCGACGCCGACAATTTCGATCCCTACCGCCCGGGCATGGACGGCTGCTTCAAATGCCCCGTACATTGCCGCAACCAGAACGACATGACGCCCGAGGGCAAGGGCGGCTGGGGCTCCGCCGCGCTGATGGGGCTCAAGGGCAATGCCAGCTACGACAAGGCCCAGGCCGACGTCGACCACCACAAGCTGCGCACCTACAACGGCATCAAGGGCGACGGAAAGTTCGACAAGTACGACAAGGGCGACGGCCCCGAATACGTCACGGTCGGCAAGTTCGGCCCGATGATCGGCCTATCCGAACCCGAACACGTCCTGCGCCTCAACAACATCCTCAACGACCTCGGCCTCGATTCCGCCTCGACCGGCAGCGCGATATCCTGGGCCATGGAACTCTGGCAGCGCGGCATCATCGACGCCAGCCACACCGGCGGCCTCGATCTTTCCTGGGGCAACTACGACATCATTGAAAAGCTGCTGTTCATGACCGCGAAGCGCGAAGGCTTCGGCGACACCATCGCCGACTCGGCGCGCGCCGTCGAACGCGGCAAGTACCCGGCTGAGGCGCTCGACTACCGCATGGCGGTCAAGGGCCTGTTCCAGTCCGACCCGCACGACGCGCGCATCCTCAAAGCCTTCGCCCTGGGCCTCTCGGTCGCCACGCGCGGCATGGATCACCTGAGGAACCGCGTCACGCTGGAAATCAACGCCCGCGTCAATGACGACGCGCCGTTCAAGACCCGGCTCTACGGCGGCACCGTGGCGCCCGAACCGAACAGCTACGAAGGCAAGGAAATCGCCGTGCGCCGCTGCGAGAACACCTTCGCCGTCGGCGATTCGGTCGGCATGTGCCGCTTCAACACCAAGCTGTTCAACTCGCCGACCCTGCCCGACTGCGGCGACTTCGCCGCCCAGCTCAGCACCATGACCGGCCAGCCGGTGACGGCCGAAGAACTCGACGAGGTCGGGCGCAACATCACCGGCCTCGAACACCTGCTGAATTTCCGCCTCGGCCTGCGCGCCAGGGACGACACCTTGCCCAAGCGCTGGTTCGAGGAAAGCATAGACAGCGGCCCGTTCAAGGGCGAGAAGATCGAGCGCAAGGAATTCGACGCCATGAAGGCGCGCTTCTACGAACTGACCGGCCTCAATGCCGAAGGCGTGCCGCGCGCCGACTGGCACCAACAACTGGCGCTGGCCGCCACCGGCTTCGCCCTGCGTGTCGAACTGCCGCGGCCGCTGCCCGGCGCGCCCGAGAAATCCATCGTCATCGACCAACCCGTCGCCAACGTCGCCGAACTGCGCGACGCCCTGCGCCGCCACCTGCCCGAAGCCCGCAAGCAACTCGACGATCCCACCTGGAACGTCACGGTCAACGGCGAGATGCTGCTCTTCGGCGAATCCGCCAAGGCCCTGCACAGCGGCGACCGCGTACAACTGGTGCCGATCATCGCCGGCGGCTAGGTTTCACCGGGCTGCGGGCGCAAGAGTTGGTGCTGGCGGCACGGCGAATTGCGTCGTTCGCTATGCGGCCTGCAACAGAAACTCGACTTTCACGGCCTCGAACGGAAAAACTATCCGACCGTCCGCCGTCCGGTCGAGCACGCCGGCACTAAGCAAAGCCGTGACATCTCCATGCACCGCCTTCACGTCGCGCCCCACGCGCCGCGCCGCTTCGCGAATGGACACCGGCCCCGCACCGCAAAGCGCCTTGAGCAGCTCCCAGCGCTTCTCGGTCAGCACCTTCCAAAGCAGTTCCGGGGTGGCAAAACTGATACGCGCGGTCTTTTGCGCCTTGCCCGTCTTCCAGGCGCGCGAAAAATCGGCCATCGATTCTGCAGGCGTTCGTACGTCAAGAGTCAGGGTTTTCATGGTTCCACCTCGCAATATCATCCTGAAAGTCGGCGATCAGTTGATCCGGCGTCGTAAAAATGTAAGCACTTTCCTTGCCGTCGAAATGCCGGTGATCGCCCTTGCCCATTTCATTGTCGTAGCGCAGAACGTATTCTCTGCGTACCGCATACGCCAGCCTGTACTTGAAGCCGTGCGACGATCCCTTGATCGGCTTCGGCAGGCGCCACAGCACCAATTCCGCAAACGCCGATTCCGAGTAGGCGATGCGAGTGCAAATGAGTTCAGCGGCCTTCATGTTGGAGATATTGCCAACATCGGCGGCCGTTGTCAATAACTCCAACAGACGAGCACATCAAGACGCACGTCCTGCCAATCATCGCAGGCGGACAGCGTTCACCGGAAATAGGCTGCAAGAGTCGGCGCGTGCCGGCCCGCGAAGCGGAGTCCCCGGCAGACAGAGTCCGGGACGGCGAATGTGGCAACGGAACTCAAAAGCGCGCGACGACATCTCGCCAGACAATCCGGATCAATCCGGCACTCGCGATTGCTTGACCACTTCGCCCAGCGTGTGCGCCTGCGGCGCATACCACTGGAAGGCGTAGCCGATTGCGCCAAGCGAAATCGCGGTCACGGCAAACGGAACCAACGTTCGCCGCACCGCGCTTTCGAGCCAGTGCCGCGTCTGCAAGCCACGCATGCGCCGGTACAGGCTGGCCGATAGCGCGCCATCGACCAAAAGTTCGGCAAACAAGGCCGGCGCCAGATAGACGATGTACAAGCTCGCAAACAGCAGTGCCACCGCGAGAGCGGCGATCAGCAACGCAACCGCCAGCGGAACCGCCCCCTCGTCGGCGCCGCCGATCACCTCGCCCACCGCTTCACCGACCGAATCGCCGCCCGGAATATCCACGTCGGGCAGGGACGGCGACGGCAGCGATTGGTCCAGTTGAAAACTGCCGGATGCCCCGCCGCCGCCATAGTTCCCGCCGCCCGCGGAAAAATCCGGCGCGTGTTCAATGCCGACCGATGAGCCGTCGCCGCTGCCGCTCGGCAAGGGAATATCGAAAGACCCGTCGACATAGTCCTCCGCCTTGGTCCGCAGCCAGAGCCAAAGCAGGAACAGAAACACCAGGTAGGCGCAGCCGACCGACAGCGGATAACGCGCCGGCATCGATTCGACACCGCCATGCAGCAGCGTGAACGACGCCGCCAGGCCGGCCGCGCCGGTGAGCATGACCAGCAAGAACATCTGCAAGCGCGGAAAGCCGTCGCCTTCCAGCTTGCCCATCAACCGCCGTATCTCGCCACCGCGGGTGAAGCCGCGTTGGCGCAGGCCGGTCCGGCGTGCCGCTCTCGATTTAGATGGCATGTACGTCACAGCGACGGGGCAAAGCGCTCATCTACGCCTTGAGAAAGTCGAGCCTGATCCATTTAACCGCATTGACTTCAAAGGCATGACTAGAACAATGAAGATACCCATATGACCAACCTATAAATGTCATACACGAGGTATGCAGCAACCAATGCCACCGCAGACAAGGCGGCAATGGCAAAAACCTTTTCTTTGAATGGTGTCTTTGAACCACCAGAGGAAAGCGCATTAGAACTTTCGTCTGCGTAGCTTCCCCGTGATTCGAGACTTGAGTAGCGACTGAACATCGGTCGACCGTGATTAACTTGGTGTACTTCTTCGTTTGTGGGCTTAACGATCCGCTGTTCAGCCGCGACCGCTCTTTCTCTAAGCGCAGCTATCTCCAACTGTAGCTTCTCATTCTCCAAACGCGCCGTTTTTACTTGGCGAAGTTGAATGGCAAAGCCAACCACTCCAGCGATTGGGGTTGCTATAGAAAGTGCGATGATCCAGAACGTCTGAATATCCAAGATGTGGGCGCTAACGTGATGTCAATGACAAAACGGGAAGCAAATAGGGTAGTGACAGTCGAATAAATGTGCCCTGGATTTAACGCCTTATCCCTACGCATGGCAAGTTCAAGGCCTGATCCGGAATAGCGACTACACCAATTGCCGTACCGCCAGCGCCAACTCCTGGCCTTACCCCTGCGCAGTTCAATCGATTGGACTATCATGGATTTGCTGATACGCAACTCAGCCAAACCCATTTTCATCGGAGGCGACCATGGCAAAGAAATCGAAGAACGAAAATCCCGTCTACAAGATCGTGGAAGTTGTAGGTTCCAGCCCGACATCCTGGGAAGACGCGGCGCGCGCGGCGGTGGAATCGGCGGCCAAGACCCTGCGTGATTTGCGCGTGGCGGAGATCACCAAGCTCGACATGAAGATCGACGGCGGCAAGGTGGTGGCTTATCGCGCGCGTGTTTCGATGTCCTTCAAGTACGAAGACTGAGCAGCACTTGTCCGCATAAAAAACGGGGACTGCGGTCCCCGTTCTTGTTTTCTGCGCAGACGAGCGACGCGACTCAAAGCTTGCGCAGGACGTGCACCGTCTGCCAGTCGTCGGGATCGTGCTCCGCTTTGAAACCGAGCTGGCGCGCGAACTTCAGCATCTTGTGGTTGGCGGACAGCACGAAGCCTTCCATTTCGGTCAGGCTCTTTTTCTGCGCGATGTCGATCAGCGCGGCCATCAGGCTGCCGGCCAGGCCCGAACCCTGCCAGGCGTCGTCCACCGCGATCGCGAATTCGCAGCGGGTGGTGCCGGGGGCGACGACATAACGCGCGACGCCGACTTCGATTTCGCTGCCGCTATGGGCTTCCGTCGCCACCAGCGCCATGTGGTGTTCGTAATCGACATTGGTCAGGTATTTGAGCTTGGCCGGCGACAGTTCGTTCATGCTGACCATGAAGCGTTCGTAGCGCGATTCGGTCGACAAGTGGCGCACGAAGTCGGCCTCGATCCTGGCGTCGTCGGGGCGGATCGGGCGGATGCGCACCTGCCGGCCGTCGAACAGCGTGCAGGGATGATCGAGGCCGCAGGGATAACCCGTGCCGTCCGCAGCCGGCACGGCGGCGGGCGCCGCCAGATGTTCGCCGACGCAGCCGACCAGACCGTCCAGCGTGGCGATGCTGCCGTAATCGTTGGGCGCGATATCGACGTCGAGCTTTTCGTGCAGGCCGGCAATCACGTTCTGCCAGTCCATCGAATCGAGATCCACCTGGCGCCGCAGCGGCTGATCGGGCTTGAGTTGGCCGACATCCAGTTCCGGCGCGATCGACTTCAGGGTGTCCAGCACCGCCTGCCTGATTTGCCGCTGATCCATGCCTGCTGTCCTTTGCGCTTGGGGCGGGCTTGCCCGATTCAGGCGGCATGCCTGAACACCAGATGCATTTTGCCACCGGCGGCATCCATTTCCTCGACCACGCAATCCAGATGCATTTCCGCCGCCAGAAGTATCAGTCCGGCGGCGGCGGCCCCGAGTTGAAATGCCTCGCCGCCCGAGCGCAGCGTACAAACCACGCCGAGCCTGTCGTCCTCCTCGCCGGATGCCCCGTGATGCAGCTGCAGCGCCAGGCTGCCGGCCCAGTCGAAGGGCAGGCGGCGTTCGAGTTCGGCGCGCAGCCGGTCGAAACTGGCGGCCAGCGCAGGCCGTGCGGGCGCCGCCGGGTCGGCTGCCGAGGGCGGCACGCTGCGGGCGCGGCTCAGTACGGCCTCGGCCAGCGCGGCGATGCCCTCGCCGGAAAGCGCACTGACCGGATGGATCGGCGGCGCGTTGCGCCACAGCGGCGCGACGGTCTGCAGGGCCTGGCACGCGCGCCTGGCGCCGTCGGTATCGCACTTGGTGACCACCAGCAGATCGGCCAGTTCGAGGATGCCGGCCTTGATCGCCTGCAACTCGTCGCCGAGCCCGGGCGGGAACACCACCAGCAGCGAATCGGCCAGCCGCGCGACGTCGATCTCGGACTGGCCGGTGCCGACGGTTTCCACCAGCACCAGATCGTAGCCGGCCGCATCCATCAATTGCACCATCTGGCGTGCGGCACCGGTCAGGCCGCCGAGGCTGCCGCGCGTGGCGGTGGAACGGATAAAGGAGCGATTGTCGTCGGCCGCTTCGCCGATGCGAAAGCGGTCGCCGAGCAAGGCCCCGCCGCTGACCGGGCTCGACGGATCGACCGCCAGCACGGCCACGCGCTGCCCCAGTTGCAGGAAATGCCGCACCATTACGCCGACCAGCGTGGACTTGCCGGCGCCCGGCGGCCCGGTGATGCCGATTACATGAGCCCGGCCGAGCCTCTGCGCCAACCGCGCCAGCAGTGCGGCGGCGGCGGTGGGATCGCGCTCGGCCAGCGACAGCGCCCGCGCCAGGGCCGGCCGTTCTGCCGCCGCGATGCCGCGCGCCAATTCATCAAGCGAAACACTCATCTTTTGCCACCTGTCCTATTGACACTCCCGATGTACTGCGTATACAGTATCCAGTATTCCATGACGCGAGCGCAACAGCGCGAATGATTCTGCCATGAACACGTCCATCAAACCCCTGGAAAGACCCGCTGGCCTGGCCGATCGCGTATATCACCAGTTGCGCGACAACATCGGCAGCCACCAGATTCGCCCCGGCGAACGCCTGCAGGAAGTCAGCCTCGCCGCGCAGCTCGGCGTCTCGCGCACTCCCGTGCGCGAAGCCCTGGCGCGGCTCGAAAGCGAAGGCATGATCGCGGTCGAGGGACGCGGCTTCGTGGTGCCGGAACTGACCGACGCCGACATCGAGGAAATCTACCAGCTGCGTTTCCTGCTGGAGCCCGCCGCCGCCCGCATTGCCGTCGCCGAGATCAGCAGCCCGACCGATCTGGCCAGCATGGCCGCGGCGATCGACGAAGCCACGGCCGCCGACAGGAACGGCGACTTCCGCGCCTTCCTCGAGGCCAACAGCCGCTTCCACAACGCCTGGCGCGCACTGATTCCGAATCGGCGCATGTCCAAGCTGCTCGACCAGTATGTGGGCCATGTGCGCTTCCTGCGGGTGCTGACCCTGGGCGACGCGAGCGCCCGCAAGACGGCGCTGACCGGCATGAAGAACATTCATGCCGCATTCAAGAAACGGGATCCGGATGCCGCCGCCGCGGCGATGCACAAGCACCTCGAAGCGGCCAAGCACTTTCTCATCACGGCCATTGAAGAGATCGATCAGGAGAAGGAGGCGGAACAAACCGCCTCGGTGCGCTAAGACCGCGCTTCCCCACCGCTCGCCGGCACGGCGGCAGGACCCCGCCCGGCGTCCCCGATATCACGCATAACTGGAAAGCGACATGACCTACAAAGCAGAAATTCCCTACGGCGCCTATTGGAGCACGCCTTTCGCGCGCTGGCAGGGCAGCTTCGCCAACCTGCACAGCATCGAATTCGCCGCCCACGTGGCGAAGCTGGAACTGGCCAAGCGCAAGATCGACCCGAAGTGCTTCGACTATGGCGCGCTCGGCTTCTCCGTGCCGCAGAAGTATTCCTTCTACGGCCTGCCCTGGCTCACCGGCATGATCGGCGCCAGTCAGGCCGGCGGCCCGACGCTGATGCAGGCCTGCGCCACGGGCGTGCGCACGCTGCTCGCGGCAACGCAGGAAATCGAGACCGGCATGGCCACCACCGCGCTCGCCATCAATTGCGACCGCACCTCGAACGGCCCCCACCTCTACTACCCGAATCCGCGCGGCCCCGGCGGCACCGGCATGGCGGAAGACTGGGTCATGGACAATTTCGGCTGCGATCCGCTGGGCGGCCACGCCATGCTGCAGACCGCGGAAAACGTCGCCAAGAAACATGGCATCGGCACCGCCGAACAGCACGAGCTGGTGCTGCGCCGCGAGGAGCAATACCGCCAGTCGCTGGAGAACGACTCGGCCTTTTTGCGCCGCTACATGACCCTGCCCTTCGAGGTGCCGGCACCCAATTTCAAGAAGACCGCCAGCACCATGGCCGGCGACGAAGGCGTTTCGCAATCGACCGCCGACGGCCTGGCCAAGCTGAAGCCGGTGATGGAAGGCGGCACCGTGACCTACGGCGGCCAGACCCATCCGGCCGACGGCAATGCGGCGATCGTCGTCACCACACGTGAAAAGGCGCGCGAGCTGTCCGCCGATCCGAAGATCGCCGTGCGCCTGCATGGTTTCGGCCTGGCCCGCGTGCCGCTGGCCTACATGCCGGAAGCCATGCTGCCCGCCGCACAGCGCGCGCTGGATCAGGCCGGCAAGAAGGTTGCCGAGATGAAGGCGATCAAGACCCACAACCCGTTTGCGGTGAACGACCTGTTCTTCGCCAAAGAGACTGGCTGCGACCTGAAGACCATGAACAACTACGGTTGCTCGCTGGTCTGGGGCCATCCGCAGGCGCCGATGGGCACCCGTGCCATCATCGAGCTGATCGAGGAACTGGCGCAGAAGGGCGGCGGCTTCGGCCTGTTCACCGGCTGCGCCGCGGGCGACACCGCGATGTCGGTCGTGCTCGAAGTCTGCGACGCCTGAGGCTGCCCGCATGAGCATCGCCGACTGGATAGACCACAATGCCGGGCTGATGCCCGACAAGACGGCCATTCGTTTTCCCGGCCGCGATGTTTCCTATGCGCAACTGGCGGCGCTGATCGAACAACTCGCTGCGGCGCTGGCCGCCTCGGGTGTCAGGCGCAGCGGCTGCGTCGCCTACCTCGGCTTCAACAGCCCGGAAATGCTCGCGCTGCTGTTTGCCTGCGCGCGCCTCGGCGCCATGTTCATGCCGCTCAACTGGCGCCTGGCCGCGCCCGAGCACCGGCAGATGCTGGAAGACTGCCCGCCCACGCTGCTGTTTGTCGAGCCGCAGTACGTCGCCCAGACCGACGCCTTCCGCAGCGCCTTGGGCGCCATGACGCTGGTCAGCTTCGGCGCGGCCGGCGCCGGCTGGATTTCCTGGGCGGACTTCTGTGGGCGCGCCGCCGGCCCGGCGCCCGGCGTTCCATTTGACCCGGAAATCGGCGCCGACGCCCCGCAGGAAGTCCCCTTGGGGGACGACACACTGCTGATCTGCTACACCTCGGGCTCCACCGGCAAGCCCAAGGGCGTGCTGCTGACGCAGCGCGCGATCGCATGCAACGCCGCCAACAGCGCCGACATGCACGAGCTGACGGCGGACGACGTGATCCTCACCACCCTGCCGCTGTTCCATGTCGGCGGGCTCAACAACCAGACCACGCCGGCGCTGCAGGCCGGCTGCACGGTGGTGCTGCATCCCAAGTTCGATGCCGACGCCACCTTCGATGCCATCGAACGGGACGGCATCACGCTGACCGTGCTGGTGCCGGCGCAGCTCGACATCATGATGGCGCATCGCCGGTGGGCCAGCGCCAACTTTTCCGGCCTGCGCATGATCACCACCGGCTCGACCATCGTGCCGCGCCACGTGATCCATGCCGTACATGCCAAGGGCGTGCCGCTGGTACAGGTCTATGGTTCCACCGAGACCTGCCCGATCGCCGTGTATCTGAAGGCCGAGGATGCGCTGCGCAAGGTCGGCTCGACCGGCAAGGTGGCCGCGCGCTGCCGGCTGCGCATCGTCGAGCGCTTCGGCGCCGACGTGGTGCCCGGCGCCACCGGCGAGATCGTGGTGCAAGGCGACAACGTCATGTCCGGCTACTGGAAGGCGCCGCAGACCACCGCCGCAGTGCTGGTCGATGGCTGGTTCCACACCGGCGACATGGGCCATCAGGACGAGGAAGGCTATCTCTACGTCGATGGCCGCAGCAAGGACATGATCATTTCCGGCGGCGAGAACATCTATCCGGCCGAGATCGAAAACCTGTTGATCGAATCGCCCGACGTCGCCGAAGCCTCGGTGATCGGCCGGCCCGACGAGCGCTGGGGCGAGATCGTGGTCGCCGTGGTGGTGCCCCAGGCCGGCTGCCGGCTTAGCGGCGAACAGGTGCTGAAGCTGCTCGACGGCCGCATCGCCCGCTACAAGCATCCGAAGGAAGTCATCGTGGTCGAGGCCTTGCCGAAAACCGCGCTGGGCAAGATACGCAAGGAAGACGTGCGGCAGATGGTCGCGCACGCTGCCAGTCCCCAATCAACATAGTCCAGCACTGATGGAGCACATCTTATGGCGCTAAAAATCGGAATCGACGTCGGCGGCACCTTCACCGACTTCGTGGTCACCCGCGACGACGCCGAACCGGCAATCTTCAAGACCCTGTCGACGCCGTCCGATCCCTCGATCGCCGTGGTCAATGGCCTCACCGACATCGCCGCGAGCATGAAGCCGCCGCTGACCCTGGAAGCCTTCGCGCCGACCATCGACACTATCGTGCACGGCACGACCGTGACCACCAACGCCACCCTGACCGGCACCGGCGCCAAGTGCGCCCTGCTGACCACCGAGGGCGTGCGCGACGCCCTGGAAATGCGCCGCGGCATCCGCGAAGAGCAGTACAACAACCGCTACACCAACGTCAAACCGCTGGTGCCGCGCTACCTGCGCGCCGGCATCCGCGGCCGCCTCGACCGCCACGGCGCCGAGACGACGCCGCTAGCCCTGGACCAGATCAAACAGGCCATCGATCTGTTCAAGCAGGAAGGCGTGCAAGCAGTCTCGATCTGCTTCATGAATTCCTTCGCCAACCCTGCCCACGAACAGGCGGCGGCGGAACTGGTCAGGAAGGAAATGCCCGGTGCCTATCTCTCGGTGTCCACCGACCTGCTGCCCTCGATCCGTTTCTACGAGCGCGTCAGCACCACGGCGCTGAATTCCTATGTCGGGCCCAAGCTCAACCATTACCTCGACCAACTGGTCGGCCGCCTCAAGGGCATCGGCTTCAAGAACCTGCTCTTGATCATGCAATCCAACGGCGGCGTCATCACGCCCCAACTGGCGCGCGAGAAGGCTGCCCTGACCCTGCTCTCCGGCCCCGCCGGCGGCCCCGGCGCCGGCCTGTTCTATGTGCGCCTGCATGGCCAGAACAAGTGCATCACCACCGACATGGGCGGAACAAGTTTTGAAGCATCAGTCGCGGTGGATGCGCCGATGATCAAGAACGACGGCGAGATCGCCCGCCACAAGATCGCCCTGCCGATGCTCGACATCCACACCATCGGCGCCGGCGGCGGTTCGATCGGCTGGCTCGACGAAGGCGGCATGCTGCGCATGGGCCCGCAAAGCGCCGGCGCCGATCCCGGCCCGGCCTGCTACAGCAAGGGCGGCAAACTGCCGGCCACCACCGACGCCAACGTGGTGCTGGGCTACCTCGACCCCGGCTTCTTCGCCGGCGGCAAGATGAAGCTCGATGCCGCCGCGGCGCGCGCCGCGATCGAGGAACACATCGCCAAGCCGATGGGCTTGTCGGTCGAGGAAGCCGCGGCCGGCATGTACCGAGTCGCCTGCAACAACATGGCCCAGGGCGTGCGCGAAGTCACCATCAAGCGCGGCTTCGATCCGCGCGAATTTCCCTTCATTCCCGCCGGCGGCGCCGGCCCGATCCACTCCTGCCTGATCTGCAGCGAACTGGAAATTCCGCTGCAGATCGTGCCACGCGAATCCTCGGTGCTGTGCGCCTTCGGCATGCTGATGAGCGAACTCAAGCACGACTTCGTGCGCACCTTCGTCTCCCGCCTCGAAGCCATCGACTGGGTGAAACTGACGGCGATGATCGACGAGATGTCGGCGGACGGCACGCGGCAACTGGTCGAGGAACGCATTGCCGAGGAACGCCGGCGCTACGACGTCAAGTTCGACTGCCGCTACATCAAGCAGTACCACGAGGTGTCCTTCACGGTGCCGCGCGAGCTGATCGACAGCCGCGACACGGTCGCCATCGCCGCGGCATTCAACGCCGAGCACAACCGGCTCTACGGCTATTCGCTGGAAGCCGAGAAGACGCCGATCGAGATCATCAACGTCCGCGTCCAGGCCATCGGCATTACCGACAAGCCGACCTACCGCCAGGAAGCCTGGAGTGGTGAGGACGCGTCGGGCGCGCTGAAAGGCAAACGCAGCATGTACATCCCCGAAACCAAGAGCTTCCGCGAAACCCCGGTCTACGACGGCCACCAGATGCATTACGGCAACCGCATCACCGGCCCGGCCATGATCGAGCAGGAAACCACGGCGATCTTCGTCAGCGACTCCTACGACTGTGCCGTCGATGCCCTGGGTTCCTTCGTCATCTGGCAGAAGGGACGCGAGGATCTCGCCAGCGGATGCCTGAAGCAACAGAAAGAGGTAACAGCATGAGTGCCGCCAAGATCGATCCCATCCTGCTCTCCGTCTATGCGCGGACCTTCAAGTCGATCACCGACGAGATGAGCATTTCGATGGAGCAGACCACGCGCTCGCCGATTCTCTGCGAGGCCAAGGACTACGTCACCGGCCTCTACGACGCCGACGGCAACATGCTGGAGCAGACCGAGAACCTGCCGATCCTGGCTTTCTCGCTGGCGCCGGTGTGCAAGTACATCAAGGAATATTTCGGCGACGAGATCTATCCCGGCGACGTGATCTTCCACAACGACGTGTTCAGCCTGGGCAACCAGAACAACGACGTCGCCGCCTTCAAGCCGGTGTTTTTCGGCGACGAGCTGGTGGCATGGACGGCAGTCAAGGGCCACCAGGCCGACATCGGCGGCAACGTCGCCGGCGGCTACAACCCGAACGCGGTCGAGGTCTGGCAGGAAGCCCTGCGCATCCCGCCGGTCAAGGTGGTCGAGCGCGGCAAGCTACGCAAGGACGTCTGGAACCTGATCTTCGCCAATGTCCGCCTCGACATCGTGCAGCACGACATGAAGGCCGAAATGGGCGCCTGCACGGTCGGCGAGCGCCGCCTGCTGGAACTGCTGAAGAAATACGGCGTCGAGAGCTACGAGTTGCACAAGCAGGCGCTGTTCGAGGCCACGCGCAAGATGATGGAAGCCGAGATCGCCAAGATCCCCAACGGCAATTACTCGGGTGAAGGTTACGTGTATTACGACGGCCGCTTCGTCGGCTCGAAATACACGATACGCGTCGACATCGAGGTCAAGGACAAGCACATCAAGTTCGACTACTCGCGCACCGACCCACAGACCAACGGCTTCGTGAACGGCACCTTCACCTCCAGCGCCTCGGCCACCATCCTGACCCTGCTGCAGATGGTGAACCCCGACATCCCGCACAACGAGGGCATGGTGCAGCCGATCGAAATCATCATCCCGAGCGGCACGATACTGAATGCCGCCTACCCCAAGGCCACCACCTTCGGCAACCACCTCTGCCCGCCCAACGCCGACGCCATCCAGCGCGCGCTCGCCCCAGTGATGCCCGACCGCGTCACCGCCGGCTGGAACAATCTGCTGGCCTCACTGACCACCGGCATCGATCCTAAGAACAACGAGAAGTACGTCGACATCGGCTTCATGGGCTTGAAGGGCGGTTCCGGCGCAATGCTCGGCACCGACGGCTACGACCATATCGGCATGATCGACGCCTCGGGCGGCGTGCTCGACCAGGACTACGAAATGTTCGAGCAGCAGACGCCGCACACCCTGATCAAGCATGAACTGCTGACCGATTCGGCCGGCGCCGGCCAATGGCGCGGCGGCCTCGGGGTCGAGACCATATTCAGGATCGGCTCCGACGACACGCAACTGGTGACCTTCGGCGACGGCGACTTCGAACCGGCCTTCGGCTTGTTCGGCGGCGGCGAAGGCGGCCTCAATTTCATCCGCCTGCACTACCCCGACGGCCAGACCGTGGTGCCGAAGAACAAGGATCTGATCACCGGCGTGCCCAAGGGCACCACCTACCACCAGGTCGCCAGCGGCGGCGGCGGTTACGGCGATCCGAAGAAACGCGACCGCAAGCTGCTGGCCGAGGAAATCCGCAACGGCGTGATTACCAGGGAAGCGGCGGTGCGGGATTATGGATACAGCGAGTGAATGCTGAAATGAAACGTAGCCTTGCAACCGGAAGCACGCGATCGTGCCGCCAGGGTGCCCTGCTCCGCTCCATGTCCCCCGGGCCGAAAAAGCGCCGGCCCTCCTCCTTTACTTGCGCGGAGCAGGGCACCCTACCGTCACGATCCGGAACCACGGCGCCGGTTTGCGGTAGCAAGGCAAGAACGTATCCCGCCCGTGGTGTCGGGTGTCCGATTCCCGCAAGTAAAGGGGGAGGACTGAGCGGAGCGAGGTCCGGAGGACATGGAGGGAATCGGACACCCGACACCCCGGGCGCGCACCACCCGAAACTCGGCACATAACAAATGAATTTCGAACTCACCCAAGACCAGCAACAGATCCGCGACACCTTCGCCCGCTTCTGCGACGAACGCATCGCGCCGCAGGCGGCGGCGCTGGACGAAGCCAAGCAATATCCGCACGCCTTGTTCCAGGAACTGGCGGCACTCGGTTTCTTCGGCATGCGCTATCCCGAAGAAGTCGGCGGTAGCGGTACGGCGCTGACCGAGTTCTGCCTGGCCCTGCAGGAAATTGCCCGCGGCTCGATGTCGCTGGCGGGCGCGGTGGCCATGCAGTCGCTGATGGGCACCAAGTTCCTGCACCTGCTGGGCAATGATGACATCATTGAACGCCTGTTCAAGCCGGCCCTGCGCGGCGAGAAAATCGGCGCGATCTGCATGACCGAACCGAATGCCGGCTCCGACCTGGATTCGATCGCCACCACGGCGAAGAAGGTCGACGGCGGCTATGTCATCAACGGCCAGAAGACCTGGATCACCTCGGCGCCGGTGGCGGATTTCTTCACGGTCTTCGCCAAGGCCGGCGAAGAGAAGAAGTTGACCATCTTCCTCGTCGAAAAGCAGTTCAAGGGCCTCACGGTGGGGCGCGAAATCCACAAGATGGGCGTCTGGGCGCTGCCGACCTCGGAAGTCGCCTTCGACGAATGCTTCGTCCCCGACAGCCATCGCCTGTCCAAGGAAGAAGGCGACGGCGAAGGCCACTTGCGCAAGACCCTGGGCGAGATCCGTATCATCACCGGCGCCATGGGCCTCGGCGTGGCGCGCGCGGCGCTGGCCGAAGCAGTTCGCTACGCCGGCGAGCGCAAGCAGTTCGGCAAGGCGATCAACCGCTACCAGGCGATCCAGATGAAGCTGGCCGAAATGGCCACCGAACTCGAAGCCGCCGAACATCTCGTCTATTACGCGGCCTGGCGGCGCGACGCCGGCAAGCCCTATCACAAGGAAGCGGCGATGGCCAAGCTGTTCGCCACCGAGACCGCCGCCACAGTCTGCGACAAGGCGGCGCGGGTTTTCGCCTCCTACGGCTATGCCATGGAATACCCGGTTCAACGCTATCTGCGCGATGTCCGCTTCACTTTGATCGGCGGCGGCACCAGCGAGATTTTGAAATTGATTATCGCCAAGGAGGTATCGGCGTGAATGAACGTCGCATCAAGGTTCTACTCGGCAAACCCGGCCTCGACGGCCACGACCAGGGCGCCAAGGTCGTCGCGCGGGCCATGATGGACGCCGGCTTCGAAGTCATCTACACCGGCTTGCGCCAGACCCCGGAACAGATCGCGCGCATCGCGCTCGAAGAGGACGTCGACGTGATTTCGCTGTCCTCGATGGCCGGCTCGCACATCCCCTTCTGCCGCAAGCTAAAGCCCCTGCTCGAAGCCAACGGCCTGACCGACAAGCTCTGGGTGATCGGCGGTAACCTGCCGGCACAGGACCACGACGCGCTGCGCGAACTCGGCTTCAAGGGCATTTTCCCCTCGGGCTCGAAACTCGACGCGATCACCGAGTTCATCCGGAAAGAAGTCAAATGAATGCTCCCCAGAAACCCGCCATGAAGAAAGTCATCAACGAATCGGGCATCGAGGTCAAGCCGCTCTACACCGCGGCGGACGTCGAAGCCAGCGGCGGCATGGAGATGGTCGGCGATCCCGGGGCTTATCCATTCACCCGCGGCATCCACCGCGAGATGTACCGCAAGCAGCCCTGGACCATGCGCCAGTACGCCGGCTTCGGCAATCCGGCCGACACCAACCAGCGCTTCAACTACCTGATCGCCAACGGCCAGACCGGACTCAACGTCGCCTTCGACCTGCCGACCCAGATCGGCCTCGATTCGGACGATCCGCTGGCCGAGGGCGAGATCGGCCGCGTCGGCATGTCGATCGACACGCTGCGCGACTTCGAGATCGCCTTCGACGGCATCGACCTGAAGAAGATCACCGTCTCGCTGACCATCAACGGCGCCGCGGCGATCCTGATCGCGATGTACCTAGCGATGGCCGAGAAGCGCGGCTACGACGTCAAGGAACTGCGCGGCACGGCGCAGAACGACATCCTCAAGGAATTCATCGGCCGCGGCACCTGGATTTTTCCGGTCGAGCCCTCGATCCGCCTGGTCGGCGACACCATCGAATACTGCGCGAAAGAGGCGCCGAAATACACCCCGGTGTCGGTCTGCGGCTATCACATCCGCGAATCCGGGGCGACGCCGGCGCAGGAAATCGCCTATGCCTTCTGCATTGCCAAGGCCTATGCCGACGACGCGATCCGCCGCGGCCTGCCGGTGGATGAATTCGCCGGACGCCTGTCCTACAACTTCAACATCTTCGGCAACATCTTCGAGCAGGTGTGCAAGTTCCGCGCCGGTCGCGGGCTGTGGGCCAAGATCATGAAGGAGCAGTACGGCGCCGAGAAGCCCGGCTCGATGTGGCTACGCATGATCGCCGCTGGCGGCGGCGGCGGGCTGACCTTCGAGCAGCCCGAAGTCAACATCGTGCGCGGCGCCTATTACGCGCTGATCTCGGCCCTGTCCGGCACGCAGACCATGGCGCTGTGTTCCTACGACGAGGCCTACACCATACCCACCGAGTACTCGGCGCGCCTGTCGCTGCGCACCATGCAGTTGCTGATCGAGGAAATGGGCCTGACCGAAACCGTCGATCCGCTGGCCGGCTCTTTCTATGTCGAGACCATGACCAACGAGATGCGCAAGAAGATGGAGGAGATCATGGATGAGGTCGATGCCCAGGGCGGCATCGTCAAGATGGTCGCCGAGGGCACGATCCAGGCCAAGGTCTCGGCCCAGGCCTACGGCATGCAGCGCAAGATCGAATCCGGCGAGTTCCCCAAGGTCGGCGTCAACTGCTACAAGAACGAGCAGGAGGAAGACCATCCGGTCGAATTCCACCCCTACAACGAAGACGACGCGCGGGTGCAGATCGAGAGCCTCCAGCGCATCCGCGCCGAGCGTGACAACGCGGCAGTTGCTGCCGCGCTGACCCGCTTGCGTAAGGATGCGGCAGCAGGAACCAACGTCATGCCGGCGCTGGTCGAAGCGGTCAAGGCTTACGCCAGCGTCGGCGAAATGACAAAAGAACTGGTCAGCGTATTTGGCCGCTACCAGGAACCGATTCGCTTCTGAAAGGCTGCAATCAAATGACCGAACTCAAACACTACTTCGCACCGACCAGCCTCGACCAGGCGGTCGAGTGTCTCAAGGACGGCGACGTGACCATACTCGCCGGCGGCACCGACCTGACGCCGCAAAGCCAGGCCGGCCGGATCAAGATCAAGCACACGCTGATGAACATTCGCCACATTCCGCAACTGACCGGCATCACGCTGGAAGGCAGGGAAATCCGCATCGGCGCGCTGGCGACGATCACCGAGATCATGGAGCACCCGCTGGTCAGGGAACACCTGCCGGTGCTGGTCGAGGCCTGCGATCATTTCGCCAGCGACCAGATCCGCAACGCCGGCACCATCGGCGGCAATATCTGCAATGCCTCGCCGGCCGGCGACACGCTGATTCCGCTGCTGGTGCTCGATGCCTCGGTGGAACTGGCCTCGATGCCGGAAGCCAAGCTCTACCGCCACAGCATGCCGCTATCGACCTTCTTCGTCGGCCCCGGCAAGACGCGCAAGTCGCTCTGCGAACTGGTCACCGGCGTGCGCATCCCGCTGCCGGCGCCGGGCCACGTCGCACGTTTCTTCAAGCTTGGCACGCGGCCGGCGCTCGACATTTCGACGATTTCGATCGGCGTCGCCGGAACGCTCAAGGACGGCGTGCTGTCCAATGCGAGAGTGGCCTTCGGCGCCGTGGCGCCAACGCCAACTCGTGCCGCGCAGACCGAGCAGGCGCTGGAAGGACAGCGGCTGGACGCAGCCACCATCGAGAGGGTCGCCGCGGTCGCCAGGGACGAAGTCAAGCCGATCGACGACGTGCGCGCCACGGCCTGGTACCGCAAGGAAATGATCCACAACATCACCAAGAGGATACTCAGCCATGTCGCTCAAGCATGACATCGAATTTACCCTGAACGGCGTCAAGCGGCACGTCAGCGTAGACGTCACCATGAATGCCCTCGCCATGCTGCGCGACGTCATTGGCCTCACCGGCACCAAGTACGGCTGCGGCGAAGGCGAGTGCGGCGCCTGCACCATCCAGGTCGATGGCGTGTCGCTGAATTCCTGCCTGATGTTCGCCGTCGATTGCGATGGCCGCAATGTCACCACCATCGAAGGCCTGGCCAACGACAGCAAGGCCGACGCCCTGCGCGAATCCTTCGTCGAACACGGCGCGGTGCAGTGCGGCTTCTGCACTCCGGGCATGATCATGCAGGCCGACCACCTGCTGCACAAGCATCCGCATGCCGACGAAGCCTGCGTCAAACGCGGCATCGAGGGCAACCTGTGCCGCTGCACCGGCTACAAGAAGATCGTCGACGCCATTGTCGCGGTCGACGGCGCCTAAGAACAAGGACACGATCATGAACGTTGCAGAAAAGAAAGCCAGAGTCATCGAGCCCGACTCTCTGATCGGCAAGCGCATCCCGAAAATGGATGCGCCGGAAAAAGCCAGCGGCAGAACGCGCTACATCCACGACATCAACCTGTCGGGCCAGTTGCACGGCAAGATCCTGCGCTCCTCCCGCATCCACGCTTTGATCAAGTCGATCGACGTGTCGGCGGCGCGCGCGCTGCCCGGCGTGCATGTGGTGATCACCGCGGCGGACATTCCGGATCAGCGCCCGATCGGCGTCGCCAAGGATCACTTTCCGCTGAAAGTCGGCCGCGTCCGCAGCCAGCGCGACGAGATCGCGGCCGTGGCGGCCGAATCGGAAGAAATCGCCGAAGCGGCGCTGAAGCTGATCAAGGTCGAGTACGAAGACCTGCCGGTGATCTCCGATCCCGAACAGGCCATCATGCCCGGCGCGGCGCTGATCCATCCCGAGCCGCACGGCGCCGACGGCAGCCACCTGCACCTGAAGCAGGGCATGTCGATCGCGCACAAGGGCAAGCCCGACAACATCGCGATGCGCTTCGACTACGTGCACGGCGACGTGGTGCAGGGCGAGGCCGAATCCGACGTGGTGGTCGAGGATACCTTCAAGCTGCATTACGTCACGCACTGCTGCATGGGCGTCTCCGGCATGATCGCCGAGTTCGACGCCTCGGGCAATCTGCTGATGTACTCGAACACCCAGGTACCCTTCCTGCACAAGCGCGAGTTCGCCGACTACCTGAACATGGACCCGGCGCGCATCCGCATCATCCAGCCGCCGATCGGCGGCGGCTTCGGCTCCAAGCTCGATATCTACCCCTTCGAGGTGATCTGTCTCTACCTCGCCCGCGCCGCCAAGCGGCCGGTGAAAATGCTGTTCACCCGCGAAGAGGAATTTCTCGCCTCGCCGACGCGCCAGCCGGTACTGCTGACGCTGCGTTCGGGCTGCAAGAAGGACGGCACGCTGACCTTCCGTCAGGTGCATACGCTGCACGACAACGGCGCCTACACCTCGTGGGGTGCGACCACGCCCTTTGTGATGATGCAGACCTTCTCCTCGCTCTACCGCGTGCCGCACTGCGACTACCACACGGCCGCGGTGTACACCAACAACCCCTACGCCGGCTCCTTCCGCGGCTACGGCAACCTGCAGGCCACCTTCGCCATCGAGCAGCACATGGACATGCTGGCGGAAAAGATCGGCATGGACCCGCTGGAGTTTCGCCTCAAGAACGCCCAGGACGCGGGCGAGACCACCGGCCAGGGCATGAGCTTCAAGAGCTGCGGCTTCAAGGATTGCATCACCACCGCGGCCAGGCGCAGCGATTACTCGCGCAAGGCCAGGGAGAACGCCGCGAATCGTGGCAAGCCCGGCAACATCAAGCGCGGCATCGGCATGGCCTCGATGCTGCACGTCGGCGGCGGCGCCAAGATCTACCCGTCGGACGGCTGCGGCACCATCCTCAAGATGGACGATTTCGCCAACGTCACGCTGATTACCGGTGCATCGGAGATCGGCCAGGGTTCGGAGACCGTGCTCTCGCAACTGGTCTGCGAGGAACTCGGCCTGCCGATTTCGGCCATCACCGTGGTCAACAACGACACCGCGATCACGCCCTGGGACGTCGGCGTACATGCCAGCCGCACCACCTTCATCGCCGGCAACTCGGCGATCGGTGCAGCGAAAAAAGCCAAATCCAAGATCCTCGCCGTGGCGGCGAAGAAATACGACGTTGCCGAAGACGAGCTCGACCTGCGCGGCGGCTTCGTGATCCAGGCCGCCAGCGGCGAAGTCGTGGTCGAACTGTCCAAGCTGCTGCGCAACCTGCACTTCCAGGACAAGGCCGAACTGGTGATGACCACCTTCTACTACGAGCCGCCCAGCGTGCATCAGGACAAGGGTTTCAAGGGCGATGTCTCGGCCGCCTATGCCTGGGGCACCCAGGTGGTGGAAGTCGAGGTCGATACGGATACCGGACAGGTGCGGATGACCAAGGTGACCGGCGCCCACGACGTCGGCCGCGTGCTGAACCGGCTCGGCATCGAGGGGCAGATCGAGGGCGGCGTGGTCATGGGCCAGGGCTATGCGCTGACCGAAGACCTGCTGATCCAGAACGGCGTCATGAAGAATCCCAACTTCCGCGACTACAAGCTGGTCACGGCGCCCGAGATTCCCGAGATGGACATCGCCTTCATCGAATCCATGGACGGCGAAGGCCCGCAAGGCGCCAAGGGCGTCGGCGAAGCGCCCTCGATCTGCATCGCCGCAGCCACCGCCAACGCCATCGCCAATGCCACCGGGGTACGCATGTACGAACTGCCCTTCACCCCGGAAAAGGTGTACCGCGCGCTGCGCGGCCAGACGCCGAAGCTTTACTGGAAGCCGTGGAAAGCCGACTGATGAAGCGCCGCACCGTCCTTTCCATGGAACAGGCGCTGTCGCTGCCATACGCGACGCTGCGCTTCGCCCAGCTCGGCTGGCGCGTGATCCGCATCGAGTCGACGCCGAGCGGCGAAGGCCTGCCCGGCGATCCGAACCGCTACATCGGCGGCAAGGTGGTCGATGACGACCGGCGCACTTATTTCATCGCGCCCAACGTCGGCAAGGAAGCCATCGCGATCAACCTCAAGGACCCGCAGGGCCAGGCGCTCTTGCAGCGCCTGATCGTGGACCTCGACGTCGACGTGTTCTGCTGCAACACCGTGCCCAAGCGTTACAAGCAGCTCGGCATCGATTACGAAAGCCTCTCCGCCGTGAAGCCGGACCTGATCTGGGCCGGCATCTCGGCCATGGGCCCGGAATACCCGGATGCGCCGGGCTACGACCCGGTGATCCAGGCCATGGCCGGCTACATGGAACTGACCGGGCCCACCGACGGCCCGCCGACGCTCGCCGGCGTGCCGCTGATCGACCTCAAGGCCGGCGACGAGGTCTACGCCGGCGTCATGATGGCGCTGCTGGAACGCGCCGAGTCCGGCCGTGGCAGCCGCATCGACGTCTCGATGCTGCAGGCGGCGGCCTCCTGGCTGATCACCACCCTGCCCCTGCTCGACTTCGACTGCGACCCTTCGGAAATCACCCGCTGCGGCAACGAGCATCGCAAGTTCATCCCGACCAATGTCTATCCGACGGCCGACGGCTTCATCTACATGGCCATCGGCAGCGACGTGCAGTGGCGCCGCCTGACCGAAATCCCCTGGTTCGCGCCGGTGGCCAACGCCGTGCGCGTCACCAACGAAGGCCGCCACCAGGAGCGCGAGGCAATCCACCGCGACATGGCGGCGGTGACGCGGCAGCACTCGACCGCGGCGATCGCCGCGGAATTCGCCAGGGCGACCATCCCCCATGCGCCGATCCACGACATCCCTGCCGTGCGCGAAATGGCCGCCGTCAGCAGCCGCCTGACGACCACCCGGACGCCCGCCGGCAAAACCGTGCGCATGCAGCCGATGGCGGTCGATGTGCCGGGCGTCGCCACCGAACTGAGCTTCCCCGCCAAGTACGGCGCGAACACCCTGGCAGTGCTGCAGGAAGCGGGATTTACCGCGGCAGAGTGCACAGGTCTCAAGGAACAGGGCATCATCGCCGGATGAGTAGCAGAATTCTCATGTAATCGCAGCACATACAACATCAATCAAGGAGGAGACACCATGCAAATCAGGAAACTCGTACTGGCGCTTTCGGGCCTGGCGCTGGCCGCATCCATGTCGGTGCAGGCGCAGGTGAAGATCGGCGTGATGGCATCGTCGACCGGACCCATCGCCTTCGTCGGCATTCCGCAGAAGAACGCGGTCGCCCTGCTGCCGAAGAAAATCGGCGATCTGAACATCGACTACATCACCTTCGACGACGCCAGCGACCCGACCCAGAGCGTGCAGCTGACCAAGAAGCTGCTCGGCGAGGAGAAGATCGATGCGCTGATCGGCCCCTCCG
>JAUYSD010000204.1 GCA_030696505.1 Sulfuritalea sp. | reverse complement strand
ATCGACAGCTTGCGCTGGCTCGCCAGATGGCGCACGGAAGGCAGGCGGTCGCCCGGCCGCATCTGGCCGTCGCCGATCAGGCGGGCGAATTCGTTGGCGAGGTTTTCGTAAAGCATCGTTGGCGCATTGTGACTCCGGCCGCCGCCGGGCGACCCGTACAGTTGTCCGCATTATCGAACGGCACAGCCGGGTTTTGGAAGAACTGTCACGGTCACAATTTCGCCGCGGTGCATCTGTATCGGCGGCGCGACACTGCCTAGCATGGTGGCATCGACCAAGGAGTCCGCGCCATGCCCGCCCGCGAAACCCTGCTGCTGCATCCCGACCGGCCCCTGCGCCTGGATGCCGCGCGGCATGCGGAACTGCACGTGGAGTCCGGCATCGTCTGGATCACCGGCGGCGCGGCCGGCGACCAGTTCTTCTCGGCCGGCGAGAGCTATCGCGTGCCGCGTGCGGGGCGGGTGTTGGTGGAGGCGGTGCGGGCGGCGGCCTCGGTGCGCCTGGAAGCGGCCGAGCGGCGTGCGCTCCCGTTCCTGTTAAACCGCCTGGGCGCTTTCGGCCCGTGAGTCTCAGACGAGCCTGTCCAGCAACCGTATGGCGCCGTGGATGGCGCGCTCGAACATCGGCCGGTCGGGCAACACGATGCGCGCGCTCTGGTTCCTCAGGCGCACCGCCAGGGCGTCCGCCGAGATTGAAATGGCGCAGGACGAGGCGCTGTTGCTGAAGAGGAAGAGCGTCCGGCTGTTGTTGATCCAGGTCAGGCGCTCGCGGCGGTTTTGTCCCGCCGTGATGAAGTCGACCCAGTCGCCGCGCACGAGTTGCCTGACGCGGCGCAGGTCGGCACGGTCCGGCGTGCTTTCCGCATCGAGCTCGCCGCCGCCGGGCAGCGAGATGTCCTGCACGCGGACACCCTGGTCGGTGGCATGGCTGACCTGCAGGGTTGGCCCCGCGCTGCGATCGCGCGGTTTTTCCGCCGGCGCCGGCGCCGGCGTCGACGTCGACGTCGACTTGGCCTTGGCGGCGCCTTTCTCATCTTCCGCGCGCAGCGCGGCGAGCTGCAGGTCGACCAGCGTGTCCATGAAAGACTTGCGCTCGGCGGGCGCGGCGCCGATCTCGTCGAAGCCGGTGTTGAGCTTCTTCAGCAGTCCGGGCAGCGCGGCGGCATGCCGTTTGCGTTCCGACGGATGGTGCTTCGGCGTCACGGCCCAGATCAGCGCGACGGCGGTCTGCAGGGCCTCGACGGTGGGCGCACCGTCTTCGCCGGCCCGCGAAATCCTTCCCTGTACCACGTCGCGCCAATAGCTGCGCAGGAAGTCTTCGATCTTGCCCGGCACATTCGGCGCCAGCAGCCGCGTGATGCACTGGTTCGCCGCCCGTTGCGCGCGCATCTGGGCCGCGCGGGCGAGGCGGATTTCCTCCTCGCGGGCGCGCACGGCTTCGGCCAGCTCGCGATCCTGCTGTTCCTCGATCTTCTCGCGCTCGGCGAGGAAGGCATCCAGCTCCGCGTTCGCGGCCTCGAACACGCCCACGTCGCAGCTGTAGGTGACCTGGACCTTATTGACCAGCTCCAGCAGCTTGACGAAGAAGGGGTCGTCGACGTTGATCACCTTGCCCCAGCGGATCGCGATGGTCGAAATGCCGTCCAGGAAGCGCCGCGCCGGATGGCTGCGGTCGGCGAAGAAGCGCTGGTTGAGCATCGCCGCCTTGAGCACCGTGGATTGCAGGCGGGCCACCAGCCCCTTCATGCCGTTCGCGATGTTCGGGTCGTTGAAGATCTGGTCGAACAGTTCGGCGACGATGTCCAGCGAGACCGCGTCCTGCGGGCGCACGTCGCGCGCGGCGGCGCTGTCGCGCACCATGCGCACGAGGTTGGTGTGGGTGCCGGGGTCCGCCGGCGCCGGCGCTGCCTGCAGCGTCTTCATCGAGTCGAAGAGTTCCAGGCTGCTGCCGCCGGTCCCGGTGGCGGTGGCTGCGCCGTCCTTGCTGCGCGCCTGCACCAGCCGGTCGAGGGCGCTTGACACCTTGGCCGATTCGGCGGCCAGCTCCTGCGGGTCGACCAGTGTCATCTCGCGGTAGCTGCGCTTCAGCCGCGGCAGAATGTCGGCGTCGATCAGGGCTTCGTTGACCACGCGATAGAGCCGGGGCAGTTCCGCGGCGAGGCGCTCGCCGACCAGTTGCAGCAGCAGGATGCCTGCTGCCGTGTCGTCGGTCACCTCGGCGCAGGCGGTCTCGATGCACGACCACAGCGACGCGAGCTTGAACGTCGTGTCGCCCGGCGTCATGGCGCTGCGCAGTACCAGGTAGGAAATCCGCCGTTCCAGCGGGTTGGTCTCTTCGCGGCAGGCCGTGGTCAGGCGCTCCAGAACCTCGCGTGCGGCCAACTGCAGGGAGACCTCGGCGTCGTTGACGATCTTCAGCTCTTGCGCGGCGCCGTAGCCGTCGCCCGGCTTCGCCGCCTGCCGGCTACGCCCGGCAAGACTGGCCGTCAATGCCGGCGTCGCCTTGCCCCAGTGCGCTTGCAGCGCGAGCTTGAGGCCAGCGGCGGCGGCGCGATTGTTTGGGTCCTGGCCGGCATTGTCGCGCTCGCTGGCTTCCCGGATCAGCGCAGGGCCGAGTTCCTCGAACAGCTCACACAAGTCGCTTTCCATCTGTCCGCGGCAGCCGGCAACCAGCTGCGCCAGCGTTGAGGCGTCTTTTTCCGTCATTTCAGGCGTGGCCGGAGTGTCGAAGTGACGAATTATTACATCGGTAAGCGGCGCGCACTTTTCGGGTATGAAAGGATTTCCGGTCCACCAAGGGCTTTCGGGGCGCCGGCCCTGTCGCCGCGTCGACTTTCGATCAGCCGCGTGCGGCCAAGGCCGCGCGCAGCCTGGGCCACAGCAGGTTGAGCGCCAGGCCCGCCATCACCAGCGCGGCGGCGGTCAGCTTCCAGGGCGGCAGCGCTTCGTCCAGCATCAGCGCCGAGGCGCCCATGCCGAACACCGGCACCAGCATCGCCATCGGCGTGATCGTGGCCGCCGGGTGGCGCGCCAAGAGCCAGCCCCAGGCCGCGTAGCCGAACAGCGAATTGCCCCAGGCCTGCCAGGCCACCGCCGCCCAGGCCGCGGCATCGGCCGTGCGCAGCGCCGCCGAGATCGCATCCCAGCCCTCGACCGCCAGCGACAGCGCGATCAGCGGCGGCACGGCGAAGGCGCTCGACCACACCACGTAGGCCAGGATGTTGGCCGGCGCGCCCTGTTTCGCCGCGATGTTGCCGCCGGCCCAGGCCAGCGCCGCCAGCAGTACCAGGAACAGGCCGAGCGGCGTGGTGCTGCCGTCGGTATGCAGGATGATCACGGCGATGCCGCCCGCGGCCAGTAGCAGGGCGAACCACTGGAAGCGGCGCACCCGCTCGCCGGAGATGCGCATCGCCAGGCCGATGGTGAAGAACACCTGGACCTGGATCACCAGCGAAGCCAGGCCCGGCGAGATGTGGCCGTTCATCGCCACATACAGCAGGCCGAACTGGCCGGCGCCGATCAGCAGGCCGTAGAGCGCCAGGTTGCCCAGCGGCACCGCCGGGCGCGCGAAGAAGAACAGACCGGGCAGCAGCACCAGGCCGAAGCGCAAGGCCGCCATCAGGATCGGCGGCAATTGCCCGAGGGCGAACTTGATCACCACGAAATTGATGCCCCAGACGGCGACCACGGCGAGAGCGAGCAGGAAGTGGCGCAGGGGAAGGGCGGCGGGCATGCGGCGATTGTCGCACGCGGGAATTCAAGTCGCGACCTCGTCTCGTCCGCGGCATGCGGCGTTGGCCAAGCGGGACATCCGGGGGGGGAGCGTCACCTTGGTTTTCTGCTTATGCATTCGGTAAGGAAACCTGATTTTACTTGCGGCTCGAACTGACTAGAGTGAGCGCCGCCACTCCGGCAATCGGGTGAGCGACAGAGCCGAGCAAGACAAACCGGCCAGACGAACCATTCGATAGGAGGCAGGCAATGCGCATCATTTTGTTGGGCGGCCCAGGGGCCGGCAAGGGAACACAGGCAGGTTTCATCAAGGAAAAATTCGGCATTCCGCAGATTTCGACCGGCGACATGCTGCGCGCCCACGTCAAGCAGGGAACCGAGCTTGGCCGCCAGGCCAAGGCGGTGATGGACGCCGGAGGCCTGGTGCCCGACGAAATCATCATCGGCATGGTGAAGACTCGCCTGTTGGATGACGATTGCCGCAACGGCTATCTGTTCGACGGTTTTCCGCGCACGATTCCGCAGGCGGAAGCCATGCAGGCCGCGGGCGTGAAGATCGACGCCGTGGTCGAGATCGCGGTCGACGACGAGGAAATCATCCGCCGCATGTCGGGCCGCCGGGTGCACCCCGGCTCGGGACGAACCTACCATCAGGTATTCAATCCGCCGAAAGTCGCCGATCATGACGACGTCACCGGCGAGCCGCTGATCCAGCGCGACGACGACAAGGAGGAAGTCGTCCGTAACCGCTTGCAGGTGTACCACCAGCAAACCCGGCCGCTGGTTGATTTCTATTCACGCCTGAGCAGCCGCGACCCCGCCGCCGGACGCTACATCAAGGTCGCCGGAACCGGCAAGGTGGAGTCGATACGCGACACCATCCTCGAAGAGCTGGCCGGCCAGACCGCCTGAACCCGGTCGTCGCAGTATTGCCGGCGCCGTCCGAGTGGATGCCTGCGTCAGCGAAGGCCCGCAGGTCGTCACGCTGCGCGGCGCGGAAACGGCCGTGCTGGTTTCCTTCGCCGAGCGGAAACGGCTGCGCGATGCGGCGCGTCCGTCGCTCAAGGAACTGCTGCTGTCCGCCTCCGCCCGGTCGAGTTTTCCGCTGCCGGTGCGTGGCAGGGCGAGGCGCCGCGCTGGTGGATTGTCGGGACTATCAGCAGGAACAAAGAGATGACTCGCATTCACAGGCCACCCCATCCCGGTGAAGTCCTGAGGGACGGCGTTTTCACCGGCACCGGCATCACCGTGACCGACTTCGCCCGCCGCATCGGCGTTACGCGGGTGACGCTGTCGAACGTGCTGAACGGCAAGAACGGCGTTAGTGCCGATATGGCGCTGCGCCTCGCCGCCGCGCTCGGCGGCAGCGCGGAATCCTGGCTGCACATGCAGGCACAATACGATCTTGCCGCGTCGGAGAAAGCGCTGAAGAAAGTGATTGCGAAGATCGAGCCGCTGGAACTGCCCGAAGCCGTCTGATTACTTGACCCCGCCGTCACCGGCAGGCCCGTGGCTCCGTCAGGGTTTCACATTCCTCCGCCCCGGGCCTGCCGGCGCCGGCCTGATCGCCGTATCGCCAGCGCTGACTTTTGCGGGAAAGGTGGGAGACGATGCAAATTCAAGGTAGTGCCGTAGACCTGAAATGTCTCTGACCCCTTTGGTCCGCCGACCCCCATTGGAACTCCGGACCTCTTTGGTCTGTAAGGGAAGGGCGCCGGGCATGCGGCGATTGTCGCATGGGGGAATTCAATTCACCCCGACCCCATATCGCTGTCAGGTGGTTTCCCTTGTCCCTTGGGTGAGAAGCCATGTATTAAATCGGGTATTAGGCGCTCGCTAAATCCTGCAGCAACACCCAACAGCAGAAGACCGGAGGTTGTATCCTTAAAAAGGGTGAAAGCCATACCGGAACTAGCGGCTGCATAGGCGATAAGCCCAAAGATCCCGCCTAAGAAAACTCTAAGAGTTCCTTGGAAGATAATTAATTTAGTCGATTCGTTGTCGCCAACGGATAGTGTCTTGGATCGCTCGAAGACTGAGATGAATGTTCCAAAATATCCACCAGCAATAACTATTAGAGCTACGTGGAGGAAATTGGGCAAGCTAGCCATTTGATAAAGAATGTAAGAGCAGGAAACTAGAAATATCGCCGCGCTGCTTGTAGCTGTTAGGAATCTAATACGCAGGGTATCGCTTATATATCTCTGAATGTACTCTTCCAATGGGGCGAAATGGGCATCGATATTTTTGCCTGGAATTAGTGGTAATACCCCGGCCAGTGCAGCTCCTAAGCGCCTACTAAAGCTCCTTTGAAGCGATGGCGGTAACAACACCTTCGCCAAGGCGTTGATTCTCGTAAATTCCGAAACACTACGCAGAATCTCTGGAGCATCGGACTTGTACCGGTATTGAGGGAATCCCGAATGATCTATCCAGACGACAAAATCTTTGTCGCGCGCGAGGATGGCTTCTACTTCCTGTAAGTTGGTAACGTATTCTTCAAGGCTCCTGATTACAGCTTCGTGTAGCTCAATAGACTGTTCCTGAAAGATCGTTCGAAGCGCGCTAACAGCTAAACCGTTCAGTTGGTCGTCCCGGATCCCTTTGAGCTTTGCCTTGCCTTTTGCCATCAAACGTTCAAATCGTCTGATTGATTCACGGGACAAAGCGGTTGGATTCGTGTACGTGTAGACAATGCTATCGTCTCCCTCTACCCGATAGATAACGTGGGTCGCTGACTTCGCATAAACGTGTTTCACCTTCTCTCCACGAGCCAGCGTCGCGCCTTCTTCAACGTCTTGGATTCTATTTCCGGGGGCAGTTGAACTTATCGGGCTTACGTTGGTAACGCTGGACTGTTGAGGTGCTTTTTCAGACATGATGTCCCTCGCACTATTTGGCGCCACATAAGTTCTGATCCCCGTTCAGGTCCCACGGGAAAATACTCGCGCTAGAAAAACATTCAGCGCGAAAGATTACTCCCATCACATGCTATTGGCAATTGGGGCTAGCCGCGCGTCGGATGGCCATTTGCAGGCGGTTCTTATCCAGAATTCGCAGGGACCGAAAGACCAACGGCACCGAAAAAGCTATAGGGGTCGGAGACATTTGGAAATTAAAGGTTCCAGGCTCGAATTGAATTCGTAAAAGTCGGCGCTGATGAAGCCGCTGCGCAGCAGGGCGGTCGAGCAAAGTACGCTTTCCTCGCCGTTGCGGATCCTCGCAGCTGCGGATGACGACACGGCGAAAGCTTCCGCGCTCATCTCCTGCCCTTGGCCGCTTTGCTCTTCCCGGCCTTTTCTTCCGTCACAAATCCAATCGGCCGCTTTGGCGGATCGGGCGGGGTCATGAGTTGGCGGATGCCGGCCTCGAAATCGCCGTGCCGCCAGCGCCGACTTTCGATCTGAAATTAGGCGGCAGACAAGTCGCGTGTGGCCTGGTCCAGGACTGATTTCGGTACTCCGCGCTTTTTCAGCGCATCAATCAGGCGGGCCGTTTGGTCAGGGGCGAACTTCGCTTCGTCCTGGCGCAGACCTTCGCCGATATAGGCCTTGAGCAGCGTCTGGTAACCGGAGTAGCCCTTCAGTGGCGCGATCTGCTTGAGGGAGTCCACCACGTCTACCGGGATGCGCAGGGTAATCGAGGTCATCGGCCGGTCCTTGACCAACCTTTTTTTCAGGCGTTCACTCAGCATAGCGGGTCTCCTCGTCAGGTTCCGCGCGACGCGCGGACACGATGCGTATGAAAGTGCCGTCGATTTCGACATGCACCACGTAAAGCAGCCGACCGGTTGCATCGAAGCCGATAGCCGCATGCCGTGCTTCCTCTTTGCGCGAGGCATCCACCAAGACAAACAGCGGATCAAAGAACACCGTCGCTGCTTCTTCAAAACGGACGCCATGCTTGCGCCAGTTCTTTTCGGCCTTCACGGAGTCCCAGACAAAGGTCTCGCCGTTCAGTTCAAAGTGAAGATCCATGTCGGCAAGTCTAGTGGATGTATTGACTTTGTCAATACGTAGGTCTGTCCCGGGCTCGGCGATCAGCCGCTGCCGGCCAGGGCGGCGCGCAGTCGCGGCGACAGCAGGTTGATCGCCAAGTCGGCCATGACGAGCGCGGCAGCGGCCGGCTTCAGGGGCGGCAGCAATTCGCCCAGCCACGAAGCCGATGGCTATGCAAATCCAATGTGATGCTGACCCCAATAGCTGCCGTATCGCCAGCGGCAACTCTCAGCCTGCCGCGAACCACCCCGGTCGTCCCCGTACGTGGCGACAACGCAGTGATTTCGGTCGGTCGGCAGGCAATCGAGGTCAAGCCGTGTCGGGTCTGTTTCCTTGGCGCGGGCGTCCCATGAGACTCGCCTGAGTTGCACGATTGCGTAGGTCGGTTGCCATCGAATCCATTAGACTCGGCGGAAATGACAAGGCTCAAATCGACGGTTGCAGCTTCGGCCATCGCCAACGGATTCCTTGATCTTCTTGAACTCCAACACGGCCAGAACTATGCACCCGGATCGTGAGCGTCAAATTCGCTCGTTGTTTGACGAGTACATCGAGATGTACGCCGCGCGCGATGACCGCCTGACAATGCGCTTCAGTGAAGACTTCAGCGGCTATACGGGCGGCGGAAATTTTCTGGTCAAGGACCGTGACGAGTGGGTGAAGATCACCCGGCAGGATTTTGCACAAGTGCAAGGTCGGATTCGCATCGAGATGCTGGATATCTCGCTGCAGGATGTCAGCGACAAGGTGGTGGTGGTCACCGCCTTCTTTCACATTCACCTGCCCGTTCCCGACCACATTCTGTCGCGGGAGGTGGCGCGGCTGGTGCTGATTTTTCGTCTCGAAGGCGACGACTGGAAAATCGTGCACAGCGGCATCTCGATTCCCTATCACCTGGTGCAGGAGGGCGAGGTTTATCCGCTCAAGAGCCTGCAGGAAAGAAACAGCGCCCTCGAAGCGCTGGTTGCGGCACGGACCCAGGCACTTCATGAAAGCCAGGCGCTCTACCGCCTGCTGACGGAAGACACATTGGACGTTCTGTGGAAGACCGACCGCAATCTTTGCCTCACGTATATCAGCCCGTCCGACGAGCGTCTTCGCGGCTACAAGGCGGAGGAAGTCGTGGGCCACCACGTCTTCGACCTGTTTACCGACGAAGGGGTGGCCGCCGTCAAGAAATTGATGCGCGACAGCCAGGCATCCGCAGAGCCAGCCAGTCAGGCCGGCTTTCTGACTTTCCAGGTGCAGCACCGCTGCAAGGATGGCCGGCTGCTATGGGGCGAGGTCCTGTCGAAACCCGAGCGCAATGCGGAGGGCGCGATTGTCGGGTATCACGGCATCACCCGGGAAATCACGGAGCGCCGGCGCCTGGAAGATCAGGTGCGTCAGCTGGCATTTCACGATCCGCTCACCAATCTGCCGAACCGAAGATTGCTGCGCGATCGCTTGAGCCACGCCATGGCTGCCAGCAAGCGCAGCGCTTGCCATGGCGCGGTGATGTTCCTCGATCTGGACGAGTTCAAGACCCTGAACGACACCCATGGGCATGAGGCGGGCGATTTACTGCTGCTGGAAGTGGCCGGTCGTCTGAAAGGCTGTGTGCGCGAGGTCGACACCGTCTCGCGTTTTGGCGGTGACGAATTTGTCGTGCTGTTGGCCGAGTTGAATACCGATCGAGCCGAATCGCATTTGCATGCACAACTGATCGCCGAGAAGATTCGCGCCGCGTTGGCCGAGCCGTATGTCCTGGTCCTGCACAAGGAAGGCAAGGCGGAATGCACGATTCAATATCGCTGCTCCGCCAGCATCGGCGTAGTGATGTTCGCCAACCATGCCGCCAGTCAGGACGACGTCATGAAGTGGGCGGATGCGGCGATGTACCGGGCGAAGGATGCCGGACGCAACACGATTCGGTTCTACCAAGCCGAGGGCTGATACGCATTGCAAAGCCATAGGGGTCGGAGACTGAGCATTCGAGAACGTTTTCCACCGGATAGCGCAGACTGCGGATACAGGGCTTGCCGTGGCAGACCTCCGGCTGCATCGTGATGCGAGCATTCATGGCAACGATCCTTGAAGAAGTCAGCGCTACTTTAGACCCTCTCCAGCCGGTTGAACCAATGGGCATCCAGGGTGCACTCCTCAAGGCTGATCCTATCCCTGATCCGCCTGTCCGCCCACCATGTGCCCTGTCGGCACAACCGCCCCTGGCACCTCCACCCATCCCGCCACCCCGCAATTCACCCCCCGCTTCCCGCCGTTCGTCGCACGCCGGATGACGGCGGGGGCGGCGCTTCCTAGCATGGCCCCACTTTCAACCCCCGAGGAGTCATGCCATGAAGTTCGTTCCGTCCCGCCGCCAGTGGCTGGTGCTGGCCGCCGTGAAGCTGATCGTCCTGGGCGCGGCCTTCGCCCTGCCCGCGGCCGGCCCCGGTTTCATCCCTGTCGCTTATGCCGCGCCAGCGGCTGACGGCAATTTCGATGCCGCGCTGCGCGAGTTCGACGCCGCGCGCGCCGACGAAAAGCATCTCGATGCGGCCATCGCGGCGCTGCGCGGCCTGCCGGCCGATCCGCAGCGTCAGCCGCTCGCCGCCGCCTGCCTGGGCAGTGCGCTGGCGCTGCAGGGCAAGGCGGCCTGGATGCCGTGGAACAAGATGAAATTCACCGAGCAGGGGCTGGATCAGCTCGATGCCGCGCTGGCCTTGCTCAAGCCCGAGCACGGCGCGGTGCTGGTGCGCGGCGTGCCGGTGGCGTTGCAAACGCGGCTGGTGGCGGCGGCGACTTTCGTCGCCGTGCCGGATGGACTGTTCCACCGCCGTGCCGATGGCCGCAAGCTGCTGGCTGCGCTGCGTGCCGATCCGCTGCTGGCGGGGGCGCCGGCCGCCTTCCGCGCCGAGGTGGCGGCCGCCGAAGCACGTCTTGCGGAGTCCGCCAAATGAACGCGCCGACTATCGCGCTGGCCGCGCGTGCGACCACGGTGCGGCTGACGGATTTGCGCAAGCGCTATCGCGTCGGCGACGAGTGGGCCGAGGCGCTGAAGGGCGTCAGCCTGACGGCTGCGGCGGGCGAGATGGTGGCGCTTACCGGCCCCTCGGGCAGCGGCAAGAGCACGCTGCTCAATCTTGCCGGCCTGATCGACACGCAGGACGCCGGCACGCGCGAGATCGCCGGAGTGGCGGTGGACGGCCTCGACGACGCGGCGCTGACCCGGCTGCGGCGCGAGCAGGTGGGCTTCATCTTCCAGGGCTTCAATCTGGTGCCGGTGATGAACGTGGCGGACAACGTCGAATACCCGCTGCTGCTGCTCGGCCGTCCGCCGGCGGAACGGCGCCAGAAGGTGGCCGAGATGCTGGAACGCACCGGGCTGGCGGGCCTTGGCGGCCGCCTGCCGGACGGGCTCTCGGGCGGCCAGCGGCAGCGCGTGGCGATCGCCCGCGCGCTGGTCAAGTCGCCCAGCCTGGTGATTGCCGACGAGCCGACCGCCAACCTCGATTCACACACGGCGCAGCAGATCGTCGACCTGCTGCGCGAGCTGTCGCACGAACGCGGCGCGGCCGTGGTGGTGGCGACCCACGACGAGCGCATGAGCGCACATTGCGATCGCGTGCTGCGCCTGGCGGACGGCGAACTGGTGACGGGAGAACTGCAATGAAGTGGATTCTGTTTGCCTGGAAGAACGTAATGCGCAACAAGCGCCGCTCGCTGACGGCGATGCTGATCACGGCCATGGGTACGGCCGCGGTGCTGATCGGCGGCGGCTTTGCGCTGTTCACCTACGAATCGCTGGAAGAGATGACGGCGCGCGACAGCGGCCACGTGGTGCTGGCGGCCGCGCGCGGCTTCGACAACGACGAGGACGTGCCGCTGCAGCATGGGCTGAGTGGCGCTGCGGCCTTGGCGGCGCAGTACGCGGCGCAGCCCGGGGTGCGCGCGGTGGCGCCGCGCATCCAGTTTTCGGGGCTGGTCTCCAATGGCGACAAGTCGACGGTGTTCGTCGGCAGCGGCGTCGATCCGGCGGTGGATTTTCGCCTGCGCGGGCCGCAGCTCGACTTCGTCGCCGGCGAGGCGCCGGGGCCTTCGGACGCGGTGCCGGAAGTCGTCGTCGGCGACGAACTGGCCAAGCTGATGAAGGCGAAGCTGGGCGCCTCGCTGACCCTGCTCGCCACCACCACCGAGGGCAACCTCAACGCGGTGGACGTGATCGTGCGCGGCATCGTCAAGACCGGCGTGCCGGACATCGACCGCCGCCTGGTGATGACCGACATCCGCGCCGTGCAGCGCCTGCTGCTGACGGACAAGGTCGGCAGCCTGGCGATCTACCTCAAGGACACGGCCCAAACCGCGGCGCTGGCGGCGCAGGTGAAGGCCGCGCATCCGGAACTGGCGGTGCGCACCTGGCGCGATCTGGCGGTCTTCTATCAGGCGGTGCGCGCGCTGTACAACCGCATCTTCGGCATCCTCGGCCTGATCATGGTGGTGATCGTCGCCTTCGCCATGAGCAACACGCTGGGCATGGCGGTGGTCGAGCGCACCCGCGAGATCGGCACCCTGCGGGCGATCGGCACCCAGCCCGGCGAGGTGGTGCGCAACTTCGTGCTCGAAGGCGTGGCCATCGGTACCGCGGGCGCGGCGATCGGCATGCTGGCGGCAGGGCTGACCACGCTGGGATTGATCTTCGCCGGCCTTGAAATGCCGCCGCCGCCGGGGCGTTCGACCGGCTATCCGCTGCTGCTCAGCTTTTCCGCTCCGCTCTACCTCGGCGCCACGCTGGTGGTGGTGGCGCTGGCCGCGGCCGCCGCATGGTTCGTCAGCCGCCGTGCCGCCCACAAACCCATTACGGAGGCTTTGGCTCATGTGTAAGAAGATGCTCATCCATTCCGCCCTGCTTGCCATCGGCATCGCCGCGGCGACGCCCACCTTCGCCGCCGACGCCAAACTGCAGGCCCTGGTCAAGCAGGCCGACGCCTACCGCCTGGCCATGGATGCCGGCCGCGTCGAGACCGAGATCCGCAGCTTCAAGGCCGGGCAGCTCGACAAGACGCGCAACTACACGGTGTACCTGAAGCCCGGGCATCGCTCGCTGGTGCTGTTCCGCAGCCCGGCGGAGCGCGGGCAGAAGCTGCTGATGCAGGGCGACGACTTCTGGCTGATGATGCCGAGCAGCCAGCGGCCGCTGCGCATCACGCCGATGCAGAAGCTGCTCGGCGAGGCCTCCACCGGCGACATCGCGACCATGACCTGGGGCGATGACTACGAGGCCGCGGCGCTGGGCGAAGAGACAGTGCGCGGCGAGGCCTGCGTCAAGCTGGAACTCACGGCGACGCGCAAGGGCGTCAGCTACCCGCGCGTGGTGGCCTGGCTGGCGAAGAAGGGCGCTGCGCCGGTGCAGGCCGAGCTCTACGTCGCTTCGGACAAGCTGGCCAAGGTGGCGAGTTTTACTTTGGGTGAGGTCGATGGTCGCCGTCAGGTGACGACCATGACGCTGACCGACCACCTGCAAAAGGAGCGCAGCACCGAGGTGCATTACCTCTCGCGCACGCCGAAGTCGCTGGGCGACGAGTGGTTCAACCCGGCCTTTCTGGTGCGCGCGGAGTCGCCGCAATGAAATCGCCGTGGCGGACTCTGTCTGCCGGGGATTCCGCTTTATGTCCCGCAGGGACGGTATCCACTCGGACGCGGGCCGGCAAGCGCCAACTCTTCGCGCTGCTGCCGCTGCTCGCCGCAGCGGCAGGGCCGGCGGCGGCGCAGGACGCGCCCGGCATCGACATCGCCTGGACCACGCGCGCGGTGGCCGAGCCGCGCCGCCTGCGCGAAGACAGCGTGTTCGGCGCCGGCCTCACGCTGACCGGCTTCGGTCGCGACCGCGCGCGCATCGAGCAAGAGGCGCGCGGCAGGCTGGGCCCGCTGAACCTGCTGGCGACGCTGACGGCGAGCGGGCAGGAGGGCGCCAGGCCGGACACGAAGTTCGTTGCCCACGAGGCCTATGTCGACTTCACGCTCGGCGGCGAGCGCTTCAGCGCCGGACGCAAAGTGCTGTCGGGCGACGTCGGCTACGCCTTCCGTCCGCTCGACGTGCTGCAGCGCGAGTCGCGCCTGCAACTGGCGCCGCCGCCGCTGACCGGCATTCCGATGTTCGCCTGGGACAATTTCGGCGCCGACAGCGCGTGGTCGCTGATCGTGACCAATCCGGGGCACGGCCCCGGCAATGCGGGCAGCAAGGCGGCCGCCCGCGCCGACAGCGCACTGGCGCTGCGCCTGTTTCGCCGTGTCGCCAGCGCCGACTTTCATGGCATCGCGCGCAGTTCGACGAGGAACGGGCTGGAGCTGGGCGCGGGCTTCGCGGCGGTGCCGAACGATGCGGTAGAGCTGCACGGTTCGTTGCTGGTCCAGCAGCGCGGCGAGCGCCGCGTACCGCTGGCGGCGGGCGCGGGAACGGCGCAACTGCTCGACGCCGGTCAGGCGCTGCAGGTGGTGCCCACGGGCAAGCTGAAGAAAGCCCTGCTCGGCGCCACCTGGACGGCGGAGAGCGGGCTGTCGGCCATGGGCGAACTGTGGTGGGACGGCAGCGCGAACTCCGCCGACGAGTGGCGTCGGCTGAGGTCCAATGCCGTAGCGAGGAACGCCTTGCGCGGCCTGCCGGGTGTGCCGGACCTGGCCATTGCCGGGGCCAACGCGGCGTCGACGCGCCTGTTCGAGCAGGGCAATCTGGCGCGGCGCGGCTTGCTGGCGCGCCTGGCATGGACCGAGCCGGCCGGCAAATGGAGCGCGGCGGCCGACTGGCTGGCCTCGCTGGAAGATGGCGGCCGCAACCTGACGCTTTCCGCCGGCTATGCGGCCGACCAATGGCGGCTGGATGCCGGGCTGCGCCTCTACGGCGGCAAGGCGGATTCGGCTTTCGGCCTGCTGCCGGAACGGCGCGCGGCCTTCGTCACGCTCTCGGCTTCGTACTGAGCTTCGGCCTGCGCGCTTTTCCTGAAGTGGCCTGGGCGCCGGCCTCGTCGCCGTGTTACCGGCGCCGACTTTTCCCGCCTGCAGCGCCCGGTTGCGCAAGCTGTTGGCGCCGACTAAGCTGGTCAGGTAACTAGTCATCGGAGATCGCCATGAATACTTGGTCCGTACAAGACGCCAAAGCCCGATTCAGCGAACTGCTGGATGCCTGCGCCAGCGAAGGCCCGCAGCTTGTTACCCGGCGCGGCATGGAAACGGCTGTGCTGGTGCCCATAGCGGAATGGAAGCGGTTACGCAACGCGGCGCGCCCGTCGCTGAAACAGCTTTTGCTGTCCGCGGCCACTCGGTCGAGCCTTCCACTGCCGGTGCGTGGCAGGGCGAAACGTCGCTCCGCCGAGGCA
>JAUYSD010000054.1 GCA_030696505.1 Sulfuritalea sp. | reverse complement strand
CGCGTGTAGCGCGCCTCGGTGAACAGCGCGAGGTCGGTCAAACGCAATTGCGCCACCAGGCGCGTGCGCTCGGCCTCGTCCGCCCCGGCCGCCTCACGCAGGCGGGCGGCATCGACGAAACATAGCGCGAAGGCACAGAATCCCGCGGCCAGTACCAGCAAGGCGCGATCGGCGGGACGCATCACAGCAGCTTGCGCACGGCCGCCACCACCTTGTCGGTGGCGACGCCCAGCGGCAGCAGTTCCATGAGCTTGCCATCGGGACCGATGACGAAGGTCTGGGAACTGTGATCCACGGCGTAGGTCCCGTCAGGTCGCGTCGGCTGGCGCACGTAGCCGACGCCGAAGGACTTGGCGATCGCGGCGGTCTCCGCCGCGGTGCCCACCGCGCCTATCATCGCCGGATGGAAATAGGCGACGTATTCCTTGAGCTTCGCCGGCGTATCGCGTTCGGGATCGACCGAGATCATGATCATCCTCGTCCGGGCCCGTTCCGCCGGCGTCAGGGCATTGAGCGCCGCGGCGCCCGCCGCCATCGAGACCGGGCAGATGTCGGGGCAATTGACATAGCCGAAATAGATCAGCAGCACGTTGCCGCGCAAGGCACGCGTATCGACCGGGCCGGCAGCGCTTTGCAGCACGAAATCGCCGCCGCTCGGCAACGCAAAACTCACCCGCTCTCCGGTACCGGAATCGGAGCAGCCGGCCAGAACTGCGGCGGCGAGAAGCGCAGCGACAATGCCACGCAGGAAAATGCGAATGGGTCTCATGGGGGTCATGTCGCGGGAACGGCGACCCCGCGAACGTGCTGTCATACAGCATAAGGCCTTGGGTACCAGCGGCTCTGCGACATAGTGTCGCAGCCAGCTCCGATTCTTAATCGGATTGACCCACGTCAAGCGACGCCAATCTCCTCGTCACTCAGGTAGCAGCCGGGATCCTCCGACCAGGGATCGCCGGTCATCTGCTGCGCGCGCACCCGCGTGTTGCCGCCGCAGATGTCGAAATGCACGCAGACGCCACAGCGCCCGCCGACCTGGCGCGGCTGCGCCTTGAGCCCGGCCATCAGCGGATCGGAGGTGTCGTTCCAGATTTCGCCGAAGGGCCGCTCGCGCACGTTGCCGATTGTGTAATGCCACCACATGGTGTCGGGATGGACGTTGCCGAGGTTGTCGATGTTGGCCACGTTCACGCCGCTGGAATTGCCGCCCCACTGCACGAGCTTGCTGCGGATGTGAGCGACCTTCTCGGGAAACTTCCGCTGCAGCCAGTGGAGCAGATAGACGCCGTCGGCATCGTTGTTGCCGGTGGTGAATTCCTTCTGCAGGCCCCGCTGCTGATAGTCCCAGCAGGTGTCGAACAGCAGGTCCATGGCGCTCTTGGTCATCTGGTGCAGCGCGTCGTCCTTGCGGTTCTTGTTGCCGCGTCCGGCGTAATTCAGGTGCGAGAAATAGAAGCGGTCGATGCCCTCGTCCGCGACCAGTTGCAGCAGGCCGGGCAGATCCTGGAAATTGTCCTGGGTCATGGTGTAGCGCACGCCGACCTTGAGCCCGGCGTCGCGGCAGAGGCGGATGCCGGCCATGGAAAGATCGAAGGCGCCCTGCTTGCGGCGGAACTTGTCGTGCGTGGCGCCCAGGCCGTCGAGGCTGACGCCGACGTAGTCGTAGCCGATCTCGCGGACGCGCTCGAAGGTCGGCGCGTCGATCAGCGTGCCGTTGGAAGACAGCGCGGTGAAGAAGCCCATGGCTTTGGCGCGCGCCGAGATCTCGAAAATGTCCGGCCGCAGCAACGGCTCGCCGCCCGAGAGGATCAGCGCCGGCACCTTGAAGGCCTTGAGCTGGTCCATGACGCCGAACACCTCCCGCGTGCTCAACTCGCCGGCAAAATCCTTGTCGGCGGAAATCGAATAGCAATGCTTGCAGGTCAGGTTGCAGCGGCGGATCAGGTTCCAGATCACCACCGGCCCGGGAGGCTTGCGCACCGGCCCCAGCGGCGTCGGCGCGGCGATTTCCTGCATGAACTGGGAGATTCTGAACATGGCCTCATTCAAGCCCAAAGGGGGTGGCCGGCGCATTGACAGGCGTCAACTATCGACCGGGATTAATGTGCGCGATCAAGGAAGCATCAAGTCGCCCGGGTTATGATTTCCTGCATCGACAGGCGCGGGAGGCGCAATGACCACCCTACTCAAAAACATCATCCGCAGCGTTCTGCTGCTGGCCTGCGCGCTCGCGCCTGGTTCCATTCTTGCACAAGCCGCGCTAGGCATGAACGAGCAACCGATCCACGACGCGGCGCGCATGGGCAACCGGCAGCAGGTCGAGAGCATCCTCAAGGCCACGCCCCGGGCGCGCGACGCGCGCAGCCCGCTGGGCAGCACGCCCCTGCACTATGCGGCGATGAACGAGGACAGCGGCCCGCTCAAGGCGCTGCTGGCCGCCGGCGCGGCGGTCAATGCGCGCGACGGCGAAGGCCGCACGCCGCTGCACATGGCAGCGTTTTCCACGCGCACCGCGAACGGCAAATTGCTGCTGCAGGCGGGCGCCGACCCGGCCCTGAAGACCGACGCCGGACGCGACGTACTGAGCCTGGCGCGCAAGGTGCGCGCCGACGAACTGGCCGGCGAGATCTCGCTGTGGATACTCAAGGGCTGCAAGCCCGGCAAGCCGTGCTGAAAGCCCTGCGCGGCGCCGTCCTGCTGATTGCCGCCACGACCTGCGGCGCACCCGTCGCCGCAGAGGAACCGCTGCCGCCGGTGCTGGTGTATGCCCCCAGCCCCTGCCTGGCCTGCATCGACTGGGCCGACCACCTGCGCAAGAACGGCTTCGAGGTCAGCATCGAGGAAACCCCGATCGCCAACATGCCCAGGCTCAAGCGCTGGCTCAACGTGCCGGCCGAACTCGAATCGGTGCACACCTCGAAAGTGGCCGGCTACTTCATCGAAGGCCACGTGCCGGCGGAAGACATCAAGCTGCTGCTCAAGGAAAGACCCAAAGCGCGCGGCCTCGCCGTGCCAGGCCTGCCGCGCGGCGCACCGGGACGGGAGATATCCAACCCCTTCTGCGAAACCGCCTGCACCATCCTCGACAACGCCAGCCAGGAGCGCGAAATCCGCCGCGAGGCCTACAACACGCTATTGGTCGGGCCGGACGGCAGGACCAGCGTGTTCGCCCGCCACTAGGTGGAGCAGCAACGGCGACCATTCCGGGCGCATGGCGTTTGGTGTTCGTAGGCCCGCTTGGTGCCCATAAGAGTCATACAGCTCTTGTGGCCTTGACGGTCAGCTATGCGAAGTTCTGCTGCCGTTCGGTTCAGCGCGATGGGTGAGCGTTCATCAGTCTTTGCTGATATTCTGTACTCTCAATGGCGCTGTCGGCACTGGAGTTGATTGCTGACCGCAACGCAACCAGAAGCCCAACGATTCACTTCCAACATCGGTGAATTAGATTCAAGGCCTACATGACAGAGCGCTAATTGTCGAATTCCGACATATCAAAATACGGGATTCGTTTGCTCGGCAGGCTCCGTAGCTTCGCGCCTAACCCGTGCCGCTATCCAAACTACCCTTAAGGTTTCAGGTCCATTTCCAGTCGGATGGCGTCGCCACGGTAGGTAACCTGCGCGAAGTAGATCATGGTTCCCTTGTCATCGGTGAAGACCCGCTCGACCTCGGCGACCGGGGCGTTGAGCGGGAGGTCGAGCAGTTTCGCCACGTCCATGTCCGCCGACCCGATGGTCAGCACTTGATGCGCTTCGGCGATCTTGAGGTTCGGCATCCTGGTCAACAAGGGGATCACCACTTCGGTGCGGAACTTCTTCGCGTTCCTGTTGAATATCCGCTCGTCGATGTACAGGTTGATCACGCAATAAGGACGTCCGTCGCGGTGATGCACGCGGCGCATGAAGGTGTAGCGCTTTGCCGGCTTGCCCGGCCCATGCGCGATCGAGGGTGGCGTGTGCACGCCTTCCTCGATGTTGACGACCTCGGTGTCGGTGTCCTGGTAGGCGCGACTGAGTTCGGCCAATGTCGTGAATACGCTGATGAAGCGATCGGGGCTGGGGCCGCGGGTGACGAAGGTGCCGCGCCCCTGTTGCGGCGAAAGCAGTCCTTCCTCCGCGAGCAGTTTGATCGCCTGGCGCACGGTCACGCGGGCAACACCGAATTCCTTCACCAGTTCGTCGATGGTCGGCAATTGATGGCCTTCCGGCCAGTTGCCGCGAGTAATACGCTGGCGGATCAGGTCAGCGATCGCGACATAGCGGAGCGCCAGCTTGTTGCGGAGGGTGCCTGACGCGAATCGGGTCGACATGATCAGGGGTTGACGCGGAAAGGGATGGTAAATAGTATGATAGAAAGACTGGCCGACAAAGCAGCATTCTAGTAGGGAGAAAGCACAAATGGCTATCCGCGATTTGCTGCAACACGTGGCGCTCGTTCTGGCGCCCTGGGTGCTCATCGTCATTCTCTGGTATGCGGTTCCCTACAGCGGTCTGGTCAGTCCGGCGCTCGTTCCGGCGCCCCACGCGGTGTTCGCGCGGTTTCTTGCGTTGATACAAGGCAGGCTGCCGGTCGATATGCTGATGTCGACGCAGCGGGTGCTGCTCGGCGTCAGCATTGGCGTTTCCCTGGCCGTGCCGGTGGGTTTCGCCCTAGGATGGTACAAATCCATACGCAGCTTCGTCGATCCGGTCATCAACTTCTTCCGCGCCCTGCCGCCGATCGCCCTGATTCCGCTGGTGATCGTGTACTTCGGCATCGGCGAGACCGCGAAGACAGTCATCCTCGTCTACGCGGCGTTCTTTGCCGGCGTCATCGTGATGTACGAGGGCGTGTCGCAGGTCAGTCCCATCTACATCAAGGTATCCCGTACCCTGGGCGCCACCGACTTCGAGATCTTTCGCAAGGTCATCGTGCCGCTGACGGTCCCGCACATCCTCACCGCGGTGCGCGTGGCGCTGGGCGTGGCATGGGCGACGCTGGTGGCGGCCGAGCTGATCGCCGCCCAGCAGGGCCTGGGCGCGATGATCCAGGATGCCTCGGCCTTCTTCCAGCTCGACATCATCTATGTCGGAATCATCTGCATCGGCTTCATCGCCCTGGTGATGGATACCATCCTGCGCGCGGCGACGAACCGGCTGGTTTCCTGGCAGGAACGCATCGCATGAGCGAGCCCGCGGTCAGGATCCGCTTCGAGGATGTCAGCGTCGAGTTCCCCTCGGAACAGGGGCCGATGCGCGTGCTCGACGGGGTGAGCTTCGACGTGCGGCAGGGCGAATTCGTCTCCATCATCGGGCCTTCCGGATGCGGGAAGACCACGCTGATGAACATGGTCGGCGGCTTCCTGCAGCCGACCACGGGGCGGGTCCTGCTCGACGGCCAGCCGGTGGCCGGGCCCGGCCTGAATCGGGGAGTCATATTCCAGGAGTACGGCGTGTTTCCGTGGTTGACGGTGCGTGACAACATCGAGTTCGGCCTCAAGCTTGCCTGCAGCCGGGTGAGCGCCGACGAGCGCGCCGCGACATCGGACAAGTACATGAAGTTGATGGGCCTGGCCGACTTCGCCAACCATTATCCCAAGCACCTGTCGGGCGGCATGCGCCAGCGCCTGGCGATTGCCCGCGCCTATGCGGTCAACCCCGAGTTCCTCTTGATGGACGAGCCGTTCGGGGCGCTCGACGCGCAGACACGATCCGCCATGCAGGATCTCCTGCTCGAAGTCCTCGAGGCCGAAAGGAAGACCGTGATCCTGATCACGCACTCGGTCGACGAGGCCATCTACCTTTCGACGCGAATCATAGTGGTGACGGCGAGACCGGCCCGGATTCGCACCATCATCGACGTGCCGTTCGCCTATCCGCGCGTCGATCGGCTGCACGCGGAACCCGCCTTCGCGGAGTTGCGCCACGAGATTCATGACTTGGTCATGAGGGAGTACCAGGCACAGGCCAGGCAGGCTGTGCGTCACTCGGACTGACGATGTACGTCGCCGGACTGTTTTCACTTGCCCAAATCGAGGAGAACGAAATGAAAATGCAACGCAGAGATTTCATCAAGGCCACCACCGCCGCTGCCGCCGTCAGCCTTGCGGGCCTGTCGAATTATTCCTTCGGCAAGACCCGCACGAAGGTCAAGGTCGGCTATCTGCACACCCCGGCCGTGGATGGCCAGATCTGGCTGGGCCAGCACCTCGGGAGCTTCGAGAAGCAGGGACTCGACCTCGAACTGATCAAGTTCACCACCGGCCTGGAAATCTTCCAGGCGATGATCGGCGGCAGCCTGGATGTCCTGTCCACGGGCGCCGTGGTGTCCAATTTTCCGGCGCGGGGCCAGGGCAAGGTGTTCCTCCTCAACAACATCGAGTACGCGACGGCGCAGCTCTGGGTGCGTGAATCGGCGGGCATAAAATCGCTCGCCGACCTCAAGGGCAAGCAGATTTCCACCACCACCGGCACTACCGCCCACGTCTTCCTCGATCGCGCCCTGCGCTCGGTCAATCTCGATCCGGCCAAGGACGTCAAGATCGTCAACCAGCGCATGGCGGAAGCGGTGACCTCCTTCATCGCCGGTGCGGTGGATGCGGTCGCCCTGTGGGTGCCCTTCGATACCGTGGTCAAGCAGAAGGTGCCGGGCGCCCGCAAGATCATCGACGCCTCGGCCTTCTATCCCCAGGCCGCCATCATGGGCGGATGGGCCGCCGGCAACGAGTATTACGAAAAGAACAAGCCGGTCCTGGTGAGCCTGATCCGTGGCTGGGCCGAGGCCAATGACTTCATCCATTCCAAGCCCGACCAGGCCGCCGAGATACTGCAGAAGGCGAATTATCCGGAAGTTCCCCTGGAGGAATTCAAGGAGCAGTTCAAGGCGACCAAATATTCCTCGAATGCCGAATGGAGCAAGAGTTACAGCGACGGTACCGCGGTCAAATGGCTGCAACAGGTGACGGACTTCTTCGTGGATAACGCGAAGATACCGAACCCGGTTCCGGCGACCCAGTACTTCGATCCGAAGCTGTTCCTCGACGCAATGAAGCCGTGAGCAATACCGGCCGGCCGCCGATCGGCCGTCATGTGGCCGCGGGCGGCGCGGGCCGAATCCGGCCCGCTGCCTGACCCGGTTTCGCGGCGCGTGGCCAGGGGCAACCGGCCATCACAAGGAAGGAAAGATCATGCAAGACGTATTGTTGGACTATGGCGACGGCAAGATGCGTGTCGCACTGCCCGATCACGCGACGGTGGTTCGTTACGGGCAGACCTACAAGGATCCGGAACCGCTCGGGGATTCCATCGAACTGACCCGTGGCGCCCTGCAGAATCCGCTGGATACGCCCCCCTTGCGCAGCATGGCGGGCCCGGGGAAAAAGGTGGTGATCGGCTTTCCCGATCGCGTCAAGGGCGGCGCCCATCCGAGGGCGCACCGTCGCGTCGCGATCAAGGCGGTGCTCGAGGAACTGATCGCGGGCGGCTGCAAGCTGGAGAACATCTCCCTGCTCTGCGGCATGGGCCTGCACCGGCAAAACACGCTGGAAGAGTTCTACTGGTACCTGGGCAAGGAGATCGTCGACCAGTTCTACCCGGGACGCATCGTGAATCACGACGGCGAGGCGACCAACCTGGGGGATTTCGGCACCGACGCGATGGGCAACCGCATCCAGTGCAACCGCTCGCTGGTCGATGCCGACCTGGTCATCATGATCGGCCACTGCTCCGGCAATCCTTACGGCGGCTTCAGCGGCGGCTACAAGATGCTGGTCACCGGCTTTTCCGGCTGGGAGTCGATCGCTTCGCACCACACGCCCAAGACCATGCACCGCGACGACTGGCTGGGTGGCTCGCAGCACCAGCACATGCGCCACCAGTTCAAGTCCATCGGCGAGGCGATGGAAAAGGGCATGAACAAGAAGGTATTCGCCATCGACGGCGTGCTGGGGCAGTTCGGTGACGTGCTCGACGTCAAGGCCGGCAGCATTCCTGCGGTCGAGGCGGCCACCTGGCCGCTCGCCGAGCGACGCACCAACGTCGAAATCGCCATGGACGAACCGGCGGACGTGCTGGTGATGGGGATGCCGCGCAATTTCCACTACGGTCCCGGCATGGGCACCAACCCCATCCTCGCCAGCCTCGCGATCGGCGGGCAGTATTCGCGCTCCTGGCACTGCCTGCGGCCCAACGGCGTGGTGATCGTCGCGGGCATTTGCGACGGCTGGTTCAACGACCGCTGGTTCCCGTCCTACAAGGAGACCTACGACGCGCTGCAGAAGTACCAGAACCCGACGGACTTCCTGCATTCCGAGGACGCCAAGGCGATCACGATGAACTACGAATATCGGTTCGCCTACTCCAATTTCTACACCTACCATCCCTTCCATGCGATGTCGATGATCAGCGGCGGCGCCATCCTCGGCAAGCGCACCCAGGCGGTGATCATGGTCGGCGCGCAGAAGCCGGTCTATGCCCGGGGCATGGGCTACATCCCGGTGGCGACCTTCGAGGAGGCGACCAAGCTGGCCGAGCGCTTTGTCGGCGCCGATCCGCGCATCCTGTGCACCCCGGAATGCTTCTCCGGCGGCGCGGCGGCGCATCTGCGGCGCAAGTGATTTGGAAGACCCGGTCCGTGCTCCTGGCTTGCCAGCGGCGCGGATCATCTGCGAGGGAGTAATCCAGTGAAACGTGTAGGCATCGTAGGCTTGGGTGTCATGGGGCGCGCCGTCGCCGGCAGATTGCTGGAGTCCGGCGTGCGGGTGAAGGGCGTCGACCCCGCGGCGTCCTGCGTCGAGCAGGCCAAGGCGATCGGCGTCACGATCGGCGCCAGTTTGGCGGAGCTTGCCGCGACGGTCGACTGGATCATCCTGTTCCTGCCCGGACCGGGTGAAATCGCCGCCTGCGTCGCCGGCCCCGACGGGCTCCTTTCGGCGTTGGGAAAGGGTAGCGTGATCATCGACATGGCCACCAGTTCGCCGGCGAATACCGTCGCCATGGAAGCGAGCGCGCGGGCCGCCGGCATCCAGTACATCGATGCGCCGGTACTCGGCAGGCCGGCCAGCGTAGGCAAGTGGTCGCTGCCGATCGGGGGCGATCCGGGGGTGCTCGAGGAAGTTCGGCCGCTGCTTGAACTGCTTGCCGCCAATGTGGCCTACATCGGGCCGTCGGGTTCCGGGCACAAGGTCAAACTGCTCAACAACCTGATGTTCGGCGCGATCAATGCCATGACCGCGGAGATGATGGCCGTGGCGGAGCGGGTCGGGATCGAGCCGGCGAAACTCTACGACGTCATCACGGCGAGCGGAGCGGCCACGGTGAGCAACCTGTTCAAGGAAGCCGGGCGCCGGGTCTGCGAAAAACGCTACGACGATCCCACCTTTACCGTCGCATTGCTCGGGAAGGATGTCCGCCTCGGTCTGGAAATGGCGGAAGCCGCCGGGGCGCCCATCGTGGTCGGCAGGTCGATCGATTACCTCAACAAGCTGGCGTGCGCCCAGGGCCTCGGCGCCGAAGACACTTCGGCGATGTGGAAGTGCGTCAAGAATCTTTGGAAAGGATAGGGAGGCCATGGCCATGAAAGTTCTCGTCACCGGCGCCAGCGGGTTCATCGGCCAGTACCTGCTGCCGGCCCTGACCGGCGGCGGCCATTCGGTGATCGCCACCGACCTGCGGATTCCGGATGATGCGGCGGCCACGGAGCGGGTCAGCTGGATACCCATGGATGCGTCGCGCGCCGAGGACGTGTACAAGGTGATGCTCGCCCACCGCCCCGACGCCGTGATCCACCTGGTCTCGTGGCTGGCCGCGCCTTGCGAGGTCAATCCCCTGCGTGGATGGGAAATCAACTTCCGTTCGACGCAATACCTGCTCGACGCCGGGCTCGCCGCCGGGCTCAAGCGCTTTGTGTTCACCAGCTCGATTTCCGTGTTCGGTCGCGGGGTTCCCGAGCCGGTCAGGGACGATGCGGTCAAGGAGCCGGCAACGATCTACGGCCAGACCAAGCTCGCCTGCGAGCACCTGCTGCGCTGGTATCGGGACAAGCATGGCATCGTCGTCGGGGCGGCGCGATTCCCCTGGGTATACGGTCCGGGAAGGGAAAACGGCATCACCGCGGCGTACTCGTCGAAACTGCTCGACGCGATCGCGCGCCGCCAGGCCCTGGACATCGATTTCCCCGATGAAAAAGGCGACTGGCTGTACGTCAAGGATGCGGTCAAGGCGCTCCTGCTGCTGCTGGCTACCGATGCGGCGCCCCAGGTCGCCTACAACATCATGGGCGGGCTGTATTCGGTTCGCGAAGCGATGCAGGTGGCGCGGCAGGTCGAGCCGGACGCGGATATCCTCATTCGCGAAGCGACGCGCCGTTCGGAGAATCCCTATCCGCTGTCCTATGACGACTCGGCGGCGCGCCGCGACCTCGGCTGGAAGCCGGATTACAGCCTGGAATCCGGCATGCGCGAGCACATCGCCATCGTGCGCAAAAACGCCACACCATGACGAAGCGCAAGCACATACACCTGCAGCCTCTGGGCGGGATCGCCGGCGACATGTTCGTCGCCGCGATGCTCGATGCTTTTCCGCAGTTCGTAGCCCAGGTATTTTCCGACGTCGCCGCCGTATTGCCGCCGGAAGCAGGCGAAGCCCGGCTGGAAAGGGTGTCGAAAAACGCCATTGCCGCGCGCCATTTTTCGCTGGCCAGCGCTAATCCCGAGGCGCAAAGTTCGTCGGCCGGTTCGCGGGAGGTCGTCACCGACGGCAACCCGGCGCGCCACTACCGGCGCAAGCAGCATGCACCGGGCAGCTTTATCGAGATGGCCTGCGGCACCGCCGTCGCACCGGCCGAAGCCCGCCTTGGCAGCTACCGGGAAATCCGCGGCGTGATCGAGGCAGCCAGCCTTTCCGGGTCGGCCGCAGTCCATGCGCTGGGCATCCTGCGGGTGCTCGCCGAGGCGGAGGCGACGATTCACGGTGTTCCCATCGACGACGTCCATTTCCACGAACTCGCCGGCTGGGATTCGCTGATGGACGTCGTCGCCGCCGGCAGCCTGATCTCTGCGATCGGCGACGCCGACTGGTCGGTGAGCGACCTGCCGCTGGGCAGCGGGCAGGTCAAGACCCAGCACGGCCTGCTGCCGGTGCCGTCGCCGGCGACGGCGCTAATCCTGGAAGGCTATCCGTGGCGCTCCGACGGCGTGGCCGGGGAGCGTGTGACGCCGACCGGGGCCGCCATCGTTCGCTACCTCGTTCCGCGCGGCGGATCGAAGTCCCGGGCGGAAGGGACCCTGCTGGCGTCGGGCTATGGCGCCGGCACCAGGAACCTGCCGACCATGGCCAATGTACTGCGCGTCATGGCCTTTGAAAACGCAGCGCCTGCTTGGGCCAGCGATACGGTCGTCGCCGCCGTCCAGTTCGACATCGACGACATGACGGGTGAGGAAATCGGCATTGCCGCCGACCGCCTGCGCAGCCTGCCGGGCGTACTCGACCTGTTGTTGTTTCCCGCACAGGGCAAAAAGGGGCGACCAGTCACGGTATTCCACATGCTCGTGCCGCCGGAACACCTGCGGCAATGCAGCGATGCCGTGTTCGCCGAAACATCGACCATCGGCCTGCGCTGGATCCTGTGTGACCGCTTCGTCCTGCCGCGCAGCGTGCGCAATACGGGCGAGGGCGTTCGCGTCAAGGAGGTGCTGCGGCCGGACGGCAGCGTGACGCGCAAAGCGGAATGCGACGACCTGCGGGCAGTCGGCGGGCTTGAGCAGCGGCGGCGGACGAAATCGACATTCGAGGGGACGCGATGAATGATCGATCCCGCTCGCCGGTAGAGCGACTGACGGCTGTCCTGCAGGAGTTTCCCGCGCTGGCCATCGCCGTCAGCGGCGGCGTGGACAGCCTGACCCTGGCCAGCGTCGCCCAGCACGCGATGGCGACGCCGCCACTGATGGTGCACGCGACTTCCGCCGCCGTACCGGCCGAGGCGACGACCCGCGTTCGCGAAGTCGCCCTGGCGCAGGGCTGGAATCTCAGGGAAATCGGCGCCGGTGAGTTCGACGATCCGGATTACCTCGCGAATCCGTATGACCGCTGCTATTACTGCAAGAGCAATCTGTACCGGTCGATGGCGGCCATCACCGATCGCCCGCTGGCCTCCGGAACCAACGTCGACGACCTGTCCGACTACCGTCCCGGTCTGCGCGCCGCGAGCGAGCGCGAAGTCGTTCATCCCTTCGTCATGGCCGGCATCGACAAACGGCAAGTGCGCGAAATCGCCCGCCATTTCGGCTTGCACTATGCCGAACTCCCGGCTCAGCCCTGCCTTGCAAGCCGCATCGAGACCGGAATACCGATCAGGACCGTCGATCTGGCTTTCGTCGATCGGCTGGAAACGCTCATTCGCAACACGCTGGAATTAAATGCCGTCGTGCGCGTGCGCGTGCGCGCCAGCGGCGTCCATGTCGAACTCGGAGAGTGGCCGAGCACCGACATCGCTTCCCGTCTCGAAGAAACCATCCGCGGATTCTGCATCCGGCACGCATACCGCTTCGCCGCCCTGCAACCGTATCGGCAAGGCTCGGCTTTCGTCGAGGCGGCCTGAGGGCATGCAGATTACGGCGATCATGGACTGGCAGCGGGGAGCGCGCACCGGCCTGGCGGAGGCCGTCTATGCCAGCGGCAAGACCGCCGCGGACATCGCCAACATCGTGATGCAGGCGGCGGATGGGGGGCACCGCCTGCTGCTGACCCGCCTGGCTCCGGATGCGTTCGCCGTACTGCCGTCGCCGACTTCCGCCTTGCTGGACTACGACCCGATATCGCAAACAGCCATTCTGGGCCGGGCCGAAAGCCGGTCGGGTTTGGATGTCGCCGTCGTCAGCGCCGGCATGTCGGATGTGATGGTGGCCGGCGAAGCCCTGCGGACGCTGCAGTTCGCCGGCGTCGCCACCAGCCATGTTGCCGACGTCGGCGTGGCCGGGCTTTGGCGACTGATGGAACGCCTGGAACAGATTCAGAAGCATTCGGTGGTCATTGCCGTCGCCGGCATGGAGGGAGCCTTGTTCAGCGTCCTGGCCGGTTTGATTCGCGCACCGATCATCGCCGTGCCGACCTCGGTAGGCTACGGCGTATCGAGCGGCGGCCGCCTCGCCCTGGGCAGTGCGCTGGGCAGTTGCGCGCCCGGCCTGGTGGCGGTGAACATCGACAATGGCTTTGGTGCCGCCCAAGCCGCCCTGCGGATTCTGAATTTGGTTCGGCGGGAAGGCTGACGATGGCAGGATTCTCTCCAGAACTATCGCTCGGTGACGGACTCGCCTAGCTGACCTTGTTGGCCTTCGCGCTAGTCATTCACCACGGTCTTGATGCCGATCACTTGGCGACGAAGATGAAGATCGGCAACGTGCAATCCGATTCATCTTAGGAAATGCGTTCGATGCTGATTTCAGCAAACATCCTGAATCGTCGCCGCGACTGAGGTGATATGCCCAGCAGCGAGCAGACCAGCACTTTCTGGAATGATATGTTGAGCGTCGGCTCTCTGGGGCGGTGCTGACATTCATCGCGACAATTTTTCGAGCCATGAATGACAACTCCTGGCCGGCTGGAGCCGGCTCTGAAATCTGTTACAACGCAGCGCTTGTTGTAAATATATCGTTTTGATATAGTGCGGCCATGCACATCATTTTGCTAAAGATGCTGCGTGACTTCTGGCACAGGCATCCTGAAGCCGAGCAGTCTTTGCGCAACTGGCACACCGTCGCCGAGAATTCCCGTTTTGCCGACTTCGCTGATCTACGGCGGAGCTTTGGCAGTGCGGACTATGTTCCGCCTTATACCGTGTTCGATGTGGACGGCTACAACTATCGGGTCGTTGTCGTCGTTCGCTACCGCGATGGCAAGATGTTCGTGCGTTGGGTAATGACTCACCGGGAATATGACGACTGGTGCAAACGATACAGGAAAGGCAAGGTGTAACCATGACAACCGCTACTGCCACGCTGGACATCAAGGCCTTGCAAAAGACATGGGCTGCGTTTGATCGCATCGCGCATTTGCGTCCGATTCGTACCGAGGAAGAGTATGACCGTACGGTTTCGCTGATGAACTGTCTGCTGGACATGGTCGGCGACCAGGAGGATCACGCCTTGTCGGGGCTTCTTGATCTCGTCAGCGAACTGGTGGCCGACTATGACACCGGGCACTTCGCCATCGAAGCGTCCGAGCCCAAAGAAGTTCTGCGCTACCTGATCGAATTGCGCGGTCTGAAGCAAGGCGATCTCGCGGAAATCGTCCCACAGAGCAACCTTTCAGCGATTCTCTCCGGCAAGCGAAAGATCAGCGCGACCCTGGCGGGGAAACTGGCCAAGTTTTTCAACATCAGTCCGGCGGTATTCGTGCCTCGCTAAGTAGGGTCCGCGCGGCGCCCAGCTTGGTTCGTCTGCGGCAGGTATCGGCCGGCTACCGGCCCTTCCAAATGGGATTGTTTCCACGCCTCCACCTCCTGCTGCTGGCCGTATCTTTCCGAAGTGCGGTTGCCAAACCCGGGGGCCCACAGCACAGCATTGTTGCCCTTCAGCCTACGCCTGGTATCAGCTCGCAATCCATCGGCGGCGGACCATTCAGTCCGGCGCCAGCATCTCCCGGTACAGTCCCTGCGCCCACTGGGCATCCTCGCCGCGCGGTTGCGGGTCTTCGTGCTGGCGCACGGTCTGGGCGATCAGGCCGTCGCCACGCAGGCGGTAGCTGGCGTCGATGCGCAGCATTTCCATCGGCTCGGCGTCGGTGTAGACGTGGCAGATGCTCTCGGGCAATTGCGGCTGCGGCAGCTTACCCTGGGCGCGCGCGGCGATTTCGGCGGCGGCGATGCGGCCGAGATGACAGGCCAGGTGCGCGCTCTTCGGATAGTGGCCGAAGAGCGGCGATGCCTTGCCCAGCAGGTCGCCGACGAGGAACACGCGCTCGTCGCCGATCGCGTGCAGGTGCAGCGGATCGAAGCCGGCCCAGCCGTCGGCCCGACCCGCGGCGTCGCGCCCCACCAGTCCGGCCTGCCAGACCAGATCGGCGGCCTGCTGCGGCGGGATCAGGATCGCATCGTCGAATTTGATCTCGTCGAATTCGGTGCTCAGCGTCCTTGTGAACGGATCGATGGATTTAACCGGCGCATGCGTCAAATGCACGATCTGATCCTTGTAGCGTTCGGCGAACACGCGGTTGAAACGCTGCATGCCGCCGCCGGGATCGACCAGGATCAGGCGGCCGCGGATGCGGCGCGTCTTCAGCATCCAGGCAATCATCACGGCCCGCTCGTAGGGGGCCGGCGGGCAGCGCGCAGGCGACGGCGGAATGGTCATCAACAGGTCGCCGCCCTTGAATTCGGCCAGCTTGCGCTTCACGGCGTCGAGTTCGTCGGCCATGAAGCCGGCCGGGTAGAGCCGCCGCGCTTGATCCGTGGCACGGACGTCGTCGCCGAACCAGGCGGCGTAATCGTGGCGTATGCCGGCCGCGAGTATCAGCCAGTCATAGCCCAGCGATCCCCGCGCGGTATGGACGCGCCGCAGTTCGCGATCGATCGCCGTGACCTCGGCGCGGATTACGCGATAGCCGTGGGCCCCTGCCACCCTGGCGTAGTCCTGTTGCGACAGCGCATCGGGCGTTCTGTCGACCAGCCATTTGTTGCTCAGCGGCAGCGAGCGGAACACCGCCTGCCGTTCGATCAGCACGACATCGAGCTGCGGCGCCAGTTGGCGCAGGCGGCGCGCGGCCGTGAGCCCGCCCCAGCCGCCGCCGCCGATGAGCACGCGGCGGGTGCCGGCAGGCGGCAGGAGTTCGGGCAGGGACTTGCCGAGGACGCGCGGCGCCAGCAGCGCTCCGCCGAGGCCGAGACTCGCGGCGAGAAAATGGCGCCGGCCGGCAGTGCGCTTGGACAAGTGCGCCTGCGCTCAGGGCATGCCGGCGGCGGTCATGGCCGCGCCGATCCGCGCGGCGATTTCCGTGGCCGGCATGGCATAGGCGAACTTGGTCAGGAACTGTCCGCGGCCGTCGAGCAGGTACATGCCGGCGGTATGATTCATGGTGTATTGGCCGGGTGCCGCGCCCGTCTCGCGCACCTGTTCGTACTGCACGCGAAAGCTGTCCGCCGCGCGCCGCACCAGCTCGGCCGAGCCGCTCAGGCCGAGGATGCGGGCATCGAAGGCCGCCGTGTATTCGCGCAGGACCGCGGGCGTGTCGCGTTCCGGGTCGACGGTGATGAAGATCGCCTGCAGGCGCGCGGCCCGCTCCCCGAGCAAGGCCAGGACATGCCGGAACTCCAGCAGCGTGGTCGGGCAGACGTCGGGACAGGAGACGAAGCCGAAAGTCACCAGCTGGAAACGCCCGCGAAAATCCTCCTGGCTCACCGCCCTGCCCTGCGGATTCATCAGCAGGTAGCGCGGTGCGATGCCGGCCGGCACTTCCGGCCCGAGCAGATGTGCGGACTGCGGCGCGGACTGCGGCGCGGACTGCGCCGCCGCCAGCGGGCTGCAGCACAGCGCCGCAAGAAAAACCGCAGCCGCGGGCAGGCGCACCATGCTACTTCGACGCCGCAGCGCCGACGGAAAGTGTCGCGGCGAGCTGCGGCGCCAGCCGGTTGAGTTGGTCGATGAGCCGCAGGGGCTCCGGGCATGCCTCCGTCGCCCGCGTCTGCGCCAGGTAGGCGGCCTGGGTGGCCTCTTCGTAGGCGTCGCCGAAACGCTGGGTCTTCGGCGCATGGGCCAGCATCAGCGACTTGGCCCGCGCGGCGGCCGGCATCTGGGCGCAGGCCAGCGCCTGGCCGTTCACCGTGCCGAGCGCCTTGATCGCCAGCAGCCCGGCCTCGGCGTCGGCCGCAAGAGTTGGCGCTGACAGCACGGCGAGGCACAACAGGAATAGGGGGCGTATCTGTTTCATGAATAGATCCTCAATTTGCGGAAAGTGATTCAATGCGGACTGGGAACGGTATAGCCTTTGAAGAAATCGTAGCGAGCGGGTCGCAGCAGGGTGCGGCCGGAGCGCAGCTACCGGAATGTAAGTGTTTGTACATGAGGATAGCGAGCACCGCCCAAGCCCTGATCCGACCCGCGCAGTAGATTTATTCATAGGCTATCGCATGCGTGGCGCGGGGTCGCGCAACACGAGATGCGGCGAGGAAAACGGCGCCAGGCGTTCGAGGAAATCCAGGATTTCGAGCACCGGCGAGTTGCGGAAAAAAGTCGTCATCGGGGTTTCCATCCAGATCCTGTCGGCATACAGCCGGACCTCGTGCGGCGTGTCGCCGACGCCGTCGCGGTTGCGGTCGAAGCCCCGGTAGTCATCCCAGAAATTGCCGCGCCAGAGGTTGGCGCTGCCGGCGCCGGGCGCGCTGATCGCCACCGTGTTGAGGTTGTTCTCGAAGCGGTTGTCGTGAATGCGATGGCCGCCCTCCTCGCCGTAGAAGAACATGCCGACGATGTTGTGGGCGAAACGGTTGTGGCGCACCGTCAGCGCGCCGAACGACTGCGGCGGTGCGTCGACCCGCAGCCCGACCGAGCAGTGCAGGACTTCGTTGTGCTCGACCAGGGCATCGTCGCTTTCCTTGAACACGATGCCGCCACCGCCGTCGGTCAGGGCATGCGCGACATGATTGCCGCGCAGCACCAGGCCCGGCGAATACAGCACCACGATGCCGGTGCCGGTGGCAGTCAGGCGGTTGTTCTCGACCAGCAGCCGGGGCGAAAAAATGATGTGCATGCCGTAACGGCCGTCGCTGAATTCGTTGCCGACGATGCGGTTATCCGCCGAGTTGGCGAAGGTCAGGTCGCGCGCGCGCGCGAAGCGGTTGCCCTCGATCACGTTGTGCTGGCTGTACCAGACGCGCAGGCCATCGCCGCGCATGGCCGGCGCCAGATCCTTGCCGGTGATGCGGTTGCCGGCAATGCGCGAGCGGCGCACCTGCTTGAGGTGGATGCCGAACAGCACGTCGTCGATCTGGTTGTCCTCGACGCGATGATCGTCGCCCTCCAGCAGGATGCCGGCATCGATGTGGTCGTGCAACTCGCCGCTGCCGGTCAGGCGTAGGCCGCGCAGCGTGACGCCGTTGGCCACGACCGAGAGCACCGTGCCGCGGCCGTTGCCGACGATGACGGCCTGCCGCCCGCCGTCCAGGGTCAGCGGCCGGCTGATGTGCACCGGGCCGGCGTAGGCGCCCGGCGCCAGGCGCAGCGTGGCGCCGGGCGGCGCGGCATCGATCAGCGGCTGCAGCGGCAGCGGCGCCGCGGCCAGTGTCGGCAGCGCCAGACCGGCCAGCAGGCACAGCCCGGCGCGGCGCAGGCGAAGTCCGGGCTTCAGGCGACGCGCCATGCACCCGTTCAGGCCGCACGGCTCCATGGCAGGCTCAGCACGATGGCCAACAACAGGCCGTGAGCGCTCGCGGCGAGGATGGTCAGCTTGAGCGCGGGGGTGAGTTCCGCCGGCCGCGCCGCGCAGGACCAGAGCCGGCGCATCGCGCCGATGCTGGCGGCCGCGGGCAGCAGCGCGAACAGTGCCGGCAGCGGCAGATGGCCCAGCAGCACCATCAGCAGCGGCCAGCCGTAGGCCAGCACCGCAATCAGCACATAGCCCCAGCGCGCCCGCGCCACGCCGAGCCGCACCACCAGCGTGTTCTTGCCGGCGCCGGCATCGGCCTTCACGTCCGGGAACTGGTTGATGTAGAGCACATTGGCCACCAGCAGGGCGAAGCCCAGGCCGCTGGCAACGGGCGCGAAGGCAAAATCGTGGCGCTGCACGAAGTCGCTGCCGACCACCACCAGCAACCAGCCGGCGGTGATGGCGAACTCGCCCAGGCCGCGGCTTTGCAGCTTCAGCGGCGGCGCCGAATAGGCCCAGCCCACCGCCAGCCCGGCCAGGCCGATCAGCATCAGCCCCGAGGCGCTGACCGCGGTCAGCCACAGGCCGGCCGGCACCACCACCGCCAGCAGCGCATAGCCGAGTATGCCGGTGGCACGCAGCGAGAGCACGCCGTTCTGGATGAAGCGGCTGCCGCCGGTGAAGGGAAACTGGCGTTCGGTGTTGGCGCCGTCGCAGCCCGACAGGGCATCGTAGTAGTCGTTGATGACGTTGGCCCCGGCGTGCGCCATCAGGGCGAAGAACAGCGTCACGGTGGCCAGCGCCGGGCCTATCGCAATACCCGACCAGGCCGCGGTGGCGAGGCCCAGCAGGCAGCCGACGAAGGTGACGGAAAGAAAGGCCGGCCGTGTCGCTGCGAAGTAGCGCAGGAAGGGGTTGGGCAGGGCATCCAGGGTCGGTTCCAGCGGCTTCGGCATGTTTCGCTTCCTTCGGTCTAGCTGTTGGTCATTGGAGCGCCGCTGCGGCGGCGGCTTCCAGTTCGGCGCCGTTCATTGCACCGAGTTTGCTGCCCACGATCTCGCCGCGGCGGTTGAGGACCACAGTGTAGGGCAGGCCGGCCTTGGCGTTGCCCAGCGCCTGCAACAAAGCGACGCCCTTGTCGCGGGTCAGCAGCACGGTGTAATTGATGTCGTAGGCCTTGGCGAAATCGCGCACCGGCGGCGCATCGCTTTCCAGACTGATGCCGATGACCTCGACGCCGCGCGCCTTATGGCGCGTCTGCACCTCCACCAGTTCGGGAATCTCGACCCGACAGGGCGGGCACCAGCGCGCCCAGAAATTCACGATCAGCGGCTTGCCGCGGTAGGCGGCAAAGGCCACCGCCTTGTTGTCGAGGTCGAACAGCGTGGCGGCGAACAGCGGCGCGCTCGACAGCTTGCCGGCAGCCAGGGCGGACAGGCTGCCGCAGGCCAGCAGCAAGACTGCCAGCAGCCGCCTCATGGCAGGTCGCCGCGGCGGAAGATCTGATAGCCCAGTGTCGCCGCCGCAATGCCGACCAGGGTCGGATAGGCCAGGGCGAAGAACTTGTAGCCGGTCACGCCGAACAAGTCGAGGATGACGTAGGCCGACGGGCCGAGCACGATCAACTGCGGATCGAACAGCGCCAAAGCCGCCGTGCGGAACACCTGCAGCGGGTTGGCCAGCGCGACCGTGACCGCGACTTCGGGCGACACCTTGCCCTGGATCATCACGCCGAGCAGGATCAGGTCGAGGAACAGCAGCAGCGTCAGCCAGACCACGAAGGCCGCGCCCTGCGCCATGTCGGTGCTGCGCGCCAGCGCCGAAATCAGCATGCCGATGCCGAGGAAGCAGGCCGCCATCACCGCCAGCAGCGCCGTGTAATAGCCGAACATGCCCCACGGCACCTCGATCCCGCGCAGCAGCGCGATCAGCACCGCCAGCACCATGGCGCCGAACACCGGCAGGAAGATCACGATGTAGCGGCCGAGGATCTTGCCCCAGAACCAGGCCGCCAGCGACACCGGCAAGGACAGCAGGTATTCATAGACGCCGGCCTCGCGGTCGCCCGCCACCGAGCGCACCGTGGTGATGAGGACGAAGATCGGCAGGATCGCCATGGTCAGCTGGATATAGGTGACCAGCAGCCTTGAGAGGCCGATGAAGCCGAGCACGCGCGATTCGGTCAGGCCGAACAGGAACAAGAGGGCGACGATGCCGCCGAAGACCAGGGTGTAGACCTGGAACCAGCGCGCACGCAGGGATTCGACGATGTCGAGCTTGGCGGTGAGCCATAACTGTTTCATGTGTGCTTTCTACTTGCCTTTGGCCAGCACGTGCTGGCGCATTTCCTCGAAGGCCAGATCGCCGGCCTCGGCATAGGCTTTGGCGCCGAGGTTGTAGGCCATCGGCGACATCTTGCCGCCGCTGTAATAGGCCTTGCGCGCCTCCAGCCATTTGTCCCCGCTGGCGCTGGCATCGGCGACCCAGAAACGGGTGGCCGGGTCTGCCAGCCAGGGGTAATCCTTCTGCCTGTCGCGCATCCAGAACACGGCGCAGCCGATGTCGTCGAACTTGAACACCGTATTCTTCTCGCCGCCGCGCAGCTCGGCGGCAAAGCGGCGATCGGAGATGACCATGCTGCAACGCGTGCAGGTATCGCGGTCCCATTTGATCTCGGCCATGCCTTCGGGCCAGACGCCGGCACTGCCGCAGGCCGACAGGGCGGCGGCGATGGGCGTCAGCGCAAGACCCGTGGCGAGGAAACGGCGGCGGTCCATCAGATCACCGTAGCGTCAGCGCCAACTTTGCGCAGCGCCGCGCCGCCGCCATTGCCAGCCGCAACGGGCGGCGCCTCGTGCAGCGAATAGTCGCTGATCAGCGCCACGTAACGCGAGGTCATGCCCATGAAGCGCAGGCGGTCGGGGCCGGGCACCACGCCCTCCCATTCCAGCCCCTCGCCCAGATCACGGAAATTCCAGGCCTGCATCGCCTTGGCGAATGCGGCCTCGCTGCGCTTGAGCGAAATTCGGCAGCCGAACTGCCCGGACAGCGACACGTCGTCGGCGACGCGATCGTCGAGCACGACTTTGCCCATGTCCATTTCGATCACCCGATTCACCAGCGCCGAGACCTCGTTCAGTCGATGGCTGGAAATCAGCATGGTGACGTCCTCCTGGCGTTCGGCCAGGAGTTCGAAGAAGATCTTGCGCGCCTCGGGATCGAGGTTGGCCGCCGGCTCGTCCATGATCAGCAGCTTCGCCTCGCGCCCCAGCGCAATCGCGATCAGCAGCTTCTGCTTCATGCCGCCGGAAAGCTTGACGAAGGGCCGCGTCAGGATCGGCGCCAGGTCGAGTCCCAGACGCTGCGCCAGCTGGTGAATGCGCGCCGGATCGGTGCCGCACAGCGCGGCGGAAAAATCGATCAGCTGCGCTACCGGCATTTTCAGCGGCGGCGGCAGTTGCGGCACGAAGCCGATCGATCCCAGCACCGCTGTGCGCTCCTGGCGCGGATCGCGGCCCTCGATGCTGACCTGGCCGTCGAAGGTGTATTCGCCGAGCAGGCAGCGGATCAGCGTGGTCTTGCCGGCGCCGTTGGAGCCGATCAGGGCGACGCGCTCGGACAAGCCTATGTCGAGGCTGATGTCATCGAGCACGCGCGACTTGCGAAAGCTTTTGGTGACGTGCGAGAAACTGATCATGATTTTGTTGGGCGCAAAGTCGGGTTCACAGCAGCTTGGAAAGTCCCTTGACGTCGAAAGTCAGCGAGCCGGTCGGACAGGTGTCGACGCACAGTCCGCAGCGCGTGCAGTCGGGACCGATGGGAACTTCGGTATCCACCGCGCGGCCCTTGATCACCGTGTCGAGCACGTGGGGCACCAGGCAGACCTTGCGACAGTCGCCTTCGTGGAAGCAGCTGTCGAGCTTGTACTTGATGCGCACCGGCGAAAGAATGCCGACCACGCCGTAGGTGAGACCGATCGGGCAGGCGTAGCGGCACCAGGCGCGGCGCGAAAAGAACACCTCGAACACCAGCAGCGCCAGCACCCAGAGCAAGGCCAGGCCCGGACCGTAGATCAGTGCCCGCGACAGGATGCCGGTCGGCGAAATCGATTCGAACACCGTGTAGCCGGTGGCCAGCGCGAGCGCGGCGAAGACGATCCACGACAGGGTGCGCAGGCGGCGGTCGATGTTCTGGTCGGTCACCAGCTTCTTCTGCACCAGGTAGAGGTGAATCTTCTCCGCCCACTCGGCGACCAGGTGATAGGGACAAACCCAGGAACAGAAACTGCGGCCGCCGAGTATCAGCCAAAGCACAAAGACCGTGGCCGTGCCGATTACCAGATTGACGATGATGTGCTTGTGCGCCAGCATCACCTGCAGCGCCGAGTTGAGATCGATCAGATGGAAGCCGACGAAGCGCGAGGCGGTCAGTGCGCCTTCGAGGATCTGGATATCGAGCCAGAAGGAGAAGGTGAACATCAGGTTGGCAACGATCAGCACCGCCCAGCGCCGGTTGCGCCACTTGTGCACCTTCTTCGAGCGCTCATGGGCGAGGGTCGCCGCCTGCAGCTTTTCCTTGTTGGTGGCGCGCTTGAGGATATGGATCTGCTGCGCAGGCTCGGAAATCGCCGCCGGCTTTTTCGGCTCGCGGCCGAACATCACGGCGATCTGGTCGAAGAAGCGGCGCTTGAGAAAGGCGTTCACGTATTCCACACCTCTCTGGCGTCGACCACGATGCAGGTCGGCTCGACCGGACAGATCATTTCGCAGACGCCGCAACCGACGCAGGGCTCATGCACCACCGGCGACTTGCGCTTGCTGCCGTCGGGCGCGAACACGGTCTCGATGGAAATCGCGCCCTTGACCGGACATTCGCGCACGCACAGATCGCACTCGGCGAGGTCGTAGGGATGTTCGGCGACGCCGATCGGCTTCCAGCGGTTGACCTCCATGTAGCGCATCCGCCCCTTGAACGACGGCCCCCGCACCTGGCCCTTGAAGCCCTTGCCCTGGATCGCGAGGCAGGCTTCGGGCCGCGTCAGGCGCGCGACGCCGATGCGCTCGCTGAGGTTCAGGGTCGGCTCGGCATCCTTTTCCTTGGCCTTGAGTATCGGCGCGGCGGCAAGCCGGGCGCCCTTGCGCGAGCCGAGGAAGGCCGGCTTCTTGTACACCAGCGATCCGGTCGGACAGGCCAGGATGCACTGCACGGCATCGCAGGAGAAATCGCAGGCCTGCTCGCGCGCATCGATGTAAGGGGTGCCGACGCCGAAGCCATCGACCAGGTCGGCCAGCTTGATCGCCTGCACCGGGCAGACCTGCACGCACTGGCCGCACTTGATGCACGAGGACAGGAAATCCTTCTCGTCCAGCGCGCCGGGCGGCCGCAGCCGCTTGGTGCGGGCATAGACCAGGGGCAGGAAGCCCGAAAGCGCGGCGCCCATCACCCCGCCGGTGAGCAGGATGGTGCGCAACCAGCGCCGCCGCGCCTGCCGCACGCGCTCGCGCGACGGCGGCGGCGTGTCGGGCGGCTGGGCGCCGTTCGGTGGTTTCGACTCGCTCACTGGACTACCCTCCCCCCAACCCCCTGCCCGAGGCAGGGGGTGACGGTGGTTCGCTGTTGCGCAGCTCCGTCGGATGACTGGCGCCCCTTCGGGCGGCCGTGCGGGGCGCTCATCCCGTCACCCCGGCCTTATCGTGTTGCGGCTTGCGAAAGCGCGGCTGCTCGTCCTTGAGCGTCAGCTCGGGCGAGGAAAACGGCGCCAGGCGCTCGAGAAAGTCCAGCAGTTCCAGCACCGGCGCGGTTTTGAAGAAACGTGCCGGCGGCAGTTCGATCCATATCTGATCGGCATAGGCGTAAAGCTCGTAGGGCGTGTCGCCGGTGCCGTTGCCGTCGCGGTCGAAGCCCTGGTAGTCGTCCCAGTAATTGCCGCGCCATTGGTTGAGGCCGGAGCTGCCGCGGCCGGCCTGCACCACGTTGGTCAGGTTGCCTTCGAAGGCATTGTCGGTGACGACATTGCCGCCGAGTTCGGAGGTCAGCTTGATGGCGATGCCGTTGAAGGCGAAGCGGTTGTTGCGCACCCAGATCTTGCTGTCGGGCTGGAAGGGCGACAGGTCGGAACCAATGCCGACCGCGCAATACACGATCTCGTTGCCTTCGATCACCGTATTGCTCGCTTCCTTGAAGCCGACCGCCATGCCGGTTGCGCCGTTGGCGTGTGAAATCAGGTTGTTCTTCAGCACGCCGCCCTCGGTGTACATGAAATAGACCCCCACCGAATTGTCGTAGAAGCGGTTGTTCTCGACCACGTTGTTATTGGCGAACATGAAGTGGATCGAGTAACGGCTGCGCGTGCCGATGTTGCCGCGATAGACGTTGTCGTGGGAATACCAGGCCACCATGTCGCGCGAATCGGTAATCTCATTGCCCTCGATCAGGTTGCGATCGCTGTACCAAAGTCGCAGGCCGTCGCCGCGCACGCCCAGGTCGCGCGGCTTGGAACGCACCTTGTTGTTTTTGACGATGCTGTCGCTCGACTGCTTGAGGTCGATGCCGAACAGGCAGTTGTCGATCACCAGGTTCTCGATGACGTTGCGGTGGCCGCGCACATCGAGGCAGGAATCGTCGGTGTCGTGCGAATCGCCGGAACCTGTCAGGTGCAGCCCGCGCAAAACGGCGCCGTCGGTCTGCAGCGAAAATACCGTGCCCCTGTCGCCGGCATCGATGGTCACCGATCCGGAGCCTTCGATCACCAGCGGTTTGGTCATCACCACCGGGCCGGCATAGTTTCCCGGCGGCGGCCTCAGGGTCGAACCGGCCGGCGCCGCGTCGACCAGGAGCTGAAAGGGCTTCAGGCCATGCACGCGCTTGTCGCGCTCGTGCAGCATATAGGTGGGCTTGGGCCGATCGACGCCGACCCGGGGCGCCGTGGACAAATCCGCAGTCGCCCCCAGACTCGGCGGCTTGTCCTCGTCGCGGTCGGCCGGACGCGCCACCAGCAGCGATGAGACACCGAGCAGCAAGGCCGGCAGGAGCGCCAGCCAGCGTTTCAGTTTCATGGCATCACCCTAGGACTCGCGCATCTGCCTGCGGCGCAGCAGCAGCGCCATCATCAGGCAGCCGAACACGACCAGCAGCAGCGCGTAGCCCCAGTAGGGATAGGAGAAGGTCGAGAACTGCGCCACCTTGCCCTCGCCGAAGACGGTGGGCATGAAGGGCTTGACCGTGAAAGCGCCCCAGGGATGCATGTTGTGGCCGAAGAACCACAGCCAGCCGGCATAGTCGATGACGAAGAAGAGCGGCAGCAGGGCGGGCGCCAGGGGCAGCAGTAGCGAGAAGCGGGGAATCTTCCAGACTCCCAGCAGGACGATCAGCATCGCCGCGATGATCCCGACCATCGACACCTGGGTGGCGAGTATCAGGTTGGCCTTCCAGCGGTCCAGCACGTCGGGCTGATTGAAGAAAGTGCTCGCCTCGTGATAGTAGTGGGCAGCGAAGGCGTCGAGCTGACCCATGACGACCTGGTCGACCACCATCCACGCGGCAACCGCCGCGAAGCCGACGCCGAGAATCTTCAACTGATTCCTGCGCTCGGTCGCCATGAATCCCAGCAGCATGACGGCGAACCAGCCGAAGAGAAACTTCGACAAGCGCAGTTCGACCGGGGAGCCCGTATCGATCGGGTACATGCCCACGTAGTGGTTGATGGTGTTCATTTCGTGCACGCAGTCGAGGCTTTTCGCCTCCTTGTTCACGTCCTTGTCCTTGTCCAGGATCGGATTGTAGCGAGGGGTGTCCTCGCCGACGTCGGCCTGCAGGGTTTCGCTGCCCATGCGGGTGCCCTTGCCGACCGCGGTGCAGCCGTTGAACACGCCGTTGAAGTGAAAATGGATGCGAATGCCGTCGGGAAAAGCATCCTTGGGGTAGTTCGGCGCCGTCAGCGAAACCCACCAGATCGGCGCAAAGTAAGCGGCGATCAACGCCACCAATGCCACCAGGGTCAGGCCGCGGATCAGCAGGTTCTGCTTTTTTTGGTCTAGCATTTTGTTCTCTGTATGGGGGAGTGGATTGCCGGTCGGCTGGGGGTCTTCCGCGCCCCGGCAGGGGCCGGAGCGCGGAAGACCCGGATTGACCGCTTATTTCTCGCCTATTTCTTCTTGCCGCCCTTGGCCGCTGGCCCGGACTTGCACATCGATCCGGGCATGCTCAGGCTGGACTGATAGGCCGAAATCGCCACCAGTTGCTTGTCATCGTACTTCTTGATGATCTTGACCATGTCCGGATTGGCATTGCGGCGCTTGCCGTCACGGATCTCGGTCATCTGGCGCAGCAGATATTTGTAGTGCTGACCTGCCAGAACGGGATAGAACTTGTCCTTGACGCCCTCGCCGTTGGCCTTGTGGCATTCGATGCATTCCTTCTCGTACATCGCCTTGCCATCCGCAACCTGCTTGGCGGCGTCGGCACCCTCGTACTTGCCATGATCGACCGGAATGCACAGGCTCTCGATGTAGGCCGAAACATTGGCCAACTCCTGTGCATCGACCAGCTCCTTGGCAAACGGATACATGGTCGGGTTGTCGCGCAGGCCGGCGCGAATGTCGGCCATCTGCTTGATCAGCACCGTCGTGTGCTGACCGGCCAACTGCGGGAAGGTGCCGTCGGAGCGCCCGGCGCCGGAAGGCAGGTGGCAGGCGCCACAGACCTCGTAACCCTCCTTGCCGGCCTTGGCGTCGCCTTTCTTCTGCAGGGCCTCGATCTTCTCGCCCTCCTGGGCATTCCATTTGTAGTCCTTGGACTCGATGCCGGCCTTCTTTTCGGGCGGCGGCCCGGCCATTGCGAATGCGGGAATCAGCGCCATCGAGAGCGCGAGTGTCAATGCCTTGTACATGTTGGTTTCCTTGTCAGTATTTAATAGCTGAGTCATGATGGCACAGGTATATAAGAGTTCATTGATATCCATCAAAGCCCGTGTTTGCCTGCATGACGCAGCACCGTTCAGCCGGCTATTTGATCTCCGAGAGATACTTCGCCAGCTCCTTGATTTCCTCATCGGACACCAGGTGCATGACACCCTTCATCGCCGCCGCATTGCCATTGGCGCGCGCACCGCTCTTGATGTCCAGCATCTGCCGCTCGGCGTACTTGGCGTTCTGTCCCGCCAGCCTCGGATATTCCGGCGTCAAGGGCTTCTTCGCATCCTTGCCGTGACAGGCGACGCAGGTCTTTTCCAGGTAAAGCGTCTTGCCATCGGCCAGAACCGGTGCGGCGAAGGAAACGGCAGCGGCCGCCGCGAGAATCAATCCATATTTCATTGTCATTCCTTTCGTAAAAACCACAACGCAGCGGAGTTTCAGTGTGGGCGATGCCTGCGAAGGCAGGCATCGCGCCGAATCCTGCATGTATGACAAAGGTACCCAGCTTTCCCGGCAACCGCCTTGATCTATCTCATCCCGTCAGGGGAAAGCCTCCCCGGCGCGGAGCGCCGGGGCGCCGGCTCACTTGACCTTCTTGGCGCCGTTTTGCTCCAGGTAGGTCTTGGCACGCAAACCGAGGTCGGCGGTCTTGACCTGGTATTGCCAGATCTGCTCGGCCCACAGGTTGGCATTCT
>JAUYSD010000051.1 GCA_030696505.1 Sulfuritalea sp. | reverse complement strand
TGACGCCGAGAAGGAAATTGCACAGGCAAAGCCATGCCAGTATTCCACCGCGCCAACTGAGGGGTGTGTCGCACTTATCGAAAATGGAAAGCCAGTGGCGTTGGGGACGTTCGTAGCGCGAAGCCAATCCCATTTGGCGCTCTATGCAAACGGTAAGACATCAATCTTTCCCATAAAAGATCAACTCGTTGAGGTGGCGCCGGTGCCAAAGTCGCCTAACGACTAAGGTTAGATCGTGCTTGCCACGATCTGAACCGTTTGTTGGACGAGCCCGGCCCGAGAGCGCCGGGATGGGTGCCCTGTAGCAAATATCTTTTTGGAATTACCCCGGCAGCAAGCCGGATCGTTGTCGGCGGGCGCCGAATCGGCCACGTCGAGCCTACCGTTGCGGCAAAGCCCGGCCGAAAGTGGGCGAATGGGGGGGATTCTCTCGAGCTGGCCACCGATTCTTGGCGAGCACGTCCCTCGGCTCGTGGGCGCCGACGTCCCGCCGCTCGCCGGTGAATGTTTCGCTTACACGATCAGAAGGACCCGCGCGCGGCAGGCACGGTCGGTGGCCCTCCGGCGAGCATTGGCGGAATCCGCGTGCGCACGATCTTCATCACCGCCCCGCAGCAGGCGCAGACGATGGGCGCCCGTTCCCTCACCCACGCCGAGGCCAGGGGTGGAACGAACTTCAGCAGCAGATGCAGCAACGCGATCAAGCGTTTGCAATTCGGATGCAGAAAGCCGAAATTGCGCGCCCGGCGGAAGCCCTTCGGCAGCACATGCTGCAACACCAGCCAGAGGAAGTCCGCGCCGGCCACCGTCCGCTGCTCCATTCGTCCCGTCTTGGCATGGCGATAGCGGAACGTCACCTGGCCGTCGCGGCACGCAACGATATCCTGCTCACGAATCACGCCCCGGTACAAATACCGGCCAAGGTAAATGAGCGCCGAGGCGCCAGTGCCGACAGATTTGCAATCCACCACCCAGTCTGCCGGATAACGCTCGGGCAGCCTCAGGCCCGCTGCCACCAAGCCCGTGAGTACCTTCGCCCGAAACACCTTCGCCAGCGCCTCGTGGTTGAACAGGTAGCCCTTGCCTCGGCGTCCCTTGGTGCGCCAGCGCTTTTGTTCGGCATCGACCGCCGCCGCCGGGACCACCAGATGCACATGCGGGTGATAGTCGAGCCGGCGCGTGTGGGTGTGCAGCACGGCAATCGCCCCCGGCGTACCGGCAAGCTGCCGGTCGTTCTGGCTGAAGGCGCGCACGGTCTCCCAAGCACAGCGGATCAGCAGATCGTAAGTGACGCCGAGGTGCGCCGCAGCCAGCCCCCGGAATTCGGCCGGCAGGGTGAAGGTGATCAGGAAATAGTCCGCCGGCACCAGTCGCCGTGTCTGCCGTTCCAACCATTGTTGGCTCTCGTGATGCTGGCAATGCGGGCAGTGGCGATGGCCGCAGGAGTGCGGCACCAGGGACCGATGATCGCACGCGGTGCAGGCGACCTGCATCTTGGGGCTGGCCTGCGTGCGGCAGTGCTTCATGGCTGCAAGTGCCCGCAGGTGGTCGGCCGTGAGTCGGTCCCGGTACTGCGCGCGAAAGTCAGCGTCGAAGGCGTCGATGACGTGAGCGAGCCGGATCACTTGACCTGCCCCCAGGCTAGGCGGAAGCCATCCATCAGGCCGTTGATGCGGTCGATGGCGTGATGCTTGGTTTGGTCGGTCAGGTGTGTGTAGCGTGCCGTGGTGAGGATCGAGTGGTGACCGAGGATCTTCTGCACCTCGATCAGATCGACGCCGGCTTCGATCAGATGGGTGGCATAGCTGTGGCGCAGGCTGTGCGGAGTGATGTTTTTTTTAGGCCGCACGCGCTGATGACTTTGTGCAAGGTGGTCTGTACGCCGCCGCGATCCAGCGCGGTGGTGGCGCTGGCGGCGCCGGCCAGCCCGCGATGCCGGTTGGGGAAGAGCAGTACCGGGTTGCGGTGAGTGGCCCAGAACCGGCGCAGGAGGTGATGCGTGGCGGTGGGCAGCGGCACGAAGCGATCACGGTTGCCCTTGGCGTCACGCACATGGACGCGGGCGCGCACGGCATCGATGTCGCCGACTTGTAGCCGCAGCCCTTCGCCCAGGCGCAGGCCGAGGCTGTAGAGGGTGAAGAAGAACACCCGGTAGCTGAGGACACGAGTGGCGGCAAAGATGCGTCGGGCCTCATCGACGGTGACGATGTCGGGTAGGCGCTGGCTCTTGGGCGGCTTGATCAGGCCGGGTGCCACCCAGGGTTTCTTCAGGACGTGCTGGTAGTAAAACTTCAGGCCGTAGAGGTCGAGCTTGACGGCGCTCCAGGAATGCGTGCCCAGGAGTTCGGTGAAGTAGCTGGTCAGTTGCGGCTCGGTCAGGTGGTCGATGCGGTGATCGAAGTGGTTGCCGATACGACGGATGGCCCGCGAATAGGCTTCGATGGTCTTGGGTTGCAGGCCCTTGAGCTTGAGGTGCTTGAGGTGGCTCTGGTACTGCCGGTCAAAGTCGGCGGTGGATGGCTTTGTCATGCTGGCGTTTCCTCACGATTGGTTGCAAAATCACTCCAACGTCCCCGTCGGAATGTTCGTGAAGATTAATTCGTGTCGGCCCAGTCTGCGATTTCTCCGCGTAGCGGCTTCGTCCAACCC
>JAUYSD010000358.1 GCA_030696505.1 Sulfuritalea sp. | reverse complement strand
GCCGGCGCCGCGCGACATTCTCTGCATCAATGTCTCGCGCATCGGCGACACGCTGCTGGTGACGCCGGCCGTGCGCGCCGTTGCGGCACGCTGGCCGCAGGCGCGCATCCATCTGCTGGCACATCCGAAGCGCGAGGAAGTGCTGCGTCATCTGCCTTTCGTCCATCGCACCGGCACCATCGAAAAGCAGCGCGCGCGTTTCATGGGCTGGTTGAGGAATCCATTCGCGGGCAAGCCCTACGACCTCGCCTTCGTCTGCAATTTCGACGCGCCGCTGGTCGCGTACGCGCTGCGCGTCGCGCATCGCGTGGTGGCCTTCCGCCAGCCCGACGCGGCGCTGAACGCGCGGCTGTACAAAGCCGTCGAGCACCCGGCGCTGCAGACCACCCATGCCGTGGACATCCAGTTGATGCTGCCAGCGGCCGTCGGCGCAATGCCGGCCGGCAAGGCACTCAGCTATCGCGTCACTGCCGAGGAAGAACAATGGGCGGCGGGCTTTCTGGCCGAGCACCAGGCATCCGAACGTCATCCGCTGATCGGCCTGCAGGTCGCGAGCTTCCCGACCAAGGCCTACCGCGACTGGCCGCCCGGCCACTTCAGCGAACTGTGCCGACGCATCCGCGCGCACTGGCCGCAAGCGCACTTCCTGATTTTCGGCGGCGAGCTGGAGAAGGATCGCACCGCAGCGCTGGCAGCCGAACTGGGCAATGCGGCGACGCTGTGCGCCGGCAAGATGACATTGCGCGAAACGGCGGCGCTGATGAATCGCGTCGACCTCTATGTCGGCGTCGATACCGGGCCAACGCACCTGATGGGCGCCATGCAGCGGCCGATGGTGGCGCTCTACCACGGCTATTCGCCGAGCCGCGTGCTGGCGCCGCTCGATCATCCCTGCCTGTATGCGATCGACCATCCGCTGGCCGACCGCTGCACACCCGAGGCGGACATGGCCGAGATCACGGTGGACCGCGTCTGGGCCGCGGTGCAGCAGGCGCTCGGCGAACACATGACGAAAACCCGTCCCGTATGAGGTTCGCCCTGTTCACCACTAATCTCGCCGGCGGCGGCGCCGAGAAGGCGCTGGCCAAGATAGCCAGCGGCCTGGCGGCGCGCGGCCACGAGGTGGATTTCATCGTCTGCGAGGATGCCGGCCAATACCCGCCGCCTGCCGGCTGTCGCTTTCACGTCCTCGCCGCGCGCGCCGGTCACGGCTGGCTGGGCAAGCGGCGCCTGGCCTGGCGCCTGAACCGTGTGCTGGCAGCGAATCCGCACGATCTGCTGGTGTCGACCCTGCCCTTCGCCGACGAAATTGCGGCGCTGGCCAGGGCGCCGCGCCATGTCTGCCGCATCGCCAATACCCTGTCCGCCGAGATCGCGCGCCTGCCGGCGGCCAAGGCGCAACGCCGTGCCGCCCGCTACCGCGGGCTTTACCGCACGCGGCCGCTGGTCGCCGTCTCGCAGGGCGTGGCCGCCGACCTGCAGGCGGCCTTCGGCATCGATGCCGGGCAGATAAGCGTGATCGCCAACCCCTTCGACTTCGCCGCGATCCGCGCCTTGGCCGCCGAGCCCTGCCCGGATCGGCCGGGCGAAGCCTACATCCTCCACGTCGGCCGCTTTGCCGCGCAAAAACGCCACGACCTGCTGCTCGCCGCCTACGCCCGGGCCAAGCTGCCGCAACTGCTGATGCTGCTGACGCCGCCCGACGCCGGGCTGACCGCGCTGATCGCCCGGCATGGACTGCAGCGCCGTGTCGCCATCGCCAACTTTCAGGCCAATCCCTACCCCTGGATGGCCGCAGCCGAACTGCTGGTGCTGTGTTCCGACCACGAGGGCCTGCCCAATGTGCTGATCGAGGCGCTGGCCTGCGGCACGCGCGTGGTCAGCACCGATTGCCCTTCAGGCCCGCGCGAGATTCTCGTCGGCGAACTGGCGCAGAGGCTGGTGCCCTGCGACGACATCGAGGCACTGGCAGCAGCGATGCAGGCCGCCGTGATGACGCCGAAGCCCGACGCCGTAGCGGTCGCCGCAGCACTGGCGCCCTACGACGCCGAGCGGGCACTGGACGCCTGGGAAAATCTGGCGCGGAGCCAAGCGTGAGCGGCATTTCTCTTGCCGGCAGGCATCTGATGCGCTAGCATCACCGCATCAACCATCGGAGCAACCCATGCGCACCACCCTCGACATCGAAGACGACGTTCTGGCGGCCGCCAAGGAATTGGCGCGGCGCAGCCATACCAGCGCCGGACGGGTGATTTCGGACCTTGCGCGGCGCGCCCTGACCCAGGCGGCACCGACCTCCGGCACGGCCCGGGAGCCCGAAGCGATCTATGGCTTCCGGCCCTTCCCCTCCCGCGGCGGCGTAGTCAGCAACGAAAAAATCGACCAGTTGCGCGACGAAGAAGGCATCTGAGCCCTGTCCTCGATGCGCGCCCTGCTCGATGTCAATGTGCTGATCGCGCTGCTCGACGGCGCTCACCTGCACCATGTCCGCGCCCGCGACTGGCTCAAACAGCACATCGCCGCGGGCTGGGCATCCTGTCCGCTGACGCAGAACGGCTGCATTCGCATCATGTCGCAGCCTGGCTACCCGAATCCCCTGCCGCCGGCGGCTATCGCGGCACGCCTGGCGGAAGCCACGCAAACGCCGCACCATGTCTTCTGGCCCGATGCCGTGAGCCTGCTCGACGCCGAGCGCATCGCCTGGAACGCGGTGCTCGGCAGCCGCCAGGTGACCGATGTCTATCTGCTGGCGCTGGCCGTGGCACAGGGTGGAACCCTGGTCACGCTCGACCGCGCCGTGCCGCTCAAGGCCGTGGCCGGGGCCAAGGCGCGGCACCTGGCGGTGATCTGATCGTGCACCGCTACCCACCGCCCCGAGGCCGCCGCTGATGTGCGGCATCCTTTTCGCCAGCGGCGAAATCTTCCATGCCGATTTCGCGGCTGCGCTGGAAACGCTCAAGGCGCGCGGCCCGGATGCGCGCGAGACCCTGGCCCACGGCAACGCCCTGCTCGGCCACGCCCGTCTTGCCGTGATCGACCTTGCCGGCGGGCGCCAGCCGATGAGCACAAGCGACGGCCGCCTGGCCATGGTCTACAACGGCGAGATCTACAACTTCGCCGCGTTGCGGCGCGAACTCGAAGCCGCCGGTCATGCCTTCGCCACGCGCTCCGACAGTGAGGTGCTGCTTACCGGCTACCGGCACTGGGGCGAGGCCGTGCTGCACAGGCTCGACGGCATGTTCGCCTGCGCCATTCACGACCGCGCCGACGGCAGCGTCTTCCTCGCCCGCGACCGGCTCGGCATCAAGCCGCTGTTCTGGGGCGAGCATGCCGGTGGCCTGGTGACGGCCTCGACCCTGGCACCCTTCTTCGCGCTGCAAGCCTTCCCGAAGAAGCTCGACGCCGAAGGCCTGCGCGACTACCTGGCCTTCCAGACGCCGCTGGCGCCGCACACCCTGGTGCGCGACATCCATACGCTGCCGCCGGGCGCCTGCCTGCGCTGGACGCCCGGCACGCAGGCGACGCCGCGTCAGTGGTGGGCCATTCCCGACGCGACGGAAAGGGCTCCCGAGCGCGACGCACTGGTGGCCGAGACCGACGCCCTGCTGGCGCAGGCGGTCAGGGACCAGTTGGTGGCCGACGTGCCGCTCGGCGCCTTCCTGTCCGGCGGCATCGACAGCAGCCTGGTGGTGCATTACATGGCGCAGGCCGCATCTTCTTCATCGGCGCCCTTGAAAACCTTCAGCGTGCGCTTCGCCGAGGCCGGCTTCGACGAAAGCCCGCATGCGCGCGCCGTGGCCGACAAATACGCGACCGAGCACCACGTGCTCGACGCCCCCGAACTCACCGCCGACACCTTGGACAGTGCGCTGGCCGACCTCGACCAGCCGCTCGCCGATCCGGCCTACATCCCGACCTGGGCGCTGTCGCGGCTGACGCGGCAACATGTGACGGTAGCCCTGTCCGGCGACGGCGGCGATGAACTCTTCGGCGGCTATCCGCGCTTTCTCGACGGCGCCGATCGCTATCCCGACAGCCTCGGCAAGCGGGTCCTGCGTGCGCTGCTGCGCCACGGCCTGGCGCCGGCCAGCCTGCACCGGCGCGCGCTGGCAGGACCCGAACTGCTGCTCTACCGCCGCGTCGAACTCGGTGACTACCCGGGCAGCCGCAAGGACCTGCGCCGCTATCTGGGGCCCGAAGTGGCTCGCGCCGCACGCCCGGAGCACACCCTCGAACTCTGGCGCGAACTCGCCGCGCACCACGGCGACTACGACCGCGGCGCCCTGCTGCGCGCCGACCTGTGGACCTATCTCTCGGAAAACTGCCTGGCCAAGACCGACCGCGCCAGCATGGCGCACGGCCTCGAGGTGCGCGTGCCGCTCTTGGCCAACGCGCTGCAGGATCGCATGCTGCGCTTGCCGGCCGGCGTGCATTTCGACGCCGGTGGCGGCAAGGCCCTGCTGCGCGCGCTGGCACGCAAGCATCTGCCGGAAGCCGTCTGGAATCGCGAGAAGCACGGCTTCTCGGTGCCGCTGCGCGCCAACTTCGCCGGCGCGTGGCGCGACTGGGGCGCAGCACAGGTCGCCGCCGCTGCGACGCGCGCACCCTGGCTGGCCACCGGCCCGCTCGCCGCGCTATGGCAAGAAGCGCAGCAAGGGCGGGGAAATGTACGCCTGATGTACACTTTCGCCGTGCTGCTGGCCTGGCTCGAAACCCACCCGTTGAGCTGCTGAAATTGAGCTGTTGAATATGGACAATTTCGCTCAGGCACCCACGCAATCCTTGCAAATCGTCTTTGATACAGACAAAATACAAGGATGAAATACTCGCGCCACCTACTTCCCACACTCCAGGAACGTCTGAACTTCTACCCCGGCATGGTCCTGCTGGGGCCACGGCAGGCGGGAAAAACCACGCTGGCGCGACAGCTTGCCGGCATGTATCCGGATGCGCTGATGCTCGACCTGGAGCGCAGCAGTGACCGCAGTGCGCTCGCCCAGCCTGAACTGTTCTTTCGCCAGAATCGGCACCGTTTGGTAATCCTGGACGAAGTGCAGCATGTACCAGACCTGTTTGCCGCCCTGCGACCGGAAATCGACGCCGACCGGCGGTCTGGCCGCTTTCTTCTCCTCGGCTCCGCTTCCGGCAAGCTGCTGCGGCAAAGTGCGGAGTCTCTCGCCGGACGAGTCGGCTATCTGGAGCTATCACCCCTTCTGGCCAGCGAGGTCGGCGTGACCACGGCGACACTTCCGACGCTACTGTTGCGCGGGGGCTTCCCGCCCAGTTTCGATGCCCCTAGCGACGCCATGTCCGGCGTCTGGCGAGAAGATTTCATTCGCAATTTTCTCGAGCGCGACTTGCCACAACTGGGCATCAAGACACCGGCGGCCAGCTTGCACCGCTTCTGGCGCATGCTGGCCCACGTCCATGCGCAACAGTTCAATGCCTCGCAACTGGGGCAAGCCATGGGCGGCAGCAGTCATTCCACGGTCGGGCACTACCTCGATCTGCTGGTCGACGCCTTGTTGGTGCGCCGCCTGGAACCGCTGGCGGTGAATCTTGGCAAGCGCCTGGTCAAGGCACCGAAAATTTACATTCGCGACTGCGGACTGCTGCATTCCCTGCTCAACATTCCGGACAGCAATACCCTGCATGCCCACCCGGTGGTTGGCGCCTCATGGGAAGGGCTGGTGGTCGAGCAGATTGCCGCGCATTCCCCCTCCGGAACGGAGCTGAATTATTTCCGTACCGCTGCCGGGGCGGAAATCGACCTTGTCCTGACCCGTGGCGAAAAACGCTACGCCTTCGAGATGAAATACTCCACGACACCCAAACCAACCAAGGGGTTCTGGCAGGCGATGAAGGATCTGGATATCGCAAAGGCCTGGGTAATTGCCCCCGTCGAACATGCTTATCCCTTGGCCGAAAACGTCGCGGTCATCCCTGTACAAGGCTTGCCCGACGTCATCGCGGAAGCAATCGCACCATGAATCCGATTCGGCATTTGCTTTTCATCCTGCAGCAGCGCCGCGCCGACAATCGCGTGTCCTTCTCCGCCTATCTCAAGGGCCACGAGAAAATCACGCTGGGCTGCGGGTGCAAGATCCACGCCGACGCCTCGGTAGACGCCTCGCGCAGCCCCGGTGTGACATTCGGCGACAAGGTGACGCTGAACCGCTATGCCTACGTGCAGGGCGGCAAGGGCGGGGTACGACTGGGCGACCGGGTCGAGATCAATAACTTCAGTATCGTCAATGGCACCGGCGGCGTCGATATCGGCGACGACACGCTGGTCGGCCCAGGGGTGCGCATCATTTCCTACCAGCACCGCTTTGCATCCGGCGCGACGATACGCTCGCAACCCATCGATGCCAAACCGATACGCATCGGCCGCGATGTCTGGCTCGGCGCCAATGCCGTGATCCTCGCCGGCGTCACCATCGGCGACGGCGCCGTAGTGGCCGCCGGTGCCGTGGTGCGCGAGGACGTGCCGGCCTACGCGGTAGTCGCCGGCGTGCCGGCCACGATCAAAAAATACAGGGAATAGACCATGCGCAAGAACGGCCGCACCGCACGCAAGCTGAAGAAACTCGCCTGGCGCTTCAGCCAGCCCGACTGGGCAGACAATCACGGCGTCATGTTGCCGGTGAAGCACAAGCTGGTTTCGCCGGGCATCGCCCGCGAAATCTATCTGGGCGACTACGAGGCCAAGGAAATCGAGATCATCTCGCGGCGCCTGACGGCCGACGACGTGGTGTTCGAAGTCGGCGCCGGACTCGGCTTTCTCTCCGCCTACTGCGCCAAGCGCACCGGCGCGGACAAGGTGTTCGCCTACGAAGCCAACCCGGAACTGATACCGCTGATCCGCGAAACCCACGCGAAGAACAACGTGGCGCCGACACTGATCAATGCGCTACTGGCCAAAGGCGACGGCGAACGCGAGTTCCACCTCGAAGACGACTTCTGGGCCTCGTCGGCGCATCGCGCCGGCGGGCGCGCCATCACCGTCAAACAGCTCGACCTCAACAGCGAACTGGCACGCGTCAAGCCGAGCTTCCTGATCGTGGACATCGAGGGCGGCGAAGCCGAGTTCTTCGCCGGCGCCGATCTGGCGACGGTGCAGAAGATCTGCGTCGAAACCCATCCCGACGTGCTCGGCGACCGCGTGCTGTCGCAGATGTTCGCCGAGCTGGTGGCGCAGGGTTTCGCGCTGGATTTTTCCCTGATCCGCAAGAACGTGTTCTTCTTCCACAAACCGGCATGACGGTCAGGGATGTCCTGCTGATCGCCCACGGCAGCCTGCATCCGGCTCTGCGCCGCGAGCTGGCGGCACGCGGCCTGAGCCTGCGCGAAAGTCGGCGCTGGCAGGACGCCGATTGCAGTGAGCCCGAACGCATCCTCGGTGCCTATACTTGGTTCTACGAAGGCCTGCGTCATCCGCTGACGATATGGGGCATGCGCCGCTTCCTGCGCCGCCAGGGCATACCGCTGTTCGTCTGGAACCAGGACGCGCCGCATTACCTGAACCGCGCCGCCTGGCGGCTGGACTGGCTGGACCGGGCGCGACTCTACGACATCTACGCCACGCACAGCCTGGTCGACGCGCGACGCGATTTCGCCGACAGCACGCTCTATCTGGCCAACGCCGCCGACACCGCACGCTACAACCTGCATGGTGCGACGCTGGAGAGTTTGCGCGAACCAGCCCGCTACGACTATGACGTCAGCTTCTTTGGCGCCATGGATGGCCAGCGTTACAAGGAAATGCGCAGCCGGCAGGAATTCTTCGCCGCACTGGGCGAACGCCTGGCGGCGCGCGGCGTCCGCTTCCTGTTTCGCGCAGCGGCCGGCATGAGCGTCGAGGAGCAGGTGGCTCTGATCCAGAAGAGCCGCATCAACCTAAACTTCGGCGCCTCCTGCGATTTCGGCGCGCCGCAGGCCTCGGGCCTGCCCGAGCGCTGCTACGGCATCCCGGCCTGCGGCGGCTTCCTGCTGTGCGACCGCCGCAGCCATGCCCGCGACGACTTCACTCCGGGCGAAAACTGGGCCGAGTTCGAAGGCGTGGACGATTGCGTGGCGCAGATCGAATACCGGCTGGCGAACTTCGAGGCCGCGCGTGACCTGGCCGAGCGCTGTCACGCCCATGTCATAAATCGGCATACCTATGCCCAGCGCGCGGCGACGCTGCATGATGCGCTGCTGGCCTGGCATGGCGGCAAGCGCGGGGTCCTGCAGTGAGCGCGCCGCTGCTCTCCATCGTCATGCCGGTGTACAACGTCGCGCCCTACTTGCCGCGCTGCCTGGAAAGCCTTGCCGCGCTGAACCCGCCGGCCGACGAGATCATCGTCGTCGACGACGGCTCGACCGACGACTGCCCGCGCATACTCGCCAAATTCGCGCCACGCCTG
>JAUYSD010000318.1 GCA_030696505.1 Sulfuritalea sp. | reverse complement strand
GAAAAAACCGATTTCCGCCTGCTGCAATATGCCATGGTGCTGGCCGCACCCGCCGCCACGGCGGCGGATCACCGCCGTGCCCAGCAGTTGCTCGATCCGCTGGCACGGCCGGGCGAAGGCCACAACAGCGAATTGCACGCGCTGGCATCATTAATGCGTGCAAACTTGGCGGAGCACCGCCGCCTCGAAGACGGCAGCCATTCCCTGGCGCAGAGAGCGCGGGAAGAACAGCGGCGGGCCGAAGAACTGGAGCAAAAGTTGGAAGCCATCAAAGACATCGAAAAGAGCCTGCTGCCCCGTGACAAACCGAAGGGCAGAGCGAAATGAGCGACAGCCTGGGCAAGATCCTGCTGGTGGACGACGACGCCGATCTGCTGCGCCTGATCGCGATCCGTCTCGAAGCCGCGGGATATGCCGTCACCACGGCATCGAGCGGCCCCGAGGCGCTGGCCAAGCTCGCCGCGGACCGGCCGCAACTGGTGATCACCGACATGCGCATGCCCGGCATGGACGGCAACGCGCTGTTCGGCGCGGTGCGGGCGAACTATCCGACCCTGCCGGTGATCATGCTGACCGCCCACGGCACCATTCCGGAGGCCGTGGCGGCAACCCATCGCGGCGTCTTCGGCTATCTGGCCAAGCCCTACGAAGCCAAGGTGCTGCTGGACCAGGTGGCCAGGGCCATGCAGCTGTCGCCCGCCGCGCCCGGCAGCAATCCCGACGTCGAAGCCTGGCATGCCCACATCATCACGCGCAACATGGTTATGACGGACCTGCTGGCGCAGGCCAAGCTGGTCGCCGCAGGCGACGCCAGCGTATTGCTGCGCGGCGCCTCCGGTTCCGGCAAGGAAATGCTGGCGCAGGCCATCCACCTTGCCAGTGCGCGCCACGAGTGCCCCTTCATCGCCGTCAATTGCGGCGCGATTCCGGAGAACCTGCTCGAATCGGAACTCTTCGGCTACACGCGGGGGGCCTTCACCGGCGCCGTCAAGGACCATCCCGGCCTGATCCGCGCCGCGCAGGGCGGCACCCTGTTCCTCGACGAAATCGGCGACATGCCGCTGCCGCTGCAGGTCAAGCTGCTGCGCGTCCTCGAGGAGCGCCAGGTGCGTCCCGTCGGCGCCACCAGCAGCACGCCGATCGACGTCCGCATCATCAGCGCCACGCACCGCGACCTCGAAGAGGAAATGAGCGCGGGACGCTTCCGTAGCGATCTCTACTACCGGCTCAACGTGGTCTCGCTGTCGATTCCCGACCTGGCCGAGCGGCGCGACGACATCCCCGTGCTGGCCAACCATTTCCTGCGCAAGCTGGCCCAGCGTTATCGCAAGGAGATCAACGGCTTCGCCCCGGAGGCCATGGATTTGCTGATCCGCGCCAGTTGGCCGGGCAATGTGCGCCAGTTGCTGAACGTGGTCGAGCAGGCCGTGGCACTGACCACCGGCCCCATCGTGACGCTGGCGCTGGTGCAGAAGACGATCAGCGAACTGGGCGAGATCGTGCCTTTCGACGAGGCGCGCCGCAGCTTCGAATCCGACTACCTGGTACGCCTGCTCAAGATGACCGGCGGCAATGTCACGCAGGCCGCCAAACTGGCGCGGCGCAACCGTACCGACTTCTACAAACTGCTGCAGCGCCACGCCCTCGATCCCGCGCTGTTCAAGTGAGCCAGACAGGCTCCAGCGTCGCCATTCGGCGACAGCAATAAACCAGCACATTCAGGCAGTTGCCCCCGAACCCCGGGATCCTGTCGCCATCCGGCGACAGTCTCGGCTGGCCCCGATTCGCCGGAAACTATCCTAAGCCACTGATTATTAGTTGTTCTCCTATCTGGCACGGCGGTTGCGATAGCCAAGTGAAGCATTGATTCCGATGCTGCAAACAAAGGAGACGAGCAATGAAGGTCCCATCGACTGCGCGGGTGGCTCTCATGGTCATGCTGCCGTGGCTGGCCGCCTGCAACAGCAATCCGAGCAAGCAGGATATCGGCATGGTGAGCGGCGCGATCATCGGTGGCGTGGTCGGTTCCTCGCTCACGGGCGGCAGCACGGTAGGCACGGTCGGCGGCGCCGCCGCCGGCACCTATATCGGCCACCAGATCGGCAAGGAGATGAAATAGCCATGAACACCACCACCATCGAGCCCATGGGCCGCAACGTGGAAACGCGACCCGCGCGCCCCAGACTGCTGTATCCGGCACTGGTCATCGCCGCGATTTCCGTGACGCTGTTCAGCCTGATCGGCATCGCCGCCCTGACCGGGGTCATGCCTTCGGCCCATTCCAATCCACAAGCGGCCGCGACGGCCAAAGCCGCGCCGGCAGGAAAACTCGCGCAATCCTCGGTGCCCTCCTCCGCGCCGAAAGCGCGCGCCGGCGCGGCCGCCTGCGTGGGTTGCGGCACCGTCGAATCGATCAACCTGATCGAGACTCCGGCGAAGACCAGCGGCGTCGGCGCCGTTGCCGGCGGTCTGACCGGCGCCCTGCTGGGCAACCAGATCGGACGCGGCGACGGCCGCACCGTGATGACCATCGCCGGCGGCGCGGGCGGCGCCTACCTGGGCAACAAGATCGAGCAGAACACGCATCGCACCTCCTCCTACAAGATCGTGGTGCGCCTGGACAACGGCGGCCTGCGCACGGTCTATCAAAGCGAGGCGCCCAGCGTCGCGGTAGGCAGCCAAGTGCAGATCGTCGGCAATTCCGTGGTGGCCCGCACATGAGTGCGGCGCACGTAGCGATGCCGCGCCACGGCAAGCTCGCCCGCACCGCCGCGATCTGCGGCGCCGCGCTGTTGCTGGGCGGCTGCGAGGCCATGGCCCTCACCGCCTTCGGCGTCGGCGCGTCGACCGGCGTCGCACAGACCATCAACGGCCGCGCCTACCGGACCTTCACGGCGCCGGTGGTCGAGGTCAAGCAGGCCACGCTGGCCGCCCTGACCCGCATGGGCATCAAGGTGATCTCGAGCAAGCGCGTGGCGAACGAGGAAATCATCATCGCCAAAGCCGCGGACCGTGAGATCGAAATCACCCTGGAAATACTCAGCCCCAACTCGACACGCATGCGTTCGGTGACGAGGCAAGGCTTGTTTTACGACAGTGCCACATCGCTGGAAATAGTTCTGCAAACCGAAAAACGCATGATCAATGGATGAGGAGAGTGAAGAGATGAACAAAAACGCCATGCGGCTGCTGACAGTCAGCGCCGCCTACTTTGCCTTGAACTCCGCATTTGCGGCAGACGCGGTCGCCGACACCACCACCACCGGCACGACCACCACCACCACCAGTACCAGCACCAGCGGCTCCGCCGACCCTGTCGTGGCGCCCCCCGCCGTGCCGGCGCGCAAGATCGCCAGCCGTTTCGAGAGCCTTGCCGGCTCGCCGGAAAACGCCGCGAGCCTGGTCGCGGGGCTGCGCAGCGGCACCGAGATCACGCTGAGCGCCCCGGACTCGACGACCGGCATCAGCTTCACCCCGACGACGCGGCCGATGGGCTACGGCAACATCACCCGGGCCTTGTCCCTGGCCCAGCGCCAACTGGCGGCCCAGGGCATCACCGAGCCGACGCCCGAGCAGTTGCACATCGCGCTGAACGGCGGCACGGTGACCAGCGTCGACAGCAGCGGCGCCACCCAGACCGTCGAAGTGCCCGGCGTCCTGCAGTTGCGCAGCCAGGGCATGGGCTGGGGACAGATCGCCCATAAGCTGTCGGTGAGCCCCGGCAATCGTCCGCTGACGACGTCCGGGGTATCGGGGACCGGGACTTCCGGGACTGAAACCTCCGGGACTGCAGCGACCAGCGGGACCGGCACCAGCGGAACAAGCGCGACTGCCGGAACGAGCGCGACGACGAGGACGCAGGGCAACAGCGCCGCGCTGCGCGGCTACGGCGGAGGCGCCATCGTCTCCGGCGACGGCAGCATGATGCATGGACGCGCGCCGGGATATTCGAGCGTGGCGCAGACGCGCACGGAGGTTCAGGCGCGCGGACAGGTGCAGGCACAGGCACACTCGCGCGCGCCGGTGATCCAGGCCAGCGGAGCCTCCTCCCACGCCGGAAATACCCTGATCAGCATCGGCAACCACGGCAAGGGCCCTGTATCGGGACACGGCAACGGCCGCTTCTGAGGCTGCAAGCAAAGCGGGCGGCAGGCCTTGCCTGCCGCCCGACGATCCCAACGAAAACAAGGAGGTTGCCATGTTCCAAATGAGCAAGCAGTTGTTCGATCAGTGCTGGCCCGCCATCTCGGCGCTGCTGAAAGCCCCGGACGAGCCCGCGCCGCGCCGCGGTGAGGCGGCGCCCAGTGCCGCCGCGGCCACCGAGGCCAATTATGTTCTCGGCGTCGCCATGGGATATGCCCTGCGGGTCGACCAGGCATCGACCTCCCCGTCGATGTATTCCGCAATGGCCGGCGGGCGCCTGCGGCGCATCCGGGTCAGTCCGGTCGCCGATCGCACGGCGCTGGCGCCAGCCCGCAACGACCAAAAGTTGCCGCTGACGCTACGGCGAGCGACGCGCTGAGGCGCGCCGCGATGCCAAGCAGGCGGATCATGGCTTGCGTGCAACGAGGCCGATCAGGGCCGAGCGCCCCTTGTGCCCCATTCCCTCGGCGATGTCGTCCTCATAGTCGATCAATTCCTCGATTTCCCAGTCGGCAAAGGCATCGAGCAGGATTTCCCGGGTGTAGAGATTCTCCAGCGTGGACGGCCCGCCGGTCGCATAAACCAGTTGCTGCGGCGTATAGCCGTGCAGCAGGATGCGTCCGCCCGGCCGCGCCAGTTGCTTCATGGCTGCGATTTGCCGCGTCCGCTCGGCGGCGCCGACGAACTGGATGAAAATGCCGATCACCCAGTCGAAAGCCTCGCGCAAATCTGCCGGCGGCCAGTCCGGCGCCAGCATGTCGGCCACCATGAAACGGATCGCCTGATTGCGCCCGGCGGCGAGGCGTCGCGCCTTCTCGACCGCAATCGGTGAAATTTCCACGGCGGTCACGTCCAGGCCCTGTTCCGCCAGCCAGACCGAGTTGCGCCCCTCGCCGTCGGCGACCGACAGCGCCGTGCGGCCGTTGCGCAGCAACGCGGCCCGATGCACCATAAAGCGGTTGGGCTCGGTACCGAACAGATAATCGTCACCGGCATCCCGGTACCGCGTGTTCCAACGTATTTCCTGATTCATCGACGCACTCCTGTTTGCTGTTGCTTGCGCTGGAAAGACAGGCGCCGCAAGAGTATATTAGATAAAACTAATGAACCGGAGTTGGCCATGAGCAAGGAAGCACAAACCCTGGGCGAACAAGCCTACGCCAAAGCCCAGCAGTACGAACTCGATTACGGTTGCTGCCCGCAATGCGTGCTGGCAACCGTGCAGGAAACCGTCGGCGTCGTCGACGACCAGACGATCAAGGCCAGCCACGGCCTCTCCGGCGGCGGCGGCCTGCTCGGCGAAGGCGTCTGCGGCGCCCTCAGCGGCGGCTTGCTGGCGCTCAGCGCAAAGTTCGGGCGCGACCGCGACAAGCTCGACCGCGGCCGCTACATCAACAACTTCAAGAAAGCCAGGGAACTCACCGAGCGCTTCCGCAAGGAATTCGGCGGCGTCACCTGTCGTGAGCTGCAGCAGCAGTTCACCGGCCGCATCTATGACATGTGGGACGCCGCGGAATACAAGGCCTTTGACGACGCCCGCGGCCGGCAATGCGCCCATGCCACCGGAACGGTGACGCAATGGGTGGTCGAGATTCTCGGCGGAGTTCAGTGCAAGTGATGCGACCACGGATGGCCTTGTAAGGCCGACTGCAGTCGGCCAAGAGTGGATGGCGGACTGAAGTTCGCCCCACGTTCCGCCCCACACTCCGCGCCACACGGCGCGACCAGCCCAGGCAACACGTTTCGATCAGGCCGAAATGCGATACTTCGCCCAGGGCGGCGGAACCGCCTGACCTTTTGAACTGGGGTATCGGGCTTGAATTTCGCTGGCTTGCACTGGAGATCGCTGAAGACGCGGGTGACGCTGTTCACCCTGGCCATTTTTCTGGCCAGCATCTGGTCGCTTGCGTTCTACTCCAGCCGGGTGCTGCGCATGGACCTGGAGCAGCAGTTGAGCGACCAGCAGTTCGCGGCGGTTTCCCTGATCGCATCCGACATCAACCGGGAACTGGAGCTGAGGCTGCAGGTGCTGACCAGCGTTGCCGCCGGCATCAACCCGGCCATGATGAACGATCCCGCCGCCCTGCAGTCGCGCCTGGCGCAGCAGCCGGTTTTTGAAATCCTGTTCAACGGCGGCGTATTCGCGATCAATTCGGGCGGTATGGCGATTGCCGAAGTGCCGGCCTCGGCGCAACGGATCGGCATCGATTTTCGCGACCCGGCCTACCTGAGCGAAACCCTGACAGCGGGGAAATCCATAATCGGCCAGCCCCTCATCGGCAAGCGGGCGCAACAGCCGGTTTTCGACATGGCCGTGCCTATACGCAACACCCAGGGCGAAATAATCGGGGCACTGGCGGGAGAGATCAATCTCGGCCTGCCCAATTTCCTGAGCCAGATTGCCGACAGCAGCTATGGCAAGTCCGGCGGGGCATTCCTGATCACGCCGAAGACACGCACCATCGTTGCCGCCTTCGACAAATCCCGCATCATGGAAGTGCTCCCGGCCCATGGCATCAATCCGTGGATCGATCGTTTCATGGAGGGCTACGAAGGTTCGGCGGTGGTCGTCAATCCGCATGGGCTGGAGGTGCTGGTGTCGATCAAGCAAGTCCCCATCGCCGGCTGGTATACCTCCGTGATTCTGTCGACGGCGGAAGCCTTTGCCTCGATCAACGAGCTGCAGCGGCGCATGCTGTTCGCCACGCTGTTCCTGTCCCTGCTGGCGGGCGGCCTGACCTGGTGGATGTTGCGCCGGGAACTTTCGCCGCTGCTCGATGCGGCGCAGGCGTTGACCACCCAATCGCGCTCAGGCCAACCGCCGCAAGCCCTGCCGATTGTCCGCCAGGACGAAATCGGCGAACTGATCGGCGGCTTCAATCACCTGCTGGTCACCCTGGGGCAGCGCGAGACAGCATTGAAGGAGAGCGAATTGCGCCTGCGGGCGATCATCGAAACCGAGCCGGAATGCATCAAGATCGTCGATGCGGCCGGGCGACTGAAGCAGATGAATCCGGCCGGGCTGGCGATGATCGAGGCCGACTCGCTGCAGCAGGTGGTCGGACGTTCGATATTTTCGGTCATCACCCCCGAATACCGCGCGGCCTTCGAAGACCTGCACCGGCGGGTGCTCGGCGGCGAATCGGTGCAGATGATGTTCGAAGTGCAGGGCCTCAAGGGTGGCCGCCGCTGGCTGGAAACCCACGCCGTGCCGATGCTGGACAACGGCGAGCTGGTGCAACTGGCCGTCACCCGCGACGTCACCGAGCGCAAGCGGGCCGAGGCCGACCTGCGCATCGCCGCTGCCGCCTTCGAATCGCAGGAAGGCATGGTGGTCACCGACGCCGATGGTGTGATCCTGAGGGTCAATCGGGCGTTTTCCGAAAGCACGGGTTATGCGCCCGACGAGCTGGTGGGCCAGACGCCGCGCCTGCTCAAGTCGGGCCGTCACGACCGGGAGTTCTATCGCGACATGTGGCAGACCATCGACCGCAGCGGCGGCTGGCAGGGAGAAATCTGGGACCGGCGCAAGAATGGCGAGATCTACCCGAAATGGCTGACCATTTCGGCGGTGAAGGGCGACAACGGCGCGGTGACGCATTACATCGGCATGCACCACGACATCACGGAACGCAAGAAGGCGGAAGAGAAAATCGAGGAACTGGCCTTCTTCGACCAGTTGACGGGTCTGCCCAACCGCACGCTGCTGCTGGATCGGCTGAAGCAGGCCTTGTCCGCCAGCGCCCGCAACAACAGCCACGGTGCGCTGCTGTTCATCGACCTCGACAATTTCAAGAAGCTCAACGACACGCTCGGCCATGACATGGGCGACTTGCTGCTGAAGCAGGTGGCGCAGCGCCTCTGCATGTGCGTGCGCACCGGCGACACCGTGGCCCGGCTCGGCGGCGATGAATTCGTGGTGATGCTGGCCAACCTGAGCACCAACGAGAGCGAAGCCGCCACCGGCATCGAATCGGTCGCGGAAAAGATACTCACCTCGCTCAACCGCAAGTATCAACTCAACACGGTGGCTTTCCAGAGCACGGCCAGCATCGGCGTCACCCTGTTCGGGACCCGGCACCCCAGCATCGACGACTTGATGAAACAGGCCGACCTGGCCATGTACAAGGCCAAGGAAAGCGGGCGCAACACTTTCCGCTTCTTCGATCCGGCCATGGAGTCCGTCGTCAAGGAGCGCGCGGCGCTGGAGGAAGGCCTGCGGCGGGCCATCGACGGCAAGCAGTTCGTGCTCCACTACCAGGCCCAGGTGGGCAGCCAGGGCCGCGTCACGGGTGCCGAAGTCCTGGTGCGCTGGCAGCATCCGGAACGCGGACTGGTCTCGCCAGCCGAGTTCATTCCGCTGGCCGAGGAAACCGGGCTGATCCTGCCCCTGGGGCAATGGGTACTGGAAACGGCCTGCAGCCAATTGGCAAAATGGGCCATCCGGCCGGAAATGGCCCAGCTCACGATTGCGGTCAATGTCAGCGTGCATCAAATCAACCGGCCCGATTTCGTCAGCCAGGTGCTGGCGGTGCTCAAAGACAGCGGCGCCGATCCGTTGCGCCTGAAGCTGGAACTGACCGAGAGCCTGCTGGTGCACAACGTCGAGGAGATCATCGACAAGATGGCCGCGCTGAAGGCCGCGGGCGTGGGCTTCTCGCTCGACGACTTCGGTACCGGCTACTCGTCGCTGTCCTACCTGAAACGCCTGCCGCTGGATCAGTTGAAGATCGACCAGTCGTTTGTGCGCGACGTGCTCACCGACCCGAACGATGCCGCGATTGCGCGAACCGTCGTGGCCCTGGCCCAGAGCCTGGGCCTGTCAGTGATCGCGGAAGGCGTCGAGACGGCGGCGCAGCGCGACTTCCTCGCCCGTTCCGGCTGCAATGCCTATCAGGGCTATTTCTTCAGCCGGCCGCTGCCGATCGATGGCTTCGAGCGCTTTGCCCAGGAGCCCGCAGGCGCGTAAGCGCCACGCACGGCCGCCCGAAGTGGCGCCAGTCTTCACACGGAGCCGCACCGCGGCGAACCATTGTCACCCCCTCGCTTGGCGAGGGGGCTGGGGGGAGAGTAGTCCGGTGAACACGGATCGGCATCAGCGGATTTGATCCTGTCCGCAGCGCCGGTGGATCGGCATTTCGGCTTGCCCGGGCATGTACTATGATCAAAAGCATATGGGGATATACCCGTATGGTTTTGCAGGCGGGACCAGGTGCCCGTGGTGAGGTTTTGCTGGCGACGCGCAATGCGTCGCGACGTGTCTCCTGAAGCTCCCGCTTGTTGAGGAAGGAGACCTGCGATGAACAATCCAGTCAAAATCAAAAAATCCATGCATTTGCATATTTCGAAGAAGTTGTCGGCAAAAATCGTCGTGGCCGCGATCCTGCTGATTCCTGCCGTGGCCATGGGTGAGGACAAGGGCTTGAGCGGCAAACAGGTGGTGGATGCGGTTTGCGCCAATTGCCATGCCGCGGGCCTGCAGGGCGCGCCGAAAATCGGCGATGCGCAGGCCTGGAAACCGAGGGCCGCGCAAGGGTTGACGAGTCTGAGTCAACACGCGCTGCAGGGCCTGCGAAAAATGCCGCCGCACGGCGGCAATCCGGGCCTGGGCGACATGGACATCAAGCGCGCCGTGACCTACATGGTCAATCAGTCCGGCGGCCACTGGACCGAACCGGCGGCGGTCGCGACGGCGTTTCGCGAGCGCTCCGGCGAACAGATCGTCAACTCGCAGTGCATCAAGTGTCACGCCAGCGGCGTCGACGGCGCGCCGAAAATCGGCGATCTGGCGGCCTGGGCGCCCCGCTTCTCGCACGGCACTGAGTTCCTGGTCCGTTCCGCAATCAAGGGGCATGGGGCGATGCCTCCGCGCGGCGGCATGGCCGATCTGACCGATGCCGAAATCCGCGTGGCGGCGCTCTACATGTTCAACAAGGGCATCGTGCCGAACGGCGTGCCTGCCGTGGCCAGGGCCCCGGGCGAAGACCGCAACCACCGGGTCGTCGCCGGCATGGACGTGTATCTGGGCGTCGTCTCCGCGGAGTCGATCCGGGTCAAGCATCTGGCCGAGGACAAGCAGGGAGCGATGGGCGGCGGGATACCCAGTGGCAAGGGGTATTACCACGTCAATATTTCGCTGCTCGACCGCGAGACCGGCAGCGAGATCAAGGATGCGCGGATCGAGCTGAGCGTCGATGATCCGGTGATGGGCGAGCAGACCAAGAGGCTCAATCCGATCTCCTTCAATCGCGCCACCAGCTACGGCAATTACTTCAGGATGCCCGAGAAGTACCCGTACAAGATCACGGCGGCGATCCACAGGGTCGGCCAGAATCAACCGACCAAGGCGAAGTTCGACTTCCGGCCGGACTGAGCGGGTCGCGCAGATAGACCTGCGCCAGTTCGCGGCGCGTGGCATCGAGCGCGGACTGGAACGAAGAGTTGGCGCTGGCGGCACGGCGCCGACTCCTGAACCATCTGACGCGAGCTGGATTACGGCAAGCCCGAAAACTCCCCGCCCACTCGCCGCTTCATGATCCGGGCATAGAGTCCCGGCGCCAGCCGGCTGAGCCACCAGGCCTTGCGCGCAGTGGCATCGGGCAGCAGCAGCTTGTGTCCTGCCGCTACTGCATCGAAAATGCGCTGCGCGATTTCCTTGGGCGAGGACTCGATGCCGACGGTGATGCGCGGGCTGCTCGCCGGCGCGCCGCTGCCGTCGGTTGCGGCGGCGCCTATGCCGGTACGGATGAAGGAGGGACAGACGAGGGTGACGCCGACGCCGCTGCTTTCGACTTCGCTGCGCAGGCTGTCGAAGAAGCCGTGCAGCGCGTGCTTGCTGGCGGCATAGCCGGTGCGGCCGGTCAGCGGCGAAAAGCCGGCGACGCTGGAGATGGCGACGATGAAGCCCTGCCGCGCCACGATTTGCGCCAGCGCGGCCCGGGTGAGATTGGCGGCACCGAAGAAATTGACCTCCATGACACGGCGGATCACGCCGGGATCGGTGTCGGCGAGCAGGCTGCGATGGCTGATGCCTGCGTTGTTGATGAGGCCGTCGAGCGCGCCAAAATGCGCCAGCGTTGCGGCTACCGCTGCCTTGCAGGCAATCGGGTCGGTGATGTCGCCGGGCAGGGCCAGCGCTTCGGCGCCGGTGGCGCGCAGCGACGTTGCCAGAGTGTCGAGTTTGCCGGCGTCAAGATCCAGCGCGGCGATGCGTGCGCCGGCGGCGGCATAGCGCTGGCACAGCGCGGTGCCTAGGCCGCCGGCGGCGCCGGTGATCAGGACCACGCAGCTCTTCAATTCGCGGCGGGTCATGGGGCCTTGCGCTGGCGCGAGGTGCGCCACAGTTCAAAGACTTCTGCCGAGGTGAGCTTGGGCACGTAGCCGAACTCTTCCTTCAGCCTCCGGTTGTCGAGCACCGGGCGGTAGCGCAGGAAGTCGATCTGCTCGGGCCCATACTGGGTCAGGCCCAGCTTCTTCAGCAGCCACAGCGCCGCCTGCAGCATGCCGGGCGGGAATACCACGCATTTCTTGCCTAGCCGCGCGGCGATTTCGTGGATGCTCAGCTTGCCGTCGCCAGCGACGTTGAATATTCCGGTCACCTTCGAGTCGACGCCTTGCACGATGGCACCGACCACGTCCTGGTCGTGGATGAAGACGAAGGGGCTGTCGGCGCCGCGGATCGCGATCAAGCGCGGCTTCTCGAACAGGTCGGTGATCTGGTTGTGCACCGTGGCACCGAGGATGGTGCCGATGCGGAAGACGACCTGTTGCAGTTGCGGCTGGCTGACGCGGTACTCGGCCAGCATTTCCTCGACCCGGCGCTTGTGCCAGGAATAGGCGAAGCTCTGGTTGCCGCGCAGCGGGTCAGACTCGCCCAGCCATTGCGGATTGTCGGCGTGGTAGCCGTAGGCGGCGCCAGAGGACGAGACGATGACACGCTGCACATGGTGACTCAGGCAGGCTTCGAGCAGGTTGCGGGTGCCGCCGACATCGACGCTGTATTCGAACTCGCGGTTGCTGTCCTTGCCCGGCGTGACGATGGACGCCAGATGCACCACGACCTGCGGCCGATGGCGGGCGACGATCGCGTCGACTTCGGGCGAGCGGATGTCGGCGACTTCGTAACTGACGCCTTCGAGCCGCTGCGCCGGCACGCGTACATCGAGCGCGACGGTACTGACGTCGCTGCGCGCCGCCAGCGCGGCCACTACCTGGCTGCCGAGGTAGCCGGCGCTGCCGGTGACGAGGACGCAGGCTGGGCTCATGCCGTGCCCTGCGGGTCGCGCTTGCTCCAGATGGTCGACACCGTCAGCCCCGACACTATGTGCCAGATGCCCCACCAGGCCGTGACGATGGCCATGCCGCCGAGGCCGTCAAAGAAGTTGAATATCAGGATCAGGCCCAGCGCCGAATTCTGGATGCCGACTTCGATCGACACCGCGCGCCGGTCGCGCTCGGGCAGACCGCTGAATTTCGCCGCGTAGTAGCCGGTCAGCAGTGCCGTGCCGTTGTGCAAGAACACGGCGAAGACGACGAAACCGACGTAGTCGAGGAAGTAGCGCCAGTTGGCCGCCAGCGCGCCGAGCACGAAGATGCCGAAGACGGCAAGCGAAAAGATTTTTACCGGCTTGTGCGCGCGCTCGACGAAGCGCGGGAAGCGCGAGCCGGTCCACATGCCCGCCGCCATCGGCAGGCCGAGCAGCAGGAACACCGCGAGCAGCATTTCCAGCGGATCGAGCGCCACCTCCTTGAGGATCTTTGCCGTCTCCGGATTCAGCCCGCCCCAGAGCGAGAGATTGAGCGGCGTCATGACGATGGCCACGGCAGTAGACAGCGCCGTCATGGTGATCGACAGCGCGGTGTTGCCCCGGGCATAGTGGGTCAGGAAGTTGGAAATGTTGCCGCCCGGACAGGCGGCGACCAGCATCATGCCCAGCGCAATGCTGGGTGCCGGCTTGATCAGCAGCACCAGCAGGAAGGTGAATGCGGGCAGCAGCACGAACTGCCCGGCCATGCCGATGATCACCGGTTTGGGCATGGTCAGCACCGCCTTGAAATCCGCCAGCTTGAGGTCGAGCGCAACGCCGAACATCACCAGGCCGATGATGGCGTTGAGCGCCCACAGGGATTGCGGGTTGAAGTTGAGGCGGACGAGGTCGATTTCGTTCATGGGCTCTCCGTAGCAAGCATATGCTGCCGCCCGTCATTCCCGCGCGCGCGGGAATCCAGGCCGTACTGGATTCCGGCCTTTGCCGGAATGACGAAAATCACGCCTTCGGCTCTTCGTGCATCTTCTTGAAATGTATCAGACCGGGCGCCCACATGTGCTTGACCGGATCGACATCGACGTGGATCACGGCGCAGCCGCCGCTGGCCAGCGCACGTTCGAGTGCCGGCTTCAATTGCGCCGGGTCAGAGACGCGCTCGCCGTGGGCGCCCATGCTCTCACCCAGCTTGTCGAACTTGATTTCGCCGAGGTCGGCCTTGATGGTCTCGTCGGGATCGAGGTGCTTGAAGATCATGGTCTTGATCGGCCGCAGCATGAACTGCTGGTTCATCTTTACCATCCCCCACTGGCGGTCAGCAAGCACGATGTAGATCACCTGCGCCTTGTTGCGCACCGCCGTTTCGACTTCCTGCGAATGAAAACCCATGGCGCCGTCGCCGATGATGCAGCAGACCGGCTTGCCCGGCCGCGCGATGGCGGCGGCCACGGCCTGCGACATGCCGGCGCCGAGCATGCCGAACTTGAAGGTCGAGATCACGGTGTTGGGCACCGTGACCTTGTGATAGAACATGGCCCAGATCGTGGCATTGCCGCCGTCGGCGACCAGCACGGAATCTTCCGGGAAGAGTTCTCTGCAGACCGCGCCGATGTGCGCCGGATGCATCGGGATCGCCATGTCGGACAGCGCCTTGTCCCAGCCGGCGCGCTCTTCCTTCATGGTTTTGGCGTAACCGGCGACTCGGGTGCGGCGGCTGTCGAGCTTGAGTTCGCCCTGACGCTTTTCCAGTTCGTCGCCCAGCAGTTCGAGGAAGCGCTTGGCATCGGCGACGATGCCGAGGTCGGCCGGCTTGTTCACGCCGATCATGTCGCCGTCGAGGTCGACCTGGATGGTTTTCTGCTCCGACGGATGGCGCCAGTAGGGCGGCTTGCCCCACCAGTCGGTTTCGCCGATGCGCGAGCCGAGGATCAGCACGACATCGGCATCGTTGCGCACCTGGTGGTTGAGCTTGACGTGCGGCATGGTGATGGCCAGCGGCGAATCCTCGGTCAGCATGCCGCGCGCGGCCCAGCTGGTGGTGACCGGCGCATGCAGCAACTCGGCGACGCGGCGCAAGGCGTCATAGGCGCCGGCATGGATGATGCCGCTGCCGGCGTGGATCATCGGCGCGCCCGCCGCGATCAGCCAATCCGCCGCCTGCTTGACTTGCTCGAAAGTTGGCGCTGGCGGCACGGCGTTGCGGTACTGGTGCGGCGCCCAGTAACTGACGTCGGCCTTGAATTTGCCGTTCATGATGGTTTCAGGCACGTCGACATGCACCACGCCGGGCCGGCCCTCGTAACTCTTGCGCAGCGCCTTGCGCACCAGCTCGGGCACGCGGTCGAAGCTCGATACCGCCGAGCTCCACTTGCCGATCTTGCCGATGACGCCGCTCTGGTCGAAGCACTGGTAGCTGCCGCCGCGGTCGGGATACATGATGGTCGGCCGGCGCGCGCTGGTGATCGCCAGCACGCGGTTGCCGTCGGCCTGCTCGACCACCAGGCCGGGCAGCAGGTTGGCGACGCCGGGGCCGTTGCTGGCCATGCAGACGCCGAGCTTGCCGGTCAGCCGCGCATAGGTGCCGGCCATGTGTGCGGCGCAGGTTTCGTGGCGCGGCGTGACGATCTCGATGCCGATCCGGTGCAAGGCCGAATAGAAACCGAAATAGGTGCCGTCGATGATGCCGAACACCTTCTCGACGCCTTCCTTCTGCAACATGCGTGCGATGACTTCGCCGCCGGTGATTTCTGCCATGACCTTGTTCTCCTCGTTCTTGCGTCGATTCTTCGGCGCTTGTCTTGTCCGGCAAGAATAGGCGATTGAATAGTGCCGCTGCTTGTCGCAAAATACCCGACCATTTGTCATTTCGCGACAACATGCCCGGTACCGAAATCGCCCCGAAGATGGAAATCAGTGTCGCCATGGCCTATGGCCGGCGCCTGCTGGATGTCGTCGAGCGCCTGGGTCTGCCGCGCGCGGCCCTGCTGCGGCATGCGCGCATCGACGCGGCGGAATGGAGTGCGCCGCAGGGCCGCCTGCCCTTCAGCGCGCTGGTGGCGCTGTTCCGCACGGCGCTGGCGCTGACCGGCCGGCGCGACCTCGGGCTGGAATTCGGCCGCGATGCGCGGCCCGACACCTTCGACGTGCTCGGCTATGCGCTGATGACCTGTCGCGACCTGGAAGAGGCGATCGGCCTGGTGCCTCTGTATCGGCGCATCGTGTTCGACTCGGGCTACAGCGAAACACATTTCGGCCGCGAGGGTGGGCACGTCAAGCTGGCCTGGGTGGTGCTGCCCGAGGCGGCGCGAGCCGGACTGCCTTACTGCGATCTCCTGGCCGAATCCCTGCTCGCCAGCTGGGCCGGTTTCGGGCGCTGGATAACGCGCAGCGAGCTGCCGTTGCGCGAGGTGCGATTTCTGCATGGCGCGCCTGAAGACACGCTGCCCTTCGACACCTTCTTCGACTGCCCGGTGCGCTTCGCGGCCGGCGAGAATGCAATGCTGTTCGACGGCGACCTGCTGACGCGTCCGCTGGTCCAGGCCGACGCCGCGCTGAACCTGGCGATGCGCGACGAGGCGCGCATGGTCATCGCCCGCCTGCAGGGCGGCCATGACATCGTCAGCCAGGTGCGGCAGGCGCTGGTGCCGCTGATGCCGAAGTGCGAGACCACGCTGAAGCACGTCGCGGCCTCCCTCGGCATGACGCCGCGCACGATGCAGCGCCGCCTGGTTCAGGCCGGGGCTTCGTTTCACGGCCTGCTCGACGCCTCGCGCCGCGAGCTGGCGCAGGTCTATCTGCGCGATTCGTCGCTTTCGGCGCTGGATGTTGCCTTGCTGCTGGGCTACGCCGAGCAAAGCTCCTTCACCCGCGCCTTCCGCAACTGGTTCGCCACCTCGCCCTCGGCGTGGCGCAAGGGCTGGTAGTTCGGCTGCGGCTACAACTGTCCGCCGCTGCGCGCCAGCAACTGCTCGAAATCACCTGCCGGCATGGGGCGCGCGATCAGGTAGCCCTGGAATTCGTTGCAACCCTGGAAGCGCAGGAAATCGAACTGGGCCTGGTTCTCCACGCCCTCGGCGACCACGGTCTTCCTCAGGCTCTGGCCCAGCGAGATGACGGCGCGGGCGATCATCGCCACTTCTTCCTCGTGCTCGATGCCGGTCACCAGCGAGCGGTCGATCTTGATGATGTCGAGCGGAAAGCGGCGCAGGTAGGACAGTGACGAATAGCCGGTGCCGAAGTCGTCCATGGCCAGGCTGACGCCGAGATCCTTGAATTCGCCGAGGATGCGCACCGCGCGCTCGCTGTCGCCGAGGAACACGCTTTCGGTGACCTCCAGTTCCACCCGTTCCGGCGGCAATCCGGCCTCGCGCAGCAGGGCGGCGACGCGGTTGACGATCTCCTCGCCGAGAAACAGCTTGGGCGACAGATTCACCGCCACCTGGATGGCATGGCCGTGGATCGGCAACCATCTTGCAGCGGCAGCAAAGGCCTGTTTCAGGATCACCTCGGTCAGCGGCACGATCAGCCCGGTTTCCTCGGCAATGGGGATGAATCGGTCCGGCGCCACGTTGCCGAACTCGGGATGGTTCCAGCGCGCCAGCGCCTCGACGCCGACGATGCGGCGGCGGTGATCCACCTTGGGCTGGAAGTGCACGGTGAACTCGTTCTGCTCGATGCCGGCGCGCATCGCGCTTTCCAGGTTGAGCCGCTCGTCGGCCAGATGGTTGAGTTCGTGCGTGAAGAACTGGAAGTTGTTGCGGCCGCGATCCTTGGCCGCATACATCGCGACGTCGGCGTGCTTGAGCAAGGTGCTGGCATCGTCGCCGTCCTGCGGATAGAGCGCGACACCGAGGCTGGCGCCGACCTGGAACTCGCGCCCGGAGAGGCTGACCGGACGGCCGATCTCGACCAGAACACGCTCCAGCAGGGAGATGATGGAATTGACCCGGTAGTGGTCGTTGAGCACCAGCACGAACTCGTCGCCACCCTGCCGCGCCACGGTGTCCGAGCTGCGCAGGCAGTGGCGCAGACGGCTGGAGATTTCCACCAGCAGTTCGTCGCCGGCGGCATGACCGAGACTGTCGTTGATGAACTTGAAGTTGTCGAGATCGATGAACACCAGGGCCAGGAAATAGCCCAGCCGCTCGGCCCGCGCGATCGCCTGGCCGAGGCGGTCGGCCAGCAGGTTGCGGTTGGGCAGGCCGGTCAGCAGGTCGTGGTTGGCCTGGCGTTCGAGCTGTTCCTGGTAGCTTTTGCGCTCGGTGATGTCCTGCACCGTGCCTTCGTAGCAGATGAACTCGCCATGGGCGCCGCGCACGATGTGGGCGTTTTCGGATATCCAGATTTTCGAGCCGTCGCGGCAGAAGACCTCGGATTCGAAGTTGACGACTTCACCGTGGGCTTCCATCAGGTGGCGGAACTTCTCCCGACGCGATTCCTCGACATACAGCCGGCGCTCGATGTCGGCCAGGTCGTCGATCAGATCCTGCGCCGTGGCATAGCCATAGAGCTTCGCCAGCGCCGGATTGGCGGCCAGGTAACGGCCGTCGCGGGTGGTCTGGAAGATGCCCTCCGAGGCGTGTTCGAAGATATGCCGGTAGCGCAGTTCGGCATGTTCCAGGGCCTTCAGCGTCTTGTGGCGCACGCTGACATCTTCGATGAAGCCCTCGATCACCGGCCGCCCCGTCTCGTCGGCCACGGCAACGCCGCGCTCTACCACCCATTTGACATCGCCGCCGCCGGTGACGATGCGGTACTGGACGGAAAAGCGTTTGCCGGCGGCGATGGAGCGGGCAATTTCGCTGCGCACGCGGGACCTGTCCTCGACATAGGTCAGCTCCTCCCACGACACGCAGCCGCCCTCAACCAACTCCTGCGAAGCGTAGCCGGTCAGTTCCAGACAGCCGTGGCTGACGAAGAGCATGGTCCAGTCCGCATCATCGAGGCAGCGATAGGCCATGCCATCCAGATTGTTCACCAGCGTGTCGAGCACCCGCGCCCGATCGACCGGCAAGGAAGTATCGAGGCTGGAACGGCGCAGACGGGCGAGTGACGAATGCATGACGAAACACATAAGCAATCCCCATGCCGCGCATGAATGCGCCATTTCAGGGATTTCCTGCGCCAAAACGGTGCCTACGGTCACCGGGCGTGCCCCAAGCCGGTTCGTTGCCCGACAGAAGCATCGGCGTTGCGCCGCCGGGCGAACTGATCGAGAATCGCCGGCGGGCGGCGCGCGGCGACGCGCTTGCCGTGTCGCCAACGCCAACTCTTGCCCGGAAGGATACGCAATGAGAACCCTGCTCACACTCGCCCTGCTGGCCTGGACCACCACGGCTGCGGCGCTGCCGCTGGAGACCATCAAGCTGCCGCCGGGCTTCGCCATCGAGCTCTGGGCTCGCGTCGACAATGCACGCCAGATGGCGCTGGGCGGCGTCGATGCCAGGGGCGGCGTGCTCTACGTCGGCTCGCGCGGCGCCGGCAAGGTGCACGCGGTGCGCTTCGACGCCGGCTACCGCGCCGGCCAGGTGACGCGCATCGCCGAGGGACTTAACATGCCCAGCGGCCTGGCCTGGCGGAACGGCGCGCTGTATGTCGCGGCAGTGAACCGCATCTTGCGCTACGACGAAATCGACCGCCGCCTCGATCAACCGCCGGCGCCGGCCGTCGTCACCGACACGCTACCGAAGGAAACCCACCACGGCTGGAAGTTCATCGCCTTCGGCCCCGACGGCAAGCTCTACGTGCCGGTCGGCGCGCCCTGCAACATCTGCGCTCCCGGCGACCCCTATGCCGCGCTGCTGCGCATGAACGCCGACGGCTCGGGGCGCGAGATCTACGCGCGCGGCATACGCAACAGCGTCGGCTTCGACTGGAACCCGGCCGACGGCGCACTGTGGTTCACCGACAACGGCCGCGACATGCTGGGCGACGACAGCCCGCCCGACGAGCTCAACCGCGTCCCGCGCGCCGGGATGCATTTCGGCTACCCGTTCTGCCACGGCGGCGAGATCGCCGATCCCGAATACGGCGCGCGGCGCGAGTGCACAGAGTTCGAACCGCCGGCACAAAAGCTCGGGCCGCACGTCGCCAGCCTCGGCATGCGTTTCTATGCCGGCACGATGTTTCCCGCCGAATACCGCGGGCAGATTTTCATCGCCGAACACGGTTCGTGGAACCGCTCGCAGAAAATCGGCTACCGCATCAGTCTGGTGCGCGTGAAGGACGGCCGCGCCGTGAGCTATGAAACCTTCGCCAGCGGCTGGCTGCAGGGAGGATCGGCCTGGGGCCGCCCGGCCGACCTGCAGACCCTGCCGGACGGCTCGCTGCTGGTCGCCGACGACCAGGCCGGCGCGATCTATCGCATCACCTGGCGCAAGCCCTGAGCCGCGCATGCGCCGATCCGCCTGTCTGCTGCTCCTGGCCGCGCTGGCACTCCCGGCGCCGGCATTCGCGGCACCGCCCGCATGCCGCATTCCGGGCATGAAAATTCACTGGATCGCCGACTACTGCATGGCGCAACTCGAGACCGACGACGAGATCGCGGCCAGCGCCTGCATCGGCGACGAACTCGGCCGGGCCTTCGCCGACGATTGCGCGGCGAAACTGCATTACAAGCGGGCGATGTGCGAGCGCGCGATCGCGCTGCGCTACCGCCAGGACGATGTCGATGGCTGCCTGGCCGACCGCGAATTCGTCGGCGCCACGGTGCGCAACGGTGGCGTCGGTGGCAGTTGAGGCGGCCGATGCGTCGCCGTTACCTGCCCGCGAAGCGGAATTCCTGGTAGGCAAGGCCCGCCAACGCCAACTCTTGATGAGCCGCTGGAATAAACGCGGGTCGCCATCCGTATATGAGGTGCAAGTCCCCCAACCCCAACGGAGAAACTCATGAAAATCAATAAGCTGATTGTTGCATTGTGTGCCGCGGCCCTCGCTGTCGGCGGCGCGCTGGCCGCCGGCGCCCCGGTCAAGGCCATGGACGGCGTGCTGGTCGGCGCCAAGGGCATGACGCTCTACACCTTCGACAAGGACGCCGGCGGCAAGAGCGCCTGCAACGGCCCCTGCGCCGGCAACTGGCCGCCGCTGATGGCCGCCGCGACTGACGCGGCCAGCGGCGATTTCAGCATCATCACGCGCGACGACGGCTCCAAACAGTGGGCGCAGAAGGGCAAGCCGCTCTACTATTGGGTCAAGGACGCCAAGCCCGGTGACAAGACCGGCGACGGCTTCAACAATGTCTGGCACGTTGCCAAACCTTAAGCACGCAAATTGATGTGAACAGCCGCGACGCCATCATTGCCGAAATCCCCCGTCTGCGCCGCTATGCGCGGGCGCTGACGGGGCGCGTCGATGCGGCGGATGACCTGGTACAGGAAACGCTGCAGCGCGCGCTGGAAAAGTGGCGCCTGTGGCAGCGCAGCCGCGATCTGCGGCCCTGGCTGTTCTCCATCATGCACAACCTGCACGTCGATGGCCGGCGCCGCGACAGCCGCATCGACTTCTGCGCCGACGAGGATCTGCCGGTGGCGGTGCAGCGCGCCAGCCAGCAGGATGCACTGGAACTGCGCGATCTCGAACGCGCGCTGGCGCTGCTGCCGCCGGACCAGCGCGAAGTGCTGCTGCTGGTCGGCCTCGAAGAACTCAGCTACGCCGAGGTGGCGCGCGCCCTTAATATTCCGCAGGGCACCGTGATGTCGCGCCTGTCGCGCGCGCGCCTGCGCCTCAAGGCGATATTGGCCGGCGAGGCGGCACCGATCTTGAAAGTGGTCAGCACATGAATGCGCCGATTTCCGAAGACGATCTGCATGCCTGGGCCGATGGCCAACTCGATCCGGCGCGCCTGATGCAGGTGGAAACCTGGCTCGCCGCGCATCCCGAACGGCGCGCCCAGGCCGAGGAATGGCGCGCGCAATCGGCGCGGCTGCACCGAACCTACGACCGCGTGCTCGACGAAGCGGTGCCGGCGCGCCTGATTCCGGCTGCCAACGCCAATCGCTGGCTCGATGCGCGCAAGTTCGCGGCCGTCGCCTGGCTGTGCCTGGGCGCGATCACGGGCTTCTTCCTGCGCGGCGAAACCGCGCCCGCGCCAGGTCCGGGCCTGGCCGTGAATTCCCTGCCGCGTCAGGCGGCGATCGCCCACGCTGTGTTCGTCCCGGAAGTCCGCCATCCGGTCGAGGTCGGCGCCGATCAGGAAGCCCATCTGATCGCCTGGCTGTCGAAGCGCCTCGGCGCGCCGCTGCAGCCGCCGCATCTGGAAGAAGTCGGCTACCGGCTGGTCGGCGGACGCCTGCTGCCCGGCGACAGCGGCGAGGTGGCGCAGTTCATGTACGAGGACGCCGAGCGCAAGCGCCTGACGCTCTACGTTCGCCCCGCGGCACCCAAGGCCGCCGACACCAGCTTCCGCTACGCGCGGGAAAACGGCATCGATGTCTTCTACTGGACCGACAGCCGCTTCGGCTATGCGCTGTCGGGCAACACCGGACGCGAAGACATGCTGCGCCTGGCGACGCTGGTGTTCCAGCAGCACGACAAGTGAGTGTGGAAAGCCAGTGTGGAAAGTAAGCGCGCCGGATTCAGGGCCGCGCCAGCACCACGGCGAACCAGTCCCGCGGATCGGTCCAGGCATCGCAGCGCGAGAAGCCGGCGCGCGCGAGCAACTCGAAGAAATCGGCGCGCCGGTATTTGTAGCTGTTCTCGGTATGAATACGCTCGCCGGCGGTGAACTGCCGCTGGCCGCCGGGCCAGTTCACCCATGTCGCGGCCAGGGCCTCCAGGTGCATTTCGATGCGTGACGCGGCGGCGTTGTAAAACGCCACATGACGCCAGCCGGCCGGCTCGAAATCGCTGCCGATCAGGCGATTGAGGTGGTCGAGCACATTCAGGTTGAACTCGGCGGTGACGCCGGCCGCATCGTCGTAGGCGGCTTCGAGCACGGCGATATCCTTGACCAGGTCGATGCCGATCAGCAGCGCGCCGTCCGCGTCGATCAGGCGGCGAAAGCGCGTCAGCAGAGCCAGCGCATGCGGCGGGTCGAAGTTGCCGATCGAGGAACCCGGATAGAACAGCAGGCGTTTTTCGCGCGGCAATCCGGCCGGGAGTTCGACGACCCCGCTCAGGTCGGCTACCAGCGGCAGCACCTCGAGTCCCGGGAATTCCCCGCGCATGCGCTCGACTGCGCCGTGCAGGAACTCGGCGGAAATATCCACGGCGACGAAGCGCTGCGGGCGCAGTTGCCGGCACAAGCCGCGCGCCTTCTCGCAACTGCCGGCGCCGAACTCGATCACCGTGCCGCCAGCGCCAACTTTCTGCAGGATGTCGGCGCCGTGGACCTGCATCACGGCGGCCTCGGTGCGCGTCGGATAGTATTCCGCCAGGCGGGTGATTTCCTCGAACAGCGCCGATCCGCGCACATCGTAGAAATACTTGGGCGCGATCCTGGCCGGCACCTGCAGCAGGCCGTCGATTATTTCCCGTCTGTCCTTCGCTGATCGATCCATCGTCGCCCCGGCGCATACTCGTCGGATGCAGGGTAACAAACTCCGCAATCGCTGTGGCATCCGAAGCCGCTGCAAGAATACAAATGAATAGTCCGGGCGAATTTATTGCATTGCAGCAATTTCGCGCTAAGATAAGATTGGCTTTCAGGGAGCACCCAGATGATCCAGATTCACGCCGACAATTCCGACTACATCGAAAACCGCACTTTCGACGAGATCCTCGTCGGCGACAGCGCGACCCTGGTGCGCACGTTGCGCCAGGAAGACATCCAGATGTACGCGATCATGTCGGGCGACATCAATCCCTCCCACGTCGATCCGGAATATGCCCATTCCTCGATGCTGCGCGAGGTCATCGCCCACGGCATGTGGGGCGGCGCGTTGATTTCGAATGTGCTGGGCACCCGTTTTCCCGGTCCGGGCACCGTGTACGTCGACCAGTCGCTGCACTTCGCCCTGCCGGTGCGGGTTGGCGACACGCTGACGGTCGTCATCACCTGCGAAAAGAAGTACCCGCGCAACCACCACATCATCTTCGATTGCGTCTGCAGCAATCAGGACGGGCAGAAGGTCATCAGCGGCACCGCCGAAGTGCTGGCGCCGACCGAAAAGATCAAGCGCCTGAAAGCCAGCCTGCCGGATTTCAAGCTCTCCGAGAGCCGCAAGGTGCGCTTCGAGCACCTGCTGGAAATCACCAAAGGACTGAGCCCGATTTCGATGGCGGTGGCCCATCCCTGCGACACCGAATCGCTCAAGGGCGCTCTGCTGGCGCGCGATCGCGGCCTGATCGTGCCAACCCTGGTCGGTCCCGAGGACAAGATCCGCCAGATTGCCGAAGCCAACCAGCTCGACCTCTACGGCTGCACGCTGATCAACGTCGCCCACAGCCACGCCGCGGCCGAGGTCGCCGTTTCGCTGGCGCGCGAAGGCCAGGTCGAGGCGCTGATGAAGGGCTCGCTGCACACCGACGAATTGATGAGCGAAGTCATCGACAAGACCACCGGGCTGCGCACCGCGCGGCGCATCAGCCATGTTTTCCTGATGGACGTGCCGACCTATCCGCGCCTGCTGTTCATCACCGATGCGGCGGTGAACGTCGCGCCCGACCTCGAAGACAAGGTCGACATCGTGCAGAACGCGATCGACCTGGCACGCATGCTCAAGATCGCCGATCCCAAGGTGGCGATCCTGGCCGCCGTGGAAACCGTCAATCCCAAGATGCAGGCCACGCTCGATGCCGCCGCGCTGTGCAAAATGGCCGATCGCGGTCAGATCACCGGCGGCCTGCTCGACGGCCCGCTGGCCTTCGACAACGCGATTTCGGTGGTCGCCGCGCGCACCAAGGGCATCAAGTCGGCGGTGGCCGGCCAGGCCGACATCCTGCTGGTGCCCGACATCGAATCCGGCAACATGCTGGCCAAGCAACTGGAATATCTGGCCGACGCGCTGACCTCGGGCATCGTGCTCGGCGCCCGGGTGCCGATCGTGCTGACCAGCCGCGCCGACTCGGCCGAAACCCGCACCGCCTCGACCGCCGTGGCCATGGTCATGGCCCACGCCAAGCGCAAGAAAGCTTGACGCCCATGGCCGACGCCATCCTCACCCTCAACGCCGGCTCTTCCTCGATCAAGTTTGCCCTCTTCGCGCGCGGCGCGACGATCCCGCAGCGGCCCGAACTGGTCGGCCAGATCGACGGCATCGGCGCCGTCGGCGGGCAGGCCGCACATTTCAAGGTCAGGGATGCGGCGGGACAAACCCTGGACGACATCGATCTGGATCTCGACGGTCCGACGGAAACCCCGCACAAGAAGGCCTTGAGTTTTCTCGTCGATTGGCTGCATCGCCATGAAGCCGGCTGGCGCATCGCCGGCGTCGGCCATCGCGTGGTGCATGGCGCGCAGAAGTTCTCGCAGCCCATCGTGCTCGACGCGGGCATCGTGGATACGCTGCGCGGCTTCATTCCGCTGGCGCCCCTGCACCAGCCGCACAACCTGGCCGGGATCGATGCCATGAGCGCGGCGATGCCGGGCGTGCCACAGGTGGCCTGTTTCGATACCGCCTTCCACCGCAGCCAGCCCGAACTGGCCCAGCTCTTCGCCCTGCCGCGCGCCATCACCGCCGAGGGCGTGCGCCGTTACGGCTTCCACGGCCTGTCCTACGAATATATCGCCGAGGTGCTGCCGCAATACCTCGATGCCGCCGGTGCGAGCGACCGCGCGAATGGTCGAGTGATTGTCGCGCACCTGGGCAACGGCGCCTCGATGTGCGCCATGAAGGGTCGCCGCAGCGCGGCCTCGACCATGGGTTTCACCGCCGTCGATGGCCTGATGATGGGCACCCGTACCGGCAACCTGGACCCCGGCGTGCTGCTCTACCTGATGGAGTACCGGCAGATGGACGCCAAGGCCCTGACCCGGCTGCTCTACAAGGAATCCGGCCTGCTCGGGGTGTCCGGCATCAGCCAGGACATGCGCGTGCTGCTCGATTCGCCGGCGCCCGAGGCGCGCGAGGCGGTCGACCTGTTCTGCTACCGCATCGTGCGCGAAATCGGCTCGCTGGCGGCGGCGCTGGGAGGACTCGACGCCCTGGTATTCACCGGCGGCATCGGTGAGCATGGCGCGCCGGTCAGACAACAGGTTTGCGCCGAACTCGGCTGGCTCGGATTGCGCCTGGATGCCGCGGCCAACGCCGCCGATGCATCGAAAATTTCGACGTCCGACAGTCGGATCGAGGTCTGCGTCATACCCACCAACGAGGAATGGATAATCGCCCGGCACGTTGCCGAACTCACCGCCTGAGCGACCACTTTCCACATCTTCCAGTCATATCGGGCCTGTCAACCCCCTTGACAAGCAAGACCCGGACGACCCTAGCAAAAAGCGGCCCAAACCGCGTCTGCGCCAAGTCTGGAAAAGCAGCGCCATCCCCCTGTTTTTTCTCTGCTTTCATCCACGGAAAACATACTATATCTAGTGGGGTGCATCCATCACCCGCACTAGCGCTTGATCTAAGTCATTGTTTTTTTAACTGCAAAAATTTTCTGCTTTTCACGATTCTGAGCCGGGGGTATGCTTCTTCGCTCCACGGAACCTTAAACGGACCCATTCTTCGGAAGAGACCATGACAATGACAAATAATAATCCAGAGGAATCAACAAGCTACGAGCACACCGGGCAAATGGACCTGCCCTTGCCGCAGGAGATATCCGGCGAAGTGCTGCTCGAAAAATATGCAAAAGGAACCGAACGCGACGTGCGCGATGTACGCAGCCGCGTCGCCCGCGCGCTGGCCTCGATCGAGGTCGAGGACAAGCGCAGTTTCTGGGAAGCGCGCTTCCTCGAAGCCCAGGAAAACGGCTTCGTTCCGGCCGGCCGCATCAACTCCGCCGCCGGCACCGATCTGTGCGCCACGCTGATCAATTGTTTCGTGCAGCCGGTGGGAGATTCGATCTCCGAAATCGTCGACGGCCGCCCCGGCATCTACACCGCACTCTTGCAGGCTGCCGAAACCATGCGCCGCGGCGGCGGCGTCGGCTATGACTTCTCCTCGATCCGCCCGATCGGCGCCCACGTCAAGGGCACGCAGTCGCGCGCCTCCGGCCCCGTCTCCTACATGCGCGTCTTCGACCGCTCCTGCGAGACCGTCGAATCGGCCGGCAGCCGCCGCGGCGCGCAAATGGGCGTGCTGCGCTGCGACCATCCGGACATCGAGGAATTCATCCACGCCAAGGATGCCGGCGACCTGACCAACTTCAACATCTCGGTCGGCGTCACCGATCCCTTCATGCAGGCCGTCGAAGCCGACGGCGACATCGAGCTGACGCATCGCGCCACGCCCTCGGCCGACATCAAGGCCGCCGGCGCCTACCAGCGCGGCGACGGCACCTGGGTCTATCGCAAGGTGCGCGCACGCGACCTGTGGGAGCAGATCATGCGCTCCACCTACGATCACGCCGAGCCGGGCATCCTGTTCCTCGACCGCATGAACAAGGACAACAACCTTTACTACTGCGAAACCATCGAGGCCACCAACCCCTGCGCCGAACAGCCGCTGCCGCCCTACGGCTGCTGCTGCCTGGGCTCGATCAACCTGACGCTGTTCGTCAAGGATGCCTTCAGCAAGAGCCCCAGCTTCGATTTCGCTGCCTTCGGCCGCGTCATCGACACCTCGGTGCGCATGCTCGACAACGTGCTCGATGCCACCCACTGGCCGCTCGAACAGCAGCTCAAGGAAGCGCAGAACAAGCGCCGGGTGGGCCTGGGCTTCACCGGCCTCGGCGATGCGCTGATCATGCTCAAGCTGCGCTACGACACCGATGCCGCGCGCGCCATGGCGACCAAGATCTCCGAATACATGCGCGACCGTTCCTACCTGTATTCGGTCGAACTGGCGAAAGAGCGCGGCGCCTTCCCGCTGTTCAATGCCGACATGTACCTGTCCGGCGGCAATTTCGCCTCGCGCCTGCCGCAGGAAGTCAAGGACGCGATCCGCAAGCACGGCCTGCGCAACTCGCACTTCTGTCGATCGCGCCCACCGGCACCATCAGCCTGGCCTTCGCCGACAACGCCAGCAACGGCATCGAGCCGCCCTTCTCCTGGGTCTATACGCGCAAAAAGCGCATGGCCGACGGCACCTTCAAGGAATACGCGGTCGAGGACTATGCCTGGCGCCTCTACAAGCACCAGGGCGGCGACATCAGCAAGCTGCCCGACTACTTCGTCACCGCGCTGGAAATCTCGGCCCAGGCGCACGAAAAGATGGTCGCCGCCGTCGCGCCCTATGTCGACACCTCGATCTCGAAGACGGTGAATGTGCCGGCCGACTACCCCTACTCGGAGTTCGAGGACCTCTACATGGTGGCCTGGAAATCCGGCCTCAAGGGCCTCGCCACCTACCGGCCCAACTCGGTGCTGGGCAGCGTGCTCTCGGTCAGCGGCACCGCCACGCCGGCGGAAAGCGCCCAGAAGCAGCCGCAGGACGTCACCATCGACAACGCCAACCGCCGCCTCTCGATCGGCGCCCTGCCCGCCCCGGTGCTGGCGTCCTTGCGCTGGCCGGGTCGGCCGCGCATGGCCGACGGCAATGCGGCATGGACCTACATGGTCGAGGCGCCGCACGGCGAGTTCGCCCTGTTCGTCGGCGAGATTGCCAACGACATGGGGCGCAACGTGCCCTTCGAGGTCTGGGTCAATGGCGCCGAACAGCCGCGCGGCATCGGCGCCGTGGCCAAGACGCTGTCGATGGACATGCGCGCCAACGACAAGGCCTGGCTCAAGCTCAAGCTGGACGCCCTGGCCAAGACCCAGGACGACGACTCCTTCGAGTTGCCGCTGCCGCCCAATGGCGAACGCAAGCTGGTGCCCGGCGTGGTTTCGGCCCTGGCCCAGGTGGTGCGCTACCGCTGTGAAAAGCTCGGCGCGCTGGAAGGCGCCGAGGCCACGCCGGTGATCGACTGCATGTTCAGCCGCGACGAGCCGAAGACCGGCACCGACGGCACGCTGTCCTGGACCGTCGACGTGGTCAATCCGGCCGCCGGCGAGGAGTTCGTGCTGGGCCTCAAGGAAATCACCCTGCCCGACGGCGTCACGCGCCCCTACTCGGTGTGGCTCTCCGGCCACTACCCGCGCGCCCTGGACGGCCTGACGCGCCTGCTCTCGCTCGACATGCGTGTGCTCGACCCGGCCTGGATCGGCATGAAGCTGAGGAAGCTGCTGAACTACGCCGAACCGCTGGGCGATTTCATGGCCCGCGTGCCCGGCTCCAACAAGCAGCAGAACTGGCCCTCGACCGTCGCCTACATCGCGCGCCTGATCATGCATCGCTACGCCATGCTGCGCATCCTCGACGAGAACGGCTACCCGACCCGCGAAATGGGCATCCTCGAAGTCCCCGAGCAGAAGAACGGCGGCGTCAAGGTGATGCAGGGCTCGCTGTGCGGCGAATGCGGCAACTACACGGTGATCCGCAAGGACGGCTGCGACTTCTGCAGCGCCTGCGGCGCGGTGGGGAGTTGCGGCTAAACCGGTTCGTCAGCTATCAAGAATGTGGGTTACAGCAGTAGCCGCAAGTTAAGCTGCAACCTGTAACAGCGTATCTTGCAACGCCTAATACCCGGCCACATGGCCGGGTATTTCTTGTGCCATACGGTAGCCCATGCTCAGCCCCTTCACCGCTGCTCAACAGGGAAACGACGATCAAGGCAAACCGGCGAACTAAGCGAGTCCAGGGCTCGGCTAAAGGCAATGCCCTCCGAAAAGATTAGGACCTCATCGCCAACTCGATTCGATGCGCTTTGGGATAGTTTGTAGAGTATCTTTTTCTCAGTAGCGTATAAGTTGAGGATGAACTCGTGGTTGTCATAGGACACCATCCACTTCTTCTTCATCCTGTGCACGTGCCGCGAAAGCCTTTCATGATCTGTTTTTGAATAGAAATTCATGTACAGATCAGCACCCTTTTGATAGTAAGGCGGATCGAGGTAAATGAAGATGTTCTCTGCCCGGCTATCCATCTTTTTTACAAACGCCAAGCCATCAAGGTTTGAAACGGAAATCCTTTTCTTGAACTGAGCGATCTTCTGTATCCGCTCGATAAGATCCAGCTTGTTGAACCGCACATCCATTCTGTAACGGCCCGTCTGGTCGTATCCGCCAATCACGCCGCCTTTAATGACTCCTGAAACATTTGTTCGATTAAGAAAGAAAGTCGACTTGGCCAACTCGAAAAGGTCGGCGGTCTGTGCTCGGTTCTGAATCTCTTTGTACTCGTACCAACTCTCCATTGACACATCTACGCCCTCAATCCATCTACAGAACGCATCAGCATTTGTCAGTATAGATATCCAAAAGGCGTAAATAGATCGATCTAGGTCGTTAACGTAAATTCGCTCGACGTACTCCTCAAAAAGCAGCCGTAGCGCAAGTCCTGCACCGCCCGCGTAGGGTTCAGCATACGCCCCCCCAAGGAGCTCGTTTTCGTAGAACAGCTTTGAGACAAAGGGGAAAATACAATTCTTGCCGCCGGGATAACGGAGAGGAGAGCAATAGTGGCTCACTTTGAAGGTGCCTTACCATGGGAATCTGAAAGGATGGCTCCGAGCATTATTGATACCGCTAGCGTCTGCTCCATATTGGCCGATGCCGTGTAATTGTGAGCACCAGTGTGCAGCAGCTGAACAAGGCTCTTATCCGTCACATTGTGGTTTGAGAGTGTCGTCTTCGTGTTCTGATCTAGTGTGTCCTTCGCTCTTCGATACTTGGAATTGACGTATGAGGCCATGTCCTGCCTGCATTCCTTTGCTGCGGTTTCGCACAGCAATCGAAGAGCCATGCGTATGAGGCACGGGAAGACGTCGGAAAGCGATGCCTTCTGCTCGGAGTAGAACTCGTGAAGGTCGACGATATCCCGGTATAGATTGCTTACGTCGCCGATACGAAGGTAAAGAGGACCGCCGAAAATCTGGGTTGCTTTTGTACGTACTCGTTTACTTTGCTTCGGATTCGCGGCGTCCTTGACTGCATCTTTTTTCTTTACGGTGGCGCTGACTTCCTTCGCCTTATGTTTCTTATGCTCCACGATGAGCCGTTGTGACTCCGGATCCAATATCTCCACGACCTTTCCGCGATTCCGCCGAGTCGTTATTACTTTATCTTCGATCTTCCGGGAAACATCGTTCAACAACGCAAGTGTCTCTGCATGATTGTGCTTGCTATGGAGTTTCTCGCCGACAAACGAAATACCGATCTTGCCTAAGATGTCCTCTCTAAAAATTTCGTCTTTAACAAAACGCTGATTCAGATGGGGGTTCGCGCTAATGATGCCGGTATTCTCCTCCATCAGCAGAAATGCCGACTTCTTCTCCTTCATGTGCCTATTTAAGAAGATGTCCCGTTCGAGGGGAAGCCACGAGCCGCTATCGGCGTGTTTCCTCAAGACGTTCTCTAGCGCAATCGCATTTGAACAGACGTTGCATGGGATTTCTGCCGGAAATGTCGGAAGGTCTTCGGCATCAAAACCATCGACGGATACAAGTTCGTGCTTTATCTTTCCAAGGATAATCCGTCTATTTCCGTCATATACGACTGGCTTCTTACCGTGAAGCACGACCGTAGGAAGTTCGCTAAAGTCGTAATGATTTCCCATCTCCTTCGCTAGCCGGGGAAGGTTCCATTTGGACAGCTCGTCCTCAAGGGCTCTGTCCACTACGTCTTGGTCCGTGGCCTTTTCGTCGATAGAGTCCCTTGGGTTTTCGGTCCAGAGCACCAAGTCTTTTAGCTTAAGTGTTCTTACCTCCTGACTCATTTACTTCCCCCCTAACGTTTAGCCCCAAAACATTGTTAATACATAACGCATGGATTTGGTTGGAATCCCCTTGTGAACAGAACGGATGATCGGGCATGGCTGGTCCGTCGTCAACCGGTTCGTCATGTTCCTGCTGTCATTCAAACGGCTCCAGAGCCTATTCGCAGGGAGGTGATGCAATTGACATTGCCTTCACCCATATATCATCTCGACGGGAGTTCCCGCACTCCTAGCCGCCTTGTGTGAAACGCTGCCCGTAGGAAGTTGAATCAAGCAGTCAATCAAGCTTGGCTCAATGCCTTATTCGAAGTCGAACTCAGCTTGCAGCGGTTTATCTTCCAAAGGCTTGTCCCGCAGGGAAAGTCGAACAGTCACTTGTGCGCCATTCCGCGATAGCGCCCATTCGCCTACCAAAGGAATTTCAATCTTCCCCGATTCAGTAACCCCGGACACGAAGAACTCGGTTACACGGTTAACGGGGGAGGGTAGCGCGGCCGGAAACTCGATCTCCAGGAAGCGTTCCTTGCTTGACCCTTGTGACTTGAAGTCTTGATGAAGATTGATATCTGGCTCAAGTAGAGATGAACGCCGTTGGGGGAGGAATGCAGGATCAAAAAGGTCCGAGTTATCGGCTCGGTCCAGGTGCTCTACGAGGCTTCCCGGCGCCGATGTTTGGACAAGTACTTTCGCCTCGTCAAAGCCTCCACGCTTCTCGCGTTTTTCCTTCCGCACTGCTTCGACATTCGCTTTACTGAGCTTGAGGTGCTTCGTTATCGCATAGACGACTTCTTGTACATCTGCCAACTCTTCCACAATTTCAGTCGTAGAACTTGAATCCGCGACCTCAATGGCCTCCTCTACCAGCTTCGCTTTCAGAGCAACTAACAAGTTTTCGCCGCGTAGCGTTACTTGAATAACTTGTTCGCCCTTGTTCACTATCGATGCCGGAATCTTGTCTCGCACCAATTTGCGGAATACAAGCGTCTCTTCCTTTGCGCCAAACAAGTCGACCACTTCAACAGCACAGCCAGCTCTCGACAGGATGTAAAAGACATGAGAAAGGACGCCGCCGCTCAGTTCAATGGTGGCTTGCGCCTGAATAGCAATCTTGGCGAGGTCGGCTAGAAAACTGAGATTTCGAACCAATTCAGAATCGGATGGCGTGACCGTAATTCGGCTTACCCCGTGCAAGTCATCGTTGTTCACCTTTGCCGACAGCGCATGCAAATCTGCTGAGGTGCGAATCTCAACTATCTTCGAATGTGAATACTTGTGTCTTGGGGAGCCCTTCAATCCACCCTTCACCAATTCTGACTTCTCGTGAAACCAAGGAAGAATGACGTGACTCGACGCTTCCTTGTGCAAGTCAAGAAACCACATGAGATTAATCGGGTGGCCCAGCGCTTCGGCAATCCTCCTGGTAGTAATGGCGATTTCCGTATGCCATTCTTCTTTAAGAGTGCCTTTCCAGTCATGCTTCGAACCAGTCCGATGCGCGCACCAGACGCCCAGCTCGTCCGGAGCAATGTACCACTCCTTATAACGCTCTCTTTTCGATAGCCGAAACTTTTTCACATTAGCTTCAGCGCGGCTTAGGGCGGTATCGCCAGTATCAATCTCGTATGCGTCGTGGCTAAACCAGTACATTCCTTCGGGAATTCCCCAAAGCGCCTCGATTCTCACAATTCGCTTGTTGGGTTCGGCATAGCTCCATGCCGAGGCCGCGGCTGGAATATAGTGATGGCATATAAACACGAGCTTGCCGAAGTGCTGCTTGATCTGCTCGGATGCACCACGAAGCTTAGTTGAAAACCATTCCACTACAGCGGGAACACTTCGTAGCTCATCGCTGCGAGGTAACATTTGGCGGTCTTCAGGAGGAATGCCTATCCCATCCGTTCGGACAACTAGGGGCCGTGTCGTAAGTACTTTCAAATCGTCCAACAAAGCGGCAGATAAATTGCCAGCGATCAGTTCTTCGATAAATCGGAGGTCATCGAGAACGAAGAAATCCGGCAGCTTATAACCCAGGTCTGTGTAAAGCTTTGTGTTGCTCAGCTTTCGATATTTATCGAAATCGTTTTTTGTTGCCTTACGAAAACACCGCAGTGCGTCAGTCCGTGCCGACGGAATAGTTCTCGGTAAGAGTTCGTATGGATTTACTCCGACCGGCTCGTCGCATAGGTCGGACTGGACAATATAAACTTGTGCCCCGTTCCATACCCATTCGAAGTGGAGCCTTAGCCTACGGTCGCTGGCCCAGTGGACGGGGGTACGAAGGACGCCATCAATTTCAATTGCTGCGCTGCATGTTAATAGCGCAATGGTCAGCTCAGTGCCTTCACGCCACTTTCTAATGGCAATTGGCTTTGGCTCCCAAGCCGTTGTGGACCCGTTGCTCTCAAATTCCAACACCCAGTCCCGCTTTGCCAAAGACATCCTCCGTTCGTTTGAAAGATGTCCTTGGCGTACTGGAGAAATATAGGGCTGGATAACCCAGTGAACAGAATGTTCGCAGTCGCTCGTTTCGCCTATACATCGCGTCAAGGCGTTTAAGAGCTGCTCCTTGGTACAGCGATGAGAAACAAGTTGGCCTCGTGACTGAATCGTCTCGTTTACTGCGCTGGATCGAACAATGAGGCCCTCAGCTTCGACCGCGCAATACCACTCCAGCGCTGCAAGATGCACTTCCAACGGCGCGATGTCACCCGTAGATACAACATGCTTTACGAGTGATTGGTCCAAGACACAAAACGGTGGCACCCAAACGTTTGGCAGGCATGCCAAACCGAAAGCCTTTAGCCCCACCATTTCAGGGCGTACTGCCGATGGCTCTAGCTCTATACCTCCCCTAAGTGATATTAGGCGGAGCGAGTGCAGGACTTCGGGCTCAGTACGTTTCAAAGCCAGTGCGGGTTACTTTGGCGGACCGGACTGTGACGTGCTGAAGACCACGGAGGCGACGTCTTGCAGTTTTGCCAAGGCCGAGTCAGCAAAATATCCGGTAACGAAACCTACGCTGAGCAAGGTCGAAGTGGCATTCGCTGCCTCGTGGCGGAACGAGAGCCCGAGCAACCCACCGTCGATTGTGATTCCGATCATCATGGAGAGCGCAGCAGAAAGCCACGGGGAACAAAGCCGCCAAACCCTCCGATCTTTGTGCCACCAGCCCCTGGCGCTGACACGATACTGCCATTTCAGCCCGAACATGGTTCCGCCCATAAGCCCAGTGATCGGTAATGCAATCAGTTGGTGGACGGCTTTGGGCAATTCATCCCCCCGTATCCCAAGGACGAGCAATGGAAAATTGCCAGCCATGTACCAAATGAGCAGATATGCACCGAAGACCATAAGTCCAGTCAAGTACAGTGCTTCGGCAAAAATCTCGATACGACAGCCCAGCGGGTATGAACTCTCAAACTGATATTTCTGCCTTCCGTCAGTTGGATCGCCCGGGGTCCATTTGGAAAGAGGGCGCACGACATTCCCTGCATCTTCCGATGCTACGGCCTCCGAAGACTCTTCGGAGGGACCGGTCTGCGTACCAGAGATTGTTGGCTGATCCTTATTCGTCATGGACGTCAGGCTGCTGTAGTATCAGCAGATGTAAAACAGTTCCGCAAACGAATTGAAGTATCGGCAGACAGTTCTTCGAACCTGTACTTCTTGTAATCGTACAGCGAGTCCAATCCAATCGCTGAAGCGATCAGCTTTCTAAAAAACTGCGACTCAGAATTGTCCAAGATGGACAGCAAGCCGGTCAGTTCGGCCGCCCCGAATCCGTCGCTACAAAACAAGTATTCGGTGCCATTACACCGATTCTCGATGTCACCCGCTAGCACGTTCTTCCATCCATAATCGGCATGGTGCAATGTAGCTAGGGTCTCAATGCTCTTCGAAAATGGGACGATATGAAAGTGACCGTGATTAACGCCGCACCCTGTCTGTGAGTCCATTTTCGCAGCCCCGTGCTCGAAATGTACACATCTGCCGTATTCCTTGCTGACCACAGCAGTAACCTTGCGAAGGAATTCGTGAAGCGAAGGATTGCGATAATCACCAGACATATTGAACTTATGTTCTTTGGGGAAGACTAGCGTCCAGCCAGGAACGAAACCGCCAATGGAACTAACCGCGAAATAATCGGCACTTTCAATAATCGGCCGGTCTATCTCGTTTTTGTAGCGCCCCGCGCCGATCTCACAAAATTTGCATGCCATTATCTTCTCCGAAGATACAAAAACGTTGCCAGATGAACAGCATCCACTGCTAGATGGCACACATTCATGTCCTCTTACCGGCGCATGATCGCATATCTGCCGCCAGCGCCCTTAGTCGTTTGATGATTGTACAAGACAACATCACTTCCCTCAGCGCAGCAGGCAGCACGACCTGTCACGCTAAGCACTGGAGCAAAACATACGAATCCAGCTATAGGGCCTCCGCCAACTTGCAGATATTCGTCAACGCAATATTCCGCTGCCCCCGTTCCACTCCACCCAAATAGCTTCGCGCCAGCCTACTCTCCAGCGCCAACTTTTTGCTTTGGTGGCTACTTGGAGACACCTTAGCGGTTGCCCGGTCAGTCGCTCAAGCCGCAACGTGTTGTCCCGGTTCTACCGAAAGCCTCATCCCGACTGCCTTCAGCACCGCCAGGATGGTTTTCAACGTTGGATTACCCTTGGCCGAGAGCGCGCGGTATAGCGATTCCCTGCTGATACCCGCTTCGGCAGCTACGGCACCCAGCCCGCCGTAAGCCTCCGCAACGGTTCGCAATGCCAATAGTCCAGCGGCACGATCATCCGGATCATCGAGCGATTCCATTGCCGCCTTGAGGTATGCCACGGCCAGTTCCCGATCGGCACGAAGCTCCGCCAATTCACGTTCGTGATGGGAAATTGCTGCCGTTATCTTCTTGCTCATGCCTGCCTCCGTTTCCAGTCGTCCCAATATTCCTTGGCTTTCCTGATGTCTGATACCTGAGTCTTCTTCGATCCGCCGCAGAGAAGAATGACGATCGAGTGACCGTGCCGGCCGAGAGACCCGATACCCTGCACCAAGATGCTCCCTCAATTCCAGAACACCCTCACCAACCGGCTCGCAATCGCCGAAGATTCCGGCTTCCAAACGCTTCAGGCGGAGTCTCACTTTTGCCTGCGCTTGCTTGTCCCGCAAGGACTGCAGCCAGTCAGTGATGGGTTCATCACCGCTTGCCGTCTGGTATCGGAAGACTTCGAACATGCCTTCAATGTAGCTTATAAGCTACTAACAATCAAGTGACGATAGCGCCAGACTGCACCGCACGCCCGGGCAATTCCTGCCCGACGGCCTCCACCTTCATTCAAGCACTGGATCAAATAACAAGGCCTCAGGATCGCTCCTGAGGCCTTTTTTTCCTGTGTGCCGATCGATTTCGGGATCCGAATTACCTGTTGCGCTCCTGACGTCGCTCTTCGCGTTGCTCGCGCTCTTTCTCACGCTCTTTCTCGCGCAGCTTCTCCTGCTCCTGCCTCGATTCCTGCGATGCTCCCTTGCCACGGCTTTCCTGGCCGGGTCCTGGCATCTGCTGCTCGCGCTGGACAGCCTGTGGCTGCTGCTTCTGAGCATCGACCGCGGAGTCTCTCTGTCGCGTCGGAGCTTGTTGAGTTGGGCCTGACCGCCTGCCGTCTTCATCGCCTTTTTGCGGCGACTGCGAGCGCGGGACGACCGGACTGGCTGGCGGATTGGCGCGCTGCTCGTCCTGCTGCCTGGGGGTTCTCTGCGGCGGCGCATCCTGACGGGACGACGCGGGCCGCGCCGCCTGCTCCTGGTAATGTTGCCGCACTACCGCATCGCGCGGTTGGTAGCGGTAGTTGCGGCTGTTGAGCTCGTGCTGCTGCTCCGCTCTCGGATATCGATCCCCCGAATACTTTTTCTGGTAGACAGGCAAAGGGGCTGGTGCGGGAACAGCATTGCGCTCCCATCTGTCCCATCCGCTGCGACGCTGCTCCCATTCGTGGCCCCAGTGATGTCCCCAGCGCGGCGGCGCATCGGACCGCCACTCGCGAAAATACATGGGAGGATTGCGGTAGTAGCGGACCGGAATTCGCAGCACGAACAGCGGCACATACTCGGGACCCACAAGCCACCAGGGTCCGTTGTACCAGGTACTCGAGTACCAGTTGTCCCCCTCGTATACCCAGTACATGCCGTCGTAAAAGAAGAAATTCGAATTCAGGCGCGGCGCGTAATAGACCGGGTAGCCCGGCACCTGAACAAGGGTTGGGAACAAGGGCAGATTGATCCCGATGCTGATGCTCACCTGGGCAAGGGCCGCAGTCACCGAGCAAAACAACATCCAAAGCACAACGATTACGTAGCGCATTTTCTGTCCTCCAGTTCGATCATTGGGGTCTCACTGCGGCCAAGAAAAAAATGATACCGCTCCGGAATCCTTCCGGGTCTGGTGCCGAACCAGACTATCCGATTCCGCCTGGAACATTCTGTGGGCTATCGCACATAGCACGAACGGATAAACGCTCACCATGATCCGACGGCCAGGCGACCAGGCGGCCGCCTCCTGATTCTCGCCGCGCCTGCTACTCGCGCTCCATGACCAGCGCGTCGAGCCGCTGCATCCAGGCCAGTACTTCGCGCACGGTTTCCTCGGGCTTCTCGAAGGGAAACAGATGCGAGCCTTCTAGCCAGCTGATGCGCCCCTGCGTGATGCGGTGCGTGGCGGCGAGCCCGACCTGGCGCACCTCGCGCGAGCGTGTGCCGGCGACGAAGGCCACCGGCCCGCCCGGCGGATGCAGACGCAGGTAAGGCACCAGCCGGTGCGGCACGGTCGAGTAGATTTTGGCTTCGATCGCGGGACGAAAGCTCAGGCGGCGCGCCGTCCCGGCGCTGTCCGCCGGGTCCTGCTCGGTGCCGAAACGGACATAGTCGTCGAGGATGGCCGGATGCCAGCGGGCGAACATCGGTTTGGCGGAAAAGTGCCGGTGCGCTTCGCCCAGGTCCGGCCAGCGGTCGCGGCGCTTGACCGCCACCGCGGCGGGCGACACGCGGTCCATCTGGCCGACGGCCTTGACCACGCTGATCAGCCCCGATTTCCAGCCATAAACGATCGGCGAATCGAGCAGCACGATGCCGCGCACGCGCTCCGGGCGCTGGCCGGCCGCCAGCAGGCTCAGGTAGCCGCCCATCGAATGCCCGACCAGCCACACGCGCGGCGGCGCGAGGCTGTCGATCAGCGCCGTGAGTTGCTGCGTCATGCCGCGCCAGCGACGATCGACCGGGAACTGTGCGTCGTGGCCGAAGTGCTCGACCGCGGCCACCTCGTGGCCGGCGGCGCGCCAGCCGTCGAACAACTGGCGGTAGGTCGAGGCGCTATAGCTGTTGGCGTGGGAAAAAACGATCATGGCGGGATGCGGCTCAGAAGGGTGAAGCAGCGCTCGTCATGCCGGCCGCGTAGGCGCGTTTTTCAACCGCCGAGAGCTGCTTGATGCGGTACTCGGCCTTCGAGGCCGCCGAGCGGTCGGGGTGCGCCTCCGTCGCCAGCAGGCGCAATGGCGGATGCAGGCGCATGTAGCGTGCGCCGCGGCCCTGTCGGTGGGCTTGGAAACGCGCGACCGGATCGACCGCGATCCCGGTATACAGACAGCCGTCGCTGCATTCGATCAGGTACACGTACCAGGTCTTGCTTGCTGCCATCGGATCAGGTCAATAGCGGATGCATCCAGACAAACAGCACCTGTCCCTGCGATTCGGCCAG